>JAJDCR010000155.1 GCA_029260735.1 Planctomycetota bacterium
AAAACCCTTCTAAGCACCATGTTCCCTGGAGTGAGGCTCCTGCCGAACAGGGGATGTGCAAGGCTTCCTGATATTTTTATCTTGGCACAACCCCGGCGCGGCAGGAGCCTTGCCCTCCAACCTTGCCTTGTATTAAGGGGCCTTTCTGATATGGTATTTAAGAATACACATAAAGATGATAGGTTTCATATTGAAAAAACGTTTTTATATCGCGGGTGCTCCTGCCGAGCAGGGGATGTGCAAGGCTTCCTGATATTGTAATCTAGGCACATCCCCTGCTCGGCAGGAGCCTCGCCCTCCACTCTCGCTCAATTTACTCTAGGTTATTCGTCTGTAACACCTTCTGTGTATGGAGTTCAAGCGAAAGCCTAGTTCTAGTTTCATAGAAAAATGGAGAGGATTTATGGTAAGAGTAAGTCTACTCTGGCTTGTAGTGTTTTGTTTTAGTTCTTTTGCCCAAGAAGTAAAACAAAATGAAGACGAATTCAAAAAACACAAGTCAGAAAAAAAAGACCGTCTTTCCACTCAAAAAAAAATAGATAAGATTTTCCAAAATTTTGCAGAGGGAAAGTTTGACAGAGTCAGAATGCCTGTGTCAGGTTGGGTAATACGCGGACCTTCTGGTTCTTTTGAGAGTCGTTCCGTTCTCCAGTGGCAGGCAAAAAAATTTGTTATTCCTCAGGGAGAAAAGGCGGTACCATTTTTATTTAAATGGGTGCGGTATGAACAAGTTTCTGTTCGTTATATTGCCGTTTATTCACTGGAAAAGATTACAAAGGTAAATCCATCTATACCCAACCTTGGTAAGAGTAAAGATGGTAGCGAAGAAAAGGCTATAGCCGTTTGGGCTCAGTGGATTAAAGACTGGGAAAACAAAGAAAAATTTCTTGCCGACTTAAAAAGTGAGGATACAAAAACAATAATGACAGCAATTGCTGGTCTAGGAAGAATAGGAGTGAAAGCTTCTTTTGCTGTTCCTGCGCTAGAGAAGCTTCTCGATGATCTTGAAACGCAAGTTTGCCAAGCAGCTCGGCAATCTCTGAGTAAGATTACCCGCAATAGAAAATATCTTAAGGAAGACTGTTTTAAGGACATAAAATGAAGAAACTCTATGCTATATATGGTTTTTATGTGGGAGTGCGCTGGTTTTTTGTCTGGGATTAAGGTTGTTTCAGTGAGGATGAAAAGTTTTTTGAGATTCTCGCCAAATTTTTGTAAACTGTACTGAACTTATCATAACTTGTAGATTACTTTTAGGAAAATAAAAACATGAAAAAACTATTCTGTTATAGCCTTGTTCTGGGAGTGGTATACTTCGGAACAAGTCTTTTCGCTCAGTCTAGTGAGATAGAAAATACTCGGTCGTTCATCACTTTTGAGAAAGTTCATTGGCAGGTCTCAGGCTTTGAAAAACAAAAGTTCGGCTATGGGAATGTAGTGGCTCGTTTGGTCGATAGAATAAAGGTTGTCGGGTTAGGTACGTATGGGCAGACCATTTTAAGAGGCTATCTTGTATTTCATCACGTTGGTCCTGGATGGGCCGGTGGCGATGCTCTCATGTATAAAATTCAGCCCATCCCTTCAGGGGGAGTCAACAATTTAGAGATTACCGATGAAAACTTCATTCGTATGGAGAATGGTTCCCTGGCTGTGCTGAACCAACTTAAAAATACTCACTCCCAACTACTTCCTCAAGATGAGGAATCTTGGAATTATTCTTTTTCGGTATACGGAGAAGAAAGTCAGCGAGAAGGAAAAAATGTTTCTTCACTTACTCCTTACTCTACTTATGCAAAAGAAAACGCCTTTTCTTTTTATATGGAGAAGGATGGAAAAAAAATGTATAGCTTGGGCAAGTTAGAAGAAAAAGATGACACCATTATCCTTCACTCCCAACATAAAATTACATCGGAAAAGAACGCCACTGATATCCAATACAAAATTGTCTACGATGTAAGAAACGATAAATTCTATGTGGAGATGGGAAAAGCAAATCAACTTTTGCCTGAATTGAGTCAGTATATACAAAAGTATACAGATGAACTTTTGCGAGGATTTGCGGACTACTCGAAAAATAGAAAAAATAATCAGCTTCTTACTTGGAATGATAAAATTAGCAAAGACATATACAACGCTACTTATAATCCTTCACGTCTTCGCCAAGAACGAGGAGTAAAAGCTTATAAATTCAATTTTGGGGGAAACCTTGTAGGAAAGTCTTATGGGAGTGGAACTGTTAGTAATTATCTTCTGCAAATCCAAGGTTCCAGTGGACATTACGCTACTATGGTGAACAAGAATGTTATGGGACATGCTACTTTGGCTGTTGTCCAAGGTCGATTTTGGGGCACTCTAACCATAGAATACCAATAAACTTATGAAAAAAATATTATTCCTTTTTTTAGCTATCTCTTTAAACTTGAGTGCGAATCAAGATTGGCCTGCTTGGCGTGGTCTTAAAGGAGATGGAATAGCACAAGCACAAGGCATATTGGAGAGTTGGCAAAAAGATAAAGGTCCTAAGCTTGCTTGGCGTGTTTCTTTGGGAGATGGATTTTCTGGGATTTCAGCTCAAGGTGGTATTTTATATACTCTTTTTGCGGATAAACAATTTGAGTATTTAATTGCTTTGAATGCAAAAACGGGCAAAAAAATATGGCAAAAGCGTATTGGTAAGTTGTATGAAAGAGGCCATGGAAATGGGCCACGCTCGACACCTACAGTCCATTCTGGAAAAATTTATGCTGTTAGTGCCAGTGGCGATATGTGGTGCTTTAATCTAGCGGGGAAAAAAATTTGGAATGTTAATATTCTGAAAAAGTTTCATGCCGATAATGCCACTTGGGGGATTTCTTCTTCTCCTTTTATTTACAAAGATCGCCTTCTCTTTAACGTGGGAGGGCCAGAGGGGAACTCCATTGTCGCACTCAACAAAAATACAGGAAGCATTATCTGGACTTGTGGTAGCGATAAAGCGGGCTACTCTACTCCTATTTTAACGACGATCCATTCTGTCACTCAAGTGGTATTTTTCACGGGAGAAAGTCTTCTGGGGGTTGACATCCGAAAAGGAAATATTTTGTGGAAATATGAATGGAAAACAGCCTACCAAGTAAATGCGGCAGCACCCATTTGTCATAACAATCATGTTTTTATTTCATCGGGATACAGTTCTGGCTCTGCTTTGATTCAAATTCTCTATGAAAATGGGAAATTTGAACCGAAGTTGTTGTGGAAAACTGTAAAAATGAAAAATCATTTTTCTTCTTCCATTTTATGGAAAGGTTACGTTTATGGTTTCCACAATAATATTTTGAGTTGTTTAGAGTGGGAAACCGGAGAAATCATGTGGAGGCAGAGGGGTTTTTTTAAAGGAACTTTGATCGGAACAGAAGGACATATGCTTATTCTGGGCGAACAAGGAGTTTTAGCTTTTGCCAAAATGAATCACCTTAAGTACGAAGAAAAGGGCCGAGCTCATCTTTTACCTAAGGGGAAATATTGGACTGTGCCGACCATTGCTTATGGCAGTTTTTACATTCGAAACCAGAAGGAAATAATGTGCTTTCGGTGATACTTACATTTGACTGACTTGGTGATATTTTAATCCTCAAATAAACCCGTTCGATCTCCCACTAAAAGTACAGTAATCCAGATAGGAGCAGTTGCTGTGTCAAAAGTAAGAGTGACAGGGTAGGCTCCTATTATTGCGGGATAGCTCCACCAGGGCCGATACTCTTTCATTTCGGGAGAGGGGATGGATATGTGAATATCTTCTTCGACATAGCCTAAAAAATTAACTAAAACAAAGTTTTTTTTGGGGAGCGGATATTCCAATTTGGTATCATTTTCCTCTAAGTAGAGTTGATGCTTGTGGACATCTTTAACTAAGATGGCGTTCTGAGGATGAAAAGACTCTGTGCTTTTGGAAAGGTTTTCTTTCTCTACTATAATAGAAATCGGTTCCTTATTTTTTAGAGATTCTATCGGAGGAGCACCGTTTTGAACATGGAACTCTTCTGTTTTTAGTGAGTACTGTATCCAGTATGAATCGTAATCTGTTTTATAAGAAAGAATGAGTTCCTCTTTCCCTAACCATGCTTTTGTGTATTGCTCAAATTTTTCCGGCCGAGCATCTGTCCAAGAAAATAAAGCCAGTGAGCAACTGGGAAGTAGTAGTAATAACAGACAGCCAAAAAAAAATGTGGTCACTTTCCTTCTCAAAGCATAAACCTGTGTCATTTTCCTCATTAAGTGTTCTACCTCTTATGGTTTATTTTATAAATTTTTCTTTAGGGAATTTCTTAGCCTACCTCTGTCCACTGCCTACTTAGATCCCACAGTTTAGTACGAGAATCACTTTCATAAGCTTGAGGAAGAGCACGAGACTCTCTTTTTACATCAAAAAACTTTCCTGTCACTTCAGCCAACTCTAGAGCAGTGGCCAAATGAACAATTGCGTCAGCGCCGCTCTTAGCATCTCCAAAAGTTTTTCCAAACAATCCATAGGCTATTTTTGTGTTGAGCATAGAACCAGGATGTAGCGCATTTACAGTGATACCTTCTTTTTGGAGCTTTTCTGCTAGGTCGATAGTAAACATGATCATGGCTAGTTTACTTTGCCGGTAAGCCCGTAATTCTTTGAAATCATTCTCTAGCATAATATTATTAAAATCGATGGGAGCTTGACCAAGAGAGGATACATTGACAACTTTGGAGCTAGGTGTGGCTTTTAATTTGGGGAGGAGCAAGTGGGTGAGAAGAAAGGTCGATAGGTAGTTTACTTGAAAGCATATTTCGAATCCGTCTTGAGATAAAGTTCTCTCATTATTTCCTTGTTCTCCTCCGCCCATGCCAGCATTGTTAATCAACACATCCAAAGAACCAGGAGTCGATAGAACTTTTTCTGCCAAGATTCTAATCTCTGAAAAAGAAGCAAAATCGGCTTGGTAGCCTTTAATATTATTGTTGCCAGTAGACTCCTTGATTTCTTCGATAGTTGTTTCTATTCGCTCGGGAGAACGTCCGTGAATATAAACGGTAGCCTCTCGTTTGGCTAATTCTAGTGCCGTTAGTTTACCGATACCATCGGTGGCTCCCGTTATCAGAAAAACTTTGCCAGATAAATTTTCCATATGTTTGGCTCCTTATTTTTCGCTATTTTCTTAGTATTGTATGCAATAGATCTGGAATTGTAAAGTCTTGATTACCAAAGCATCTTCTCAATCAAAATTATCTTGTAAGTTTTTCTCTTAGCATGCTAAAATTGTTTCTAAGTAATTTGAGATATGGCAATTTCTAGGCATAATTTGGGATAGCGAAAATGGAAAAATTTCTTCTAATAATTTTGATTTGGACTTGCTCTGTTGCTTGGTCAGATGATACGAAAAAAGGGTGTGTTGATAAAATAGATAGAGTTTTGGCTCCCGAAACATCAGAATTTTCTTTAGCTTGGCCCTTGGCAGAGCGTTCACTGAAATATCCTTTTGTTATACGCTACCAAAAAAAGCAGGATCAAAAGAAAGCCCAAGAAGTCCGGCAGTACTTGGAGAAATCATGGGAAATCCAAGTAGAAAAATTAGGGTTTCGTCCTCCTTTTTCTTATTCTGTTAATAAAAGTGGGCATCTCAATGTTTTTTTACAACGCGGTGGGGATACGGCAGTGGAAGGTATTTACCCGGTCGAAAAAAAGGATGTGTGGTGGGATGCCTATCAAGTGACCATTAGCATAGATGCCTGGGGCGATTATGCGGGGGATATTTTAGATTCTACAATGGCCCACGAATTTAATCATACTCTTCATGCTGCTTATGACTGGTTTGAAACAGCTGGCTTTTTTGAAACTTCAGCAACCTACATACAGGATAAAGTTTTTCCAGAGGATAACGATTACTTGAAACAGATAGTCGACTTTCAGAGGCATCCTGATTGGTCTATTGATCGCAATGATGACTACGAAACTTGGTTTATGTATGGAGCTTCCCTTTATTTGTTTTTTTTGGAAGATTCCTATTTTAAAAAGAACCCTCAATTTTTAGCTCAAATTTGGGAAGGGAGTCGTAATTCACCACGCCCCATAGACCCAAAAACTAGTTTACCTGCTCCAGAAACTAATGAGCCCGATTGGATAGATGCTTTAGAAAAAATATTGCCTCCTGGTAAGAATTATGCTGATACAGTTGTTGAATTTGCTCGCTGGCGTTTTTATACGGGATCTTATGACGATGGAAAGCACTTTCATGATGCGCATTTGCAAAAAATAGAGGGAGGAGTTTATATTAAAAAGAAACTCTCGGGATCTTTTCAGAAATACAAATCTTCGGGACCTATGCTACTGGGAACAGAGTACATAGAACTAGAATGTCCTAATGAAAAAGATAAAATAAATATTCGTTTTACAGGAGATAATCGTGTGCGTTGGGTAATCCAAGCAATGCCAGCCCTTACTCCTAACTCCGATGGAGAGTTTATAGAAGCTCAGGGAGTGGTTTCTTTTGGAAATCTCAAGAAACGAGTTTTAGCAGTCACCCCTTGTCCTCTGGATAACTCCTATGATCCTGATACCAGAACAGATAAACGCTATTCTTTTTCGCTTGAGCAGAGAAAGTAGGAAAAAGACAGCATTTTTTCTATATTTTACCTATTCAGCGCTTGGTGAGCACTTCCTAAACTATGGGCAGCCAAAGCTCCTATTAGACTCAGCTCTCCTGCAAGAACACCTGCGCCTACAATTTCAGCGAGAGTAAGAGCGCTTGTTCCTTTAGCGTCAATAGGACCATCTATGCCTAGCATTTGTAAGCATGCCTTTTGGTGAGGCAGATGTGTTCCTCCTCCAATGACACCTACTTGAACGCAGGGGAGGGTCACTGCAACATAGAGATCACCACCTACTATATCCATAGTGGTAAATCCCTGGCTTCCTTCTACTATATGCCCTAGATCTTGTCCTGTCGCTAGATAAATCGCCGCGATGAGGTTGGCAAAGTGCGCATTGTAACCCAGACTACCTGAGACCATACCTCCTAGCCAATTCTTTTGGTAGTTGAGATCAAACACTTGTTGAGCAGAAGCTTTGAGGTATTTTTTTATCTGTCTGTCTGGAATAAAAATTTCTGCAACCACATATTTCCCACGACCTTTTAACAAATTGATGCTAGATGCTTTTTTGTCTGAACAAATATTTCCCGAAGCAGAAACAAATTCTATCTTGGGAAATTTTTGATGAATGAATTTGCCGACTCTTTCTCCGCAAAAAGTGATCATATTCATGCCCATCGCTTCTCCAGTATGAGCTTCTATGCGCAGCCATAGATTATTTCCCACAATGTGACAATCTATTTGCTGTAGTTTTAGAAAGGAGCTGCCTTCTTCCGCTATTTCTTTGAGTTGTTCTATATTTTCTTTTACCCACTGAGGAACCTTGGATAGTTCTATTACAGAATGGCTTTTGAGAAGTATAGAGCGAGTTTGAGCAGAGCGAATTACTTTGACCCTAACTTGGTCGCATTTCCGTATGATCGAACAACCTCGATTGGCAGAGGCCAAAAGAGCTCCTTCCGTGGTGGCCATAGGTATAAAGAAATTTCCCTTGGCATAGTCCCCTTGGATAGGAAGTGGCCCAATGTATCCTACGGGAACTTGGATAGCTCCAAACATCATCTCTATGTTAGGCTGGCACTGTTCTAGAGGTATCCCATGTTTTCCCAAGGGAGAAAGATCTGCTTTTGTCATTTTCTCTAAAAAGAGCTTGCGTAGTGTATTTGCTCTTACCAAGCCAAACATTTCGTCGAGTATTTGTGGTTTAATTTCTCGCTGCTCTATTTTTTGGAGAATCTCTTCGTTGCTTAATTCCATAGTTTATTTCCTGAGGAAAGAGTTTATTCTGAATGTTTTCTTTTTACTTTACGAAAAAAGAGAGGCAAAAACAGGAATAAAAAATAAAGTGAGGAGTTTCGTCTGGGTTGATTTTTGGTGCGAATTAGAAAGGAGTTGTATTACAGGGATATTTTGGGGAGGAACTTTGTAAAACAAAGCTATTGAAAGTTTAGATTTGATGGACTTGATGGTTATTATCACCAAGTCCACCGTAATCAATAAGCATAAAAAATTACTTTTTTGTTCTTAGTAAAAGAAAAATTCCCAATGCTCCTAAGATGAGGCTAGAAGGTTCAGGAACTGTAGTTTCCAGAACAACCAAGTGATCGTAAAAAATACCATCTCCAGCCGAACTATTACTAAAGCTAACGTTTGTAATTAGATTATCCCCAGTTTCTAAATCAATTCGGATGTAAACCTCACGGGCATTATCTAGAATACGCTCATAGTTAGGAAGAGATCGGACAAGTCCTAAGTCTTCTCCATTGACAGAAACACGAAGGTCACTTTCGATATCACCGAGCCCTAGTGCAAAAACACTAGCCCCTGGTGCGTAGGAAAAGGTTGCTACGGTAGAAGCATTTGCCACGATTGAGTCGGCTCCATCCCAGAAATTTTTTGCAAGGACACTATTGGAGTTACGAAAACCTGAAGGAAGAGCATTATTAACTCCTGCAAGACTCATGGTTAAGCCACTGATTAGGGTGTTGTCTTCGAAGTCTTCAACAATTCCCCCACTGATTCCGACAAGGCTGTCAAAGTTTGCGACATCTGTTGCGCTAGGAGCTACTCCAGAAGCGACCAGTTGAGTTTGTCTGAAGCTTGTAATCGTATAGGCATAAAGTGATTGCCCTGCAATTAAAATTAAACAGATAATCAATAATAAATTTTTCACATTTTTCTCCTAACGAATGCGTCGGTAGCCCAAGAAGCCAAGAGCTATTGTGATTAAGACGAGAGAGCCTGGCTCAGGTACAAGAACACCCGTTTCGACGACAATGAGTGGTTGACTAGCACCTCCTTCTCGAGAAACTAGGTGAGGCCCCACCGCGGCAATAACATCTTCATCTTCTGGCATTAGTAGTAGAGAAAGAAGAGTATTTGATCCTCCTAGTCCATGAGCGCCTGTAACCGCCGAAGTAATGTCCCAGCTATAGATTCCATTTACAGCATCCACTAAAGTAACATCAACCAGATTTAAAGGCCCTACTGGTTGGTTTAGACCACTAACAGTGTTTTCTAGCCAACTATCGTCTCCAGAACTTAAAATTTCGTGATTAATGCCTGTCCCTGTGTGATGGGAAACAGTAGTTAAAAAGAGAGTTGCACTAATAATACCATTACCTTGCAAAGCGGCGATATCAAATTTCATCCAACTACCGTGAAAGCCTGGATTGTTAGCACTTTGCTCGGAAGCTAGGATCGTATTAGATCCTTGATTTGCATTGTTTTCGGAAAAAAAGAAGCTGTCGGCAATCGCATTTAAGTTGATAGTATCTGCTTGTCCCAAGGGAATAAACACAAACAGTACAGCTAAGAATGAAAGTGTGAGTTTCATTTTTGTAGTACCCCAACAAAGTAAACAAATAATGTAAATTGTGATTTAAATCTTATTTTTATCTTAAGTAATGATACTATTTTTAGTGAAATAATGCAATAAAATAAAAATTGAGACACTTCTATGATTATTTTTGTTCCGAAGTGGATTTTTTGCAGTTTGTGGTTTACGACCGAGAACTCAATACAACGTACTACTTTACCGTCATTTTAGAGAGCATACAAACGATATTAAACAAAAGAGCCTTTCCTTCCTGATACCTAGCAAAATTAATTAAACCTGCTACTTTTGAGGCATCCCATATAGCACTGCATTGATTTGCTGATCCTCGGGCCATTTGCAAGCAATAAGTGATCTCCTTATCGGAGAATTTACTGTTGCCTTCTGCTATGTTCAGGGGAATAGAAAGAGATGCTTTTTTTAGTTGGTCGCCTAGAAAATCATATCCTTTTGGAATTTCACTTATTACATCAAATGCCAAGGCTAAAAACTCAATCGACTTTTGGTAAACATCTAGTTTTTCGTGCCGAAACTTCATCATTTGATCTCCTTAACCTTTTGTTATGGGAACTCCCTTAATGCTTTCTTATCGTATTTAGAATATAAATACTATGATAACATGGCTAAGGACAAGTTGGACAAATGATGTATCTATTACGCACTATTTAGTACGATACCTGAAAAACATGCATTTAATCTAGGCCCATATTTTATAAGGTTTAGTCGCGCCAGGCACCAGTAGCATTCAGTTAAGCTGTAGTCTTTATATTTTTTTCCCTCCACGATGGATTTTGAGTAGAAAAGAATTTCACGCAAAGGCGCAAAGAAAAGCAAAGGAAGATGTAAAAAAATTTTCTGTTGATGAAATTCTCCGAGTTTATCTCTTACCTGGATTGTTTTTCTCCTTGGCGTCTTTGCGGCTTTGCGTGAAATTCTTTTCTTTCTTTAACTTTAAGACGCATTCTTTCACTGCATCTTGAAAATATGCAAATCCAAATGCGTGTTTTTTCTTCTTATTTTTTCTACCATTTAGCCCTTTTCTGTTTCCGTGTGTGAGAAGCCTGTATTATTAAATAAAATTTGGTATTTTAATGAAAAACTTTCGTATAGTTAATGATTTTGTTGACTATGCTAA
>JAJDCR010000156.1 GCA_029260735.1 Planctomycetota bacterium
TATATCCCTAAATTATTGCCCTTTACTAAAGGGCATTTCTTCTTGGACTCTCTTACACCAGGGAATAAATTCCCTGGCTACGTGCCACTGCCGCATTCGCGGCAAAAAGAAAACTCAGAAAACTTTTTACACATGCATCAAAATTAAGATTTGATGAGATTGTAAAAAATTGGCTAAATTATTGGAGTCGTGGTATTATCTAGTGAGTCGCGAGTTTTTATTTTTGGGTCATGGAAAAAAAGGAAAAGACCATGCTTGAAAAAGTTATTTTGGATAATCCCTTGCTTAGAAATGTTAGAGTGGGGAGTAGTTTGAGAGTGGTTGAAAAGATGAATGACGGTAGAGTAGTTTTGGAAGTGTCGGTTGAGGATGTCGTTGACGTAGAGGATAAATCAGCTTTGAAAAAAAACAAAATAGATAAGATGCGAGAAAAGCTAGAACTTCCCTTGCTTTCAGACGGTTTTGAGCCTTTGACAAGAGAGGAAGCGAATGAGCGGTAGTAAGAAATGTTTTGTTGACTCAAACGTTTGGATTTACCTCTTTGATCGAGATAAGGAAAGTACTAATTGTCAGATTGCAAGCAAGCTCATTAGCAAAAATGAGGTTTTTCTTAGTGTTCAGGTGGTGAATGAGGTAGGGAATAATTTGATTCATCCAGAAAAGCCGTTCAAATTTACAGAAGAGAAGTTGCGGACGGCATTGGATTTTTTGTATTCCGTAGAGTTTAATTTTGTGGGACTAACGAGGGATGTTTATTTTAAAGCTTCAGAAATGAGGGAGAAAACAAAAGGGGAGTTTTCTTATTATGATTCGTTGGTAGTATCAGCGGCGTTGTTGGCTGGCACGGAAATTTTGTATTCTCAGGATATGGGAGATGAGAGTTTAGCTAAGGAGCTTCGTGCACTTGATTTTTTCTTCTTCGACTAAAAAAGCTATTTCAAGAAAGAGTGTATCCTCTCTTGGGTAATCTCACCTCCCAATATTTAGGACTAACAAAAGATGACTATGTTAAACTGTGCGAGTGTATAGACACAACCATTCATTCGGCCACTTCCACCAACTTACTCCTACCCTACAAAAAAGCCAAGAAAACGAATGTCCTCGGAGTAGAAAACATCATCGACTTCGTTTTAAAAACAAAGCAGAAGCGAGGTATTACTTGCCCCAAAATAGATGCTAAGTTACTGGGCACATATATACGCAAGTATGCTGCCACAGGGAATATTCCTTTGCCGTGAGAATACTTAAAAACCGCGTTTCTAAAAGAGAATAAGAAACTTTGTTATAGACCCCTATAGAAAACAAAACTAAAATAATAGTTTCATGAAAAATTTTCGTAAAACTATGTGAATCCTCTCATCGTTACCATCAATGCTTTTGGTAAAAATTTGCAGAGCTTGAAAAAAGCTAGGGATCTCATTGCTAGCTATTGAAATCTTTTGCTATTTGATTATTTATAGACTACTAATATTCTACTAACATTTATTGCACCGAAAATCTTTAAATTAAAATGCACCTAGATAACTCTTCAAGGAGCGGGGAAATTTCAAATGAACTTAATTTATTGGTACAGTCTTCGCTTAAACAAATTAGGGCGTGATCAGACACGCCTTAACAAAAGCATTGTCTAAAGACTTTAGACTAAGAAATAGTTTAGGTTTCCAAACTAGAAGCTCACACTCTAAGAATGGTAAATGATTTAAAATCATAGGAGTTGTGTCATGAGAGGGAATGTTAGCCACTTGAAAAAAATAAAACACTACATCATCGCGCAAATCACCAAATTGAAAGGCACTGATTCTTCCTGGAACAAGGACGAGAATTTTTCGGAAATGGGTATCAAAAAGAGACAACTATCTTTGCTCATCGAAGAAGAACTGAAGATTATTCTTTCCCCAACCCTATTCTTTGAGTGTGAAAATATAGAAGAACTCTCTCAATATCTTTTCCGGGAACACAAAAAAGATATTTGCTCTTTTTTAGATATTGATATATCAAAAAACAGAGAAAAATTAGATATCAATATCGAAGATACTTTTCTCACCGGTAAAAAAAATAAAGAGATTATCGGCAGAGATATTGCGGTAATTGGTATGGCTGGTAGATTTGCCGGAGCAAACAATCTCAGTGAATTTTGGGAAAAACTAGAATCAGAAAAAGAATTCATTAGCGAGATTCCTCGAGAGCGTTGGAATCACAGCCTGTGGTTTGAGCCAGGTGGAGTGGTTCCGAACAAAACTTACTCCAAATGGGGGAGTTTCTTAGAAGATGTCGATAAGTTTGACCCACTCTTTTTTGGTATTTCCCCTAGAGAAGCCACTTGGATCGACCCGCAACTGAGACTTTTGCTCGAAGTCATTTACGAAACAATCCAAGACGCTGGTTATGAGAAAAACATTTCTGGAACCAATACGGGGCTATATGTTGCCAGTATTTTCAAAGAGTATTGGGACGAAATACTGCGCCAGCAAATTCAGATAAATTCTCCCTATGAGTACATTAGCAATATGACCTATATGCTCAGCGGAAGGATATCCTACACCTATGATTTACAAGGCCCCTCAATACCGGTAGACAATGCCTGTGCTTCTGGTATTACCGCAATTCATCTGGCTGTGCAAGCTTTACGGGAAAACTTGTGCGATATGGCCCTTGTGGCAGGGGCAAATCTCATCCTTAGCCCCATTCACTATGTCTTTTTTTCCCAAATCAATGCTCTATCTCCCACCGGAAAGTGCCACACTTTTTCTAAAAATGCCGATGGCTATGTTCCAGGAGAAGGAGTGATGGCGTTACTTTTAAAGCCCCTGAATAAAGCTACTGTAGACAGGGATAATATCCATGCTGTCATCAAGGGCTCCGCGATCAACCACGTAGGAAAATCCAATAATCCCTATTCCCCTCGGCCAAAACTGCAGGCAAAGGTAATCCAAAAAGCTTGGGAAGATGCTAGAGTAAATCCTCAAGATATAGGTCTAATTGAAACTCATGGAACCGGAACAAAATTAGGTGATCCACTAGAAATACAAGGGCTAATCAAAGCTTTTGCCAGTTTTGTTCCTTCCAAAGATAAATACAAAGATAAATACAAAGATAAAGATAAATATTTTTGTGCCTTGGGGGCAGTCAAATCTAGCATTGGTCACTTGGAAGGAGCTTCTGGTTTAGCTGGGGTAATAAAGACCATTTTATCGTTGAAGAACAAAAAAATACTCGGTGTTCCGAGCTATCAATCTCCCAATCCCCTCATCAATTTAGAAAACACTCCTTTTTCTATTCATACAAATAATATCGAATGGAAACAAAAAGAGGGGCTGCGCAAAGCTGGGGTCAGTGCTTTTGGGTTAACGGGGAATAATGCTCATGTTATATTGGAAGAATACCGAGAAAAAGTATCTGAGAGAGACCTTGATATAAAGAGTATAAACGATCCCGTTGCTATTTTATTATCCGCAAAAAACAAAACTCTTCTCTCCCTACAAGCCAAGCAACTATTACTTGAAATCCAAAAGAAAAACTATTTAGAGCATGACTTAGTAAACATCGCTTATACCTTACAAGTGGGGAGAAAAGAAAGAGAACAACGACTGGGTATTATCGTTAATTCCATGAGCAAACTGGAGAAAACGCTAGGTGATTTTCTTTATGAGAAAAAAGATATAGAACATCTCTACCAAGGCAACTCAATTCAAACGAGTTCTCTAGAATTACTGACTTCGGAAGAGGAGTTTCAGACGACGATCAATCAGTGGCTAAAGAATAAAAAATACCCCAAAATTCTCAAATTTTGGGTGCAAGGTCTATCTTTTGATTGGGAAAAACTCTACCTCAAGAATAAGCCCAAGCACATTAGTTTACCCACCTATCCTTTTTTGAAAGAATCTTACTGGATTCCCGAATCGAATGACTCAGACAATCAGCAACAAAAATCTATATTTTTAGAAAAAGACTGGAAGTCTTCTCCTAAAAATATCTTAGAAAAAATATCTCTTAAGGTTATTGTCTTACATACGGAAGCGACAAAATCTTTGGCCGAAGAAATCAAGCTTCAGAGTAAAGAAACTTTATTGATTCAGGATTCACAAATCCAAGAAGATCCATTTGAAAAATATTTGACTTTCTGTAATGTTTGGATTGATCTCACAGGAATAGATCCAAATTCTGTTTTTAGTGGTGAATGGATTAGGCTTTTACAAGAAATCATAAAAGAGAAGCGTAGTGAAGGAATCAGACTGCTTTTTATCACCCAAGGACTGGAAAGCTATCAAGATGAAACAAGCTCAGTAGCAGGGGCAGATAGAGTAGGCTTGTACAGGATGCTCCAAAATGAGTATTCGGCCATTACTTCTCGTCATGTCGATTTAGATTCGAAAAGCCAAGATCTCAAAAAACAAGCGACATTGATTATCCAAGAAGCATCTAACCAATCGAGAGAAGTGGAAGTATGCTATCGACAGAATCAACGATATGCAAGTTTTCTCCGAGAAAAAAGTATGCAAAAATCTAAATCTCAGAATATTTCTTTCTCCCAAGAGGACATTGTCTTGATAACAGGAGGAACACGAGGACTAGGATTACTCTGTGCCTACCATTTAGTGACAAAATACAAAGTTAAGCACTTACTATTAACGGGAAGAGAAATTCTGCCTTCCAAAAAAGAATGGAAAGAGAAAGAAAAATTTTCAGATTCTATCCAAAAAAAAATCCATAACATCCAAAAACTAGAGTCTTTGGGAGCTGAGGTTCAAACTATTTTTTTTCCTTTGGATAATTTAGAGGAACTCAAAAAACAATACAAAAAACTCCAAACTTCTTCTGGAAATATCACGGGAGTTATTCATGCGGCAGGATGGATAGATTCTACTAACCGCGCCTTTACTAGAAAAACACAAGAAAGCATTGCTCAAGTCTTAGCACCTAAAATAAATGGTTTACAAAATTTAATGCAAGTCTTGGACTCTGAAAAACTGCAATTTGCTTTACTCTTTTCTTCTGTCTCAGCTCTTATACCTAGTTTAGGAGTAGGTCAGTGCGATTATACTATGGGCAATGCCTTTATGGATTACTATGCATGCGCCCATCAAAACAACTTTCCCCTTGTCAGTATTCAGTGGCCCAATTGGCAAGAAACAGGAATGGGAGAAGTTAAAAGTTCCGCTTATAAAAACTCAGGCTTTCTTAGCATTACCGATGCCCAAGGGCGGGAGTTTTTTGATCAAATTCTAAGCAACTTAAAAGATCCTGTCATTATGCCCGTGGTAGTCAGCTCAAATAAGTTTTCTCCTGAAACCTTACTCCAAGCTCAAGAAGTAAAAATCGAACAGAGCGATACTGTGGAAAAAATACCCCGCAAAAAGAAAACTAACTCTAAGCTAGCTACGATAAGAGGAAAAGAAAACCTTGTCCTCGATTGGCTGCAATCTTTGTTTGCATCGGAACTAGAGCTAAAAGAGGTCCTTGACCCAGCCGCTTCTTTTGCTGACTATGGAGTAGATTCTATTTTTTTAACGCAAATCCTCGGAAAAATGGAGCAAGAGCTAAATTTAGAACTAGAGGCTTCTCTTTTATTTGAATACTCTACCTTAGAAGCGCTATCGGAAGGACTACAAGCAAAACATCCTGAAGTTATCTCAGAAAGATTTTCAGAAAAAGCTTTCCCCTCCGAAGAGTCGTTCATAGCACCTGTAAAGAAAAGTACTTCTGCTATTGATAAAGAAAACACCCTTAAAGAAATAAGTCCGCTTCATTGTGAAAACCATTGTCACTCAATAGAGCCGATCGCTGTTGTCGGAATGGCTTGCCGCTTTCCAGGATCTTTTAATGTGGAGGAATACTGGAAACTGTTGCGGGAGGGAAAAAGTGCCATTGTTCCCATTCCCAAAGAATGTTGGGGAATACAAACGGACTACTATGCTGGATTAATCGAAGATATTTATGGATTTGATCCTCAGTTTTTTATGATTCCCCCAGAAGATGCCCGAGCGATGGATCCGCAAGCTCTAGTTTTACTAGAAGAAAGTTGCAAAGCAATATATCACGCCGGGTACACTCACCAAGAATTGGCCGGCCAAAATGTCGGCGTTTATATCGGAGCTCGGGGCCAAAATCAGACAAACCTTGCTAATCTGCAAAATACTCGCAATCCGATCATGGTCGCGGGACAAAACTATTTAGCGGCCAACCTTTCTCAGTTTTTTAATTTTACAGGCCCTTCTCTCGTTATTGACACCGCTTGTTCCTCTTCTTTAGTAGGAATGAGAATGGCCACAGAGGCAATACGTTCGGGAAGCGTTGATTCTGCTCTTGTCGGAGGAGTGAGTTTACTGACTAGTCCTGCTACCCATGAGATGTTTGCCCAGCGTAATTTGCTAAAAGAAGATGGGGAATTCCATATTTTTGATAAGCGGGCTTCTGGAGTGGTTTTGGGAGAAGGTTGCGCACTTGTCTACTTAAAATCTCTTAGCAAAGCTCAGCAAGATGGAGACACTATCTACGCAATGATTTCAGGCATTAGCATTAACAATGATGGTCGAACAGCAGGCCCTGCCACTCCCAATATAAAAGCGCAAATAGCAGTAATGAACTCGGCCCTAAAGCAAAGTGGATGTTCCCCAAAAGAAATGAGCTATATAGACATCAATGGATCAGGATCAGAAGTGACAGATTTATTAGAAATTAAGGCTATCCACTGCGCCTATCATCGAGAAGAGAATTCTCCCTTGTATTTAGGATCTATGAAACCGAATATTGGTCATCCGCTCTGTGCAGAAGGAATGGCTAGTTTTATTAAAGTTACTTTAATGCTACACAACCAATCTCTCGTTCCTTTTTTGTCGGGACAAAAACCTTTCGACCATTGCACAGACAATTTTGGTTTTGTTTTTCCCCGAGAAGATCGATTCATGGCCATGAACTACGCTGCTTTGAACTGTTTTGCTGATGGTGGTACCAATGCCCATATAATTTTAAGAAAAAGTTTTTCAAAGGCTTTGGCAACAAGACGAACTCCTCTGCCTTTACCAGTAATGAAGCGAGTGGATGTTAGAACTCTACTCCCTTTAGAAAAAGAAAAGAAATTAAAAACTCCTCCCCATAAAATTCTCACTCACTCCTTTGAACAATCTCTTGTTTGGAGCATGCACCTAACTATTGATCATCCGATTCTTGCCCATCACAAAGTCCATGGCCAAGAATTATTACCAGGTCTTGCTTGGATAGATCTCTTATATCAATGGTTTGCCCAGGCAGGGTATACCTATGAGAAATTGAAATTAAAAAATCTTTCTTTCTACCGCCCTCTGACAGTAACAAAAGAGATTTCAGTAAATTTATCGATCGAAGCAAAGGAGTTAGAAAAAGGAGTTTGGAATGTTCAAGTGAGCGAATCTTCCTTAAATACGGATCAGAGAGAAAATCTACTCTACATCACAGCTCAAATGTATTTGGTAGATCCGGTCACTTTCGAAGAATCGGTCGATCTAAAAGAAATTCTTTCCTCTCATCTCTCCAAAACGGATCTTCATCAAGTTTATCAGCAATGTCAAAAGAAAGAGTTGGTTCACACGGGTATGATGGAGGCAGAGGGAACCGTCTACACTACAAAGGATGCTACTTGGATGCATGTGCAAGTGAAACCTGAAGAGAGGAAAGCAGGTTACCAATTTCATCCGATCCTAATCGATGGTAGCGGGGTAGGCTTTGTTGGTTTAACCTCTCAGTTAGTTTCCAAAGAAGATCGTCTTTTTTTACCTTTGTTCTATGAATCTTTTAAGGCTTCTGAGACCTTTGGTCAGGAATGCTATACTCGGATTTCCCATGCCTCCATAGAGACTAAAGAAGAGCTCGTTAGTTGCACGATGGAATTTTTTACTCCTCAGGGAAAAAAGATGGGTGAGTTAAAAAATTATAAAAGTAAACTAGTTCGCCATTCTGGGTTGATTAATCCCCATCGAAAACAAGAATCAGAATATTTGTCGGAGAAAAAAAAGAATATCCCTACTTTGGAAAAAACAAAGCTCTCCTTTGACTCCTTTGATTCCTTTGAGTCTCTAGTGCAATCCATCATTGCTTCCAAACTAGGGATTAGGGCAGATAAAGTTGCCCTGGAGCAAGGTTACTATGAACTGGGCCTTGGCTCTGGAATGCTATTGGAAGTAGTCCAGTCAATAGAATCGGCCCTTTCGATAACACTTTCTCCTATTCTTCTTTTTGAATACACGAACATTGCTAGTCTTTCTAAACATTTAGCCGAAAACTATAAATTACAAGGAGCCAGTGAAAGAACTTTCTCTTCCCCTGTTCTTGCCAAAAAATCCCATTTTCCCGAGAAAAAATCTAGCGTAACAACCACTCACGCTCCGATAAACTCGGCTTTTTCTCTAGGTTCCACTCCCTCTACCTTAGACATAGCAGTCATAGGAATGAGCGGTCGTTATCCCAGTGCATCAAACTTGAACGAATTCTGGGAAAATCTAAAAGCAGGCAAAGATTGTATCACCGAAATTCCCAAAGATCGTTGGGATATGAATTTCTTTGAAGGCTTAAAATCTCCTTCTGGTAAAGCAATGTCAAAATGGGGAGGTTTCCTCGATAAAGTAGACCGTTTTGATCCACTTTTTTTCAAAATATCACCGCGAGAAGCAGAGTTTATCGATCCGCAAGAGCGCCTCTTTCTCGAAGTTTGTTGGGAGGCCTTAGAAGATGCTGGCTACACTCCCCTCAATATTGTTTCGCCTGAGGGAAAAAATGAGAGAAGAGCGGTCGGAGTTTTTGTTGGAGTCATGCACAAAGATTACACTCTACTCCAAAATGAAGCGGTGGTAGAAGGAGAAAAAATTCCTCTTTCCCTAAACTATGCTCAAATTGCAAACAGAGTCTCTTACTTCTGTAATTTTCATGGCCCCTCTATGGCTGTAGATACTGTCTGCTCTTCTTCTCTCACGGCGGTTCATCTAGCGATGGAAAGCCTGATAAAAGGAGAAAGCAAAGCCGCTTTTGCCGGAGGAGTAAACTTATCTTTGCATCCGAATAAATACCAGACCTATGGTCTAATGGATCTTCATTCTAGTGATGGCTATTGCCGTACTTTTGGAGAAGGAGGCGATGGTTATGTCTCGGCAGAGGGAATTGGGGCCATATTACTAAAGCCTTTAGGCCAAGCGATAAAAGATAAAGATAGTATTTATGCCGTCTTAAAAGGGAGTAGTATTAATCATGTGGGAAATGTTAGCGGAATTACTGTTCCCTCTCCCGTGGCCCAAGGAGAAATGATTGTAAATTGCTTGAAAAAAACAGGAATAGATCCCGAAACAATTTCCTACATTGAGGCTCATGGAACAGGAACATCCTTGGGAGACCCGATTGAGATTCAAGGATTAAATCGAGCTTTTGAAGAGTTTACGGCGAAGAAGCAGTTTTGCGCTTTAGGTTCGGTTAAATCGAATATAGGCCACGCCGAATCCGCTGCTGGCATCAGTGGTTTAACAAAAACAATTCTCCAATTACATCATAAAACTTTAGTAAAATCTTTGCATTCTCAGACCATTAATCCTTATCTAGATTTAGCCTCTTCTCCGTTTTATGTGCAAGAAAAAACCGAGGATTGGAGCTTAGCTCCTCAGTCCAAAACTAAACTTCGAAGAGCAGGTCTTAGTTCCTTTGGCGCAACAGGCTCAAATGCTCATGTTATTTTAGAAGAATTTCCTCAATCAGTTAATCCCATTCAAACGAAAATTGCCCAAGCTGTTCTTCTTCCTCTTTCGGCTAAAAATGAGAATCGTTTGCAGAGTTATGCAAGGCGGCTTCTTCTTTTTTTACAGGAAAATCCAGAAACAGACCTTGCTTCGCTCGCTTATACACTCCAAACAGGACGAATAGTCCTAGAAGAACGTTTGATTTTTTTAGCCACTAGTATCGAAAAAGCGGCGGAGGTTCTAAGAGACTGGCTAGAAGATTCAAAATCCTCTCGCTCTAGTCTATGGTATGCTCGGATTAAGTCCAGTAGGACAGGTATTTTTCGGGCTGATGAGGATTTGGAAGAAACCATTGCTCGCTGGTATTCTAAAGGAAAACTCGACAAGCTAGCCGAACTATGGATGCAAAACTACCCGATGAATTGGGAAAGTCTCTACAAAGAAGAAACTCCCCGGCGTCTTCATTTACCCACTTATCCCTTTTCCCAAGAAAAATATTGGGTTTCACAATCAAATTCGGTTTCACAATCAAATGGCAAAAAGAATGACTCTCCTCTTTCTCCAGAAAAACCGAAAGAAAAAAGTCCTTTCGAAACTCCCTCTCTGATTTTATACCAAGAGTGCTGGAAGAATGTACCTGCGACAAGTCGTTCTTTTGGAGAAAAGCTTGCCCCAGAAGTTCTCTATATTGGTAGAAACGATGAAATTCAAAAAAGTCTAAAAAACTATACAAGAAAAAAGGGGCAAACTTGGCGTTTTGTTCAAGAGCTTAGGGAGGGACTAGAAGAAATAAAAATCGACGCCGAAAAGAAAACTAAAAAAATTATCGTGTATCGTCCAAAAGCAGAGCAAAACCGTGCGAGTATTCAAGATATATTTCACTTACTAAGTGCCGGCTCTAAAATAGAGCAACTGGTTTTGGTAGGAACTTACACCTCTGCCTACGATCAATCATGGATTGGTTACGAGCGTTCCGTGGAATTAGCTATACCTAAGTTGAAAATAACCATTCTCTACGACCCTCCTACTGCAGAAGCCATAGAAGACTGCATCGGTAAAAGAGGGGTATATCGCTTCGCTTTAAATGCCCTCCAACAATTGCTTATTGAGCCACGAGGCTATCAGCCCTCGAAGACTCCTCCCCTAAGAGAGGGAGGAGTCTATGTCGTTACGGGAGGAATGGGAGGTTTAGGCCTTTTATTTGCCGAATACTTAGCCCAACATAACACTCATCTTATTTTACTGGGGCGCTCGCAAAAAAGCCCTAAACACGAGCTTGCCCTAGACAAACTCATAAAAAGAGGAGCAAAGTCGGTATCTTATGAAGCCCTCGATATTACTCATAAAGAAAAACTAGAGTCCTTGGCCAGAGAAATTCAATCTAAGAAAGGGCAAATAACAGGGGTAATTCACGCGGCAGGCCTCGAAGAAAAAAAACAAATTACCCATATGAGTTGGTCGGAATTTGATCGCGTACTCCTTGCTAACATAGAAGGAACTAATGCTGTCAACAGTGCTTTTAATCAATGTCAGTGGATCTGTTACTTTACCTCCTCCTCTGCGATATTGGGGGATTTTGGTAGCTGTTCGTATGCTGTAGGCAAACGATATCAAATGGCGGTGAGTGTTTTGCAAGAGGAAGAAAAACAACCCCGCTATATCGCAATCAATTGGCCCTTGTGGAAAGAAGGAGGAATGGGGGTTAGCGATAAAGCGTCGACAGAGCTATATCTTCAGAGTAGTGGGCAATCGTGGTTAAAAGCGCAAGAAGGTATCGTAGCCTTTGAAGAAATTATTAGAGGAGGATACTCGCAGACCCTAGTCATGAGGGGAGAATCCACTCGGATAAGAGAATTTTTAGAGCGAAAATATAAGCCGCAATGGGGAGAAGAAGGGAAAGAAGAACAAAAGAGTACGTCCAAAGAAGAGAGGCCCGGATTGCTTTGGCGAGAAGAACTAAGAGGACAGAGTATTCTCAACTGCGTCAACCAAGAGATTCAAACTATAGTCGAGCGCCTTTTGAAAGTACCTAGGGAAGAACTGGATGATGATGCTAATTTAGCTGATTTTGGATTTGACTCTATTAGCCTAGCTCAACTTGCTCAAGAACTGAGTGATATTTATCAGATAAACATTACTCCCGCGTTATTCTTTAGCCATGCAACCTTAGCTCTACTGAGCGATCACTTGGCAAGTAACTATACAAACTCGTTAAAGAAACTTTACCAAGAGCCGAGAAAAGAAAATAGGACCCAGACTTCTTTGCTTCCTTCTTTTTCTGCTACTGACCTTAGTCCAAAGATCAAAAAGCGGGAAAAGCCAAAAGGATTCAAGTTTTCAGGGGCAGAAGAAAAAGAAACTCTTGCTATTGTTGGGATGAGTGGCCGATTTCCAGGAGCCCCAAAAGTGAGTGATTTATGGGATATCTTGGTCGCAAAGGAATCGCTAGTCAAAGAAATTCCTGAATTGCGCTGGGGAAGGTTAAGCGCTTACTATGACCCTAGCGGAGCAAATTCTCATAAATCATATTCTAAATGGGCAGGAATGCTAGAGAAAATCGACAGATTTGATCCCTTATTTTTTGAAATATCACCGCGAGAAGCCGAGTACATGCCACCAGAAGAACGCCTCTTCTTGATGGAAGCCTACCATGCTCTAGAAGATGCAGGACTAAACCCTAAAGCTCTTAGCAAAGAAAAAGTAGGGGTTTTTCTGGGGATGGAAGAAAGCGAATACAAAACAAACAAAACAAGCAGAGTAAACAGAACAAGCAAAGTAAACAAAACAAGCAAAACAAGTACGAAAAAGGGAGGAGAAGGTCTAGGCATAACAAGCAGCGGAGTGGCCATGATATCGTCGCGCTTGTCTTATTTTTTGAACTTTAGAGGGCCTACCGTTGCAATAAATACAGCTTGTTCTTCTGGTTTAGTGGCTTTTCACCAGGCGTGCATGAGCTTGCGAAGACATGAAAGTGATCTAGCTTTAGCAGGAGCAATCGCCCTTCTAGCATCTTCTGAGAGCTATGTCATGATGAGCCAAGCAGGAATGCTTTCACGGGATGGAAAATGCCACACCTTCTCTCAAAAAGCCAATGGAATTGTTTGCGGAGAGTCTGTCGTTGTTCTTGTCTTAAAACGTTTAAGGGAAGCCAAAGCAGAGGGAAACTATATCTATGGAACAGTCCGAGAAAGTGGAATTAACTTCGATGGAAAAACAAATGGAGTAACAGCCCCTAGTGGTGAGGCCCAAGCAGAGTTAATTCGGGATGTTTATGAGCGGGGAAATATCGACGTGGAAAAACTAGGCTACATTGTAACCCATGGGACGGGGACAAAACTAGGAGACCCCGTTGAGGTTAATGCTTTAAGAGATGCTTTCCAAAATAAAACAAACAAAGTCCAGTATTGCGCCTTAACGAGTAACAAACCGAACTTAGGCCATACATTAGCGGCATCTGGATTAGTCAATGTGGTCAATCTACTCTCGGCCATAAAACACAAAATGATTCCTGCGAGTCTGTATTGTGAAGAAGAGAACGATTATATGAAAGGAAAAGAAAGTCCTTTTTACGTCAGTAAAACGAGTAAGGTATGGCCGTGTGAGGAGGGAGAAAAACGTCTAGGGGCTGTCAGTTCGTTTGGACGAAGTGGAACCAATGCTCATGTTGTTATCGAGGAGTATATCGATAATTTTCCTCTGGGAGAAGAGAAAGAGAGGGGAATTCCAGAAGGGGGTTTGTTTGTTCTCTCTGCAAAAACATCCGACCAATTGGACATCTACACAGAGAACGTATACACTTATATCCAAAATAGTAAAAGCATTTCTTGGGCAGATTTACTCTACACATTTCAAGTAGGGCGAGAGGAAATGAAACATCGATTAGCAATCGTTGTTCATGATAAAGAACAACTCTTAATCGATTTAAAATCGGCGAGGGAAGGTAAGTCCTCCTCCCTTGTTTTTCGAGGAATTGTTGATAAAAAAGAAAAGTTCAATATTAGCGAAACAGAAGAAGGAAAAGGGTTTGTTCAGCAGTTGATGGCCAAGAGAAAACTTCACGAAGTGGCAAAATTATGGGTAAAAGGAACGAGCATCGCTTGGGAAGAACAAGACAAGTCTGAGCGATTAAATCGATTGAGCGGGCTTCCCACCTACCCTTTTGCCGAAGAAAGATACTGGCTCTCAGAATTAAAAGAGGAAAATAATTATCCTCAAAGCATAGAGATTGAGGAAGAAGAGCCTCGAAAAAAATGGCAATGTTGGCAAGAAAATTGGAGAGAAGCTCCTCTCTCAAAGGATGTGGATTGGGTGGACTTAATCCATAAGAAAACTCTCACAAAAATTCTAATCATCAGTTCCGACCAAAAAGACAGCGAGGGAATCCAGAAAAGTATCAATAGCTTGAAAGAATTTTGTCCAGAAGCGATAAAGGGGGAAATTTCTTATTTGCCTTTAGAAAAGGGAGTTTCCCTAGCGAAACTATTAAAAGAAGAATATGAGAAGGAAAACTGCCCAGAGACAATTTTTTATTTCTCTCCAGAAGAACCTTCTGAAAACAAACATATGCCATTAGCTGTAGTTCATCAGGGGTTTGAGTTATGTCAATTGCTGATGAAATATGCCTACGCTCATTCCCTTCGGGTTTATTATTGTTTTTCAACAAAGTCTAGCAAAAACAATTTGTATAGGGAAGGATTATCGGGATTATATCGCTCCGCGATGATAGAAAATCCATACCATAAATACACAATGATCGCGACGGAAAAAGAGGACAAAAATGCCAGCCAGAAATATGTTCAAGAATGGCTTTTGGACACTCTTGATGAAAATTCTTCTAGCCGATCTATGCTAAGGTTTAAAGAGGACAAGCGGTGGATTACCCAGTTGTCTGAAATAACCCAGTGGTCTTCCCTTGAGCTAAGCTCTCCCTTTAAAAGAGAAGGAACTTATCTAGTTGTGGGAGGATTGGGCGCACTGGGGGAAAAGCTCTGTCGAGAGCTAGGGCAAAAGTATCGCCCGAACTTAATTATTTTATCTCGGCGGGCGAGAAATAAAGAAACCGATGCTATTATTTCAGGTATAGAATCATCAGGGGCCAAAGTGCTTTATCGATCTGTTGACGTTAGCCAGTTAAACCAGTTAAAAAAGGTCATGAACGACGCTAGAAAAGAGCTCGGAGATATTCAGGGAGTGATTTACTTAGCTGCTCACTGGGAAGGAGAAGGAGCTATTCTCAATAGGTCTTTTTCTTCTTTCCAAGAAACGATGAAATCCAAAGTCCAAGGCACTTTGGCTATCGATGAGGTAACAAAAAAAGAGCCTTTAGATTTTTTTATGATCTTTTCGTCTATGGCTGCTTTTGGAGTTCGAGGTTTACCCGACTATGCCTACGCCACAGCATTTCAAAAAGAATTTGTCCGCTATCGCAATCGATCTGTGGAAGAAGGAAAACGATCAGGGAAAAGCATGGCTTTATGCTGGGGACCTTGGGAGAGAGAAGGGGGAATAGATTCCACGATGGCCGAGCAGAGGAAGCAAATGCTGGATCGGATGGATATAGAGACCATTGATTTCTCTTCGGGATTTACCATGATGGATACGGCCTGGAAAAGTCAAAAAGAGGTCCTAGGTTTAATTGCTATGAAAAATAAGGAAGATAAATATATTCCCAGAACTTCCTTTGCAGAGAAAAAATGCTCAGAGGACAATGAGCAAAGCGTTTTAAAAATAACATTAAGAGCATTAGGGCAAACTTTGAAAATAGATCTGGGTAAAATCGAAGAAGGAACCGAATTTCCCGCCATGGGTTTAGACTCTATCTCGGCAATGCAATTGTCGACAAATTTAGAAAAAACTTTGAGCATGAGCATTCCCCCAGACTGGCTTATTGATTATCCAACCATTGAAAGCCTCGTCAATAAAATCAAAAAAGAACGGGGAAGCAATAAAAAAATAGGAGCCCAAAAATCGCCAAAAGTAAGAAGGGTAGCAAATGTTTTTAGAGAAGAGCCCCTTGCCATTACGGGATTGTCCGGTTTTTTTCCAGAAAGTATGAACATTGAAACGTTTTGGGATCATATTGATAAGGATAACTCTTTAATTAGAGAAATTCCCCAAGACCGATTTGACTGGCGAGATTACTATAGCCCACAAGAAGAGAAAGGAGAGAAAGGAGAGAAAGGAGAGAAAAAAGAGAAAAAAAGGTCTATGCGGACAAAATGGGGAGGGTTTATTCCTGATATTGCTTCCTTTGATCCGAAGTTTTTCAAAATTTCTCTGTCCGAAGCAAAAGAAATGGACCCCCGCCAACGATTGTTGCTAATGTCTACATGGCAAACCATAGAAGACGCTGGGCTTAAACCAGAGTCCCTCCAAAAAAGCAATACCGGGGTTTTTATCGCTTGTGAGTCCAATGAGTACTCTCCCTTAATGGAAGAAAAAGGGATTTTCCCTAAAAATATTTTTCACCAAGCAGATAGTATGGTAGCCAACCAGATATCCTATCGTTTTGATTTTTCCGGGCCCAGCGAATTTGTCAACACTATGTGTTCTGGTTTTGCTGTTGCTTTGCATAGAGCTGTGGTCGCTTTGCACGCGGGCAAAATAGATCGTGCTATTGTTGGGGCAGCCAATATTATTTTATCCCCAAAGCCTTTTATCGGATTATCTCAGGCCGATCAGATGAGTAGACAAAGTGTCGTTAAATCCTTCGGAAAAGGGGGCGATGGGTTTCTTCGCTCTGAGGGAGTAGGCACCATTCTATTGGAACGATTTGACGATGCCAAAGCGAAGGGTAGACGCAGCTATGCAGTGATTAAACATACCGCCGTCGGTTATAATGGGCAGGGAGGAATGTCCATGGCCGCTCCCGATAAGGAAGCCCACACAAACTTGATCAAAAGGTGCTATACCGAAGCGGGGATTGATCCGCGACAAATTGCCTACATCGAAGCGCAGGGAATGGGACTTCCCGTTCCCGATATAGTAGAGTGGACAGCGATAAATCGTGCCTTAAGGCAACTCCATCAAGAAAAAGCTTATAAAATCGTACCCGGAACTTGTCGAGTGAGCACTTTAAAGCCTATGTTAGGGCATATGCACAGTGCGTCTTCTTTGGGTTCCTTATTAAAAATTATCCGCAGTTTTCAGACGAAGAAAATTCACAAAGTTTTACATTTTACCCAAGCCAATGAATACTGCGAAATGGAAGATATGCCCTGTCGTATTGTAAGGGAGACGGAAGATTGGGAAGACAAGGAGTATCCGAGACTAGCCGCATTTCACTCTTATGGATCAGGAGGCAATAATGCCCATATTATTATAGAAGAAGCCCCTTTGGCCTTTCGAAAAGAAAAGAAAACCTCTCCATCGAAGACTTTTGATCTTATCCCTTGTTGGTTCGAAGAAAAAAAAGAGATAAGAGAAAGAAAAGAGATAAGAGAAAAAACAGAAGAAAAAACAGCGGCTTATGCAAAAAACGAGGTCTTTGCGACAAAGCAAAGCGACTCTGGAGAGAGCAAAATAGAACTATTTCTAAAACAAATGGTTTCTGCCCAAACCCAAAAACCCCTAGAGCAAATTGAAAAAGAAGTCTCTTTTTTGGAACTGGGCCTAAGTTCTTCCGGAGCCGTTGCCTTAATGAAAGAAACCGAGAATCTTCTCGGAGAAAAATTATCCCCCACTTTAATCTTTGAGCATAGCTCCATTACAAGCTTGGCCCAGTATTTGGAAAAAAATTACTCTTCTCCATTTAAAATAACTACCGCAGAAAAAGAACAAATAGAAAGAAAAGTTTCTAGGGAAGGCTTACTTTCGGAGGGCCAAAAAGGACTCTGGGCTTTGCAAAAAATTTACCCTGAAATGGGAGCTTATAATTGTTCCATTTGTTTTAAATTCTTTGGAGAAATGAATGTTTCTGTGTTTGAGAAGGCAAGTCTTCTTTTGATCAAACAGTATCCTATCTTGCAAACGGTAGTATATGAAAAAAATGGACAACCCTATCAAGTAATAGATACTTCTCTGCCTATTTCTATTTCAAAAGAAGATCTTTCTGCGCTTAAGTCTGACAAAATCACTCTCTGGCTACAGCAAAAAGCCAAAGAACCTTTTTCTCTGGAAAAAAAACCTTTATTCCGAATTCATCTCATTAAATGCTCTGAGAAAAAAAGCATCGTCCTCTTTACCATCCACCATCTTATTTTTGATGGCAGCTCCGCCCTTCCGTTCTTAAAAAATTTCTTTAATTTTTACCAAGAACTATTAAAAGAAAAAAAACCTTCCCTCCGTTTTTTTTCTAAAAGCTATGATGATTTTGTCATAAGAGAGAAATTAATGTTGGAAAGCAAGGAAGGAGAACGTCGCTTATCTTATTGGAGAGAAAAACTAAAAGAGCCGATGCTCCCTTTAGAGTTTCCCAGCGATTTTCCTCGTCAGTCAAAGCAAAGTTTTATCGGAAAAACTTATTCATTCACAATTGATGGTGAACTTTCTACCCAAATAAAAATATTGGCCAAAGAAAATTTAAGCTATCTCTCAACTTTGTTTTTGGCTGTGTTTAAACTGCTTCTTTATCGCTATACCAGACAAGAAAAAATTATAGTGGGAATGCCTTTTGATGAAAGAGAACAAGGAGAAGATCAATCGCTCATGGGCTTCTTCGTTAACATGATTCCTGTTCACAGTGTTTTTGATCAAAAAACTTCCTTTATGTCATATCTAAAGGAATTGCAAAATACTATTATCGAAGGGATGGCTCACTCTTATCCTTTTACCACTCTTCTGAGAAAACTACAGATCCCTCTCTCTTCGAGTCATAGTCCTATTTTTCAAGCAGGATTTTCTTATCAAAATTTTTCGGGAAGCGGAGAACTAGAAAATCTGAATGAGCAATACCAAAATCTCTCTTTCGAGATGATCCCAGAAATTTCCCAAGAAGGAGAGTATGAATTTGCTTTGGAAGTCTTTGGACAAGAAAAACGGTTTGTCTTGAATTTAAAGTACAACCCCTCTTTATACCAAGAATCCACGATCACTCGATTTGGGCAATACTATTGTAATCTGTTTAAAGAAATTATCCAGGTGCCCGATAAATCTTTTCAGGAATACTCTTTGCTGCCAAAAATAAAAAACAAATCTCTCTTCAGTGATCAGAATCAAAAAAAAATAGAATATCCAAAAGATAAATGTCTCCAAGAGTTGTTCGAAAAACAAGTACAAAAAAACAAAAAAGATATTGCTTTAGTATTAGCAGAAAAAAATCATCGCCAAATACTAAACTACCAAGATCTCAATATTCGTGCTAACCGTTTAGCTCATTATTTGCGTTCTAAGGGAGTTAGGTCAAATCAGTTGGTCGGAATGTACTTGGAACGTTCTTTAGACATGGTTGTGACAATTCTGGGTATTCTCAAAGCAGGAGGAGCATATTTACCTCTAGAGCTAAGCTATCCTCAAAAACGAATCTCTTTTATTCTGGAAGATGCCGCCGTGGAGATACTCTTAACTCACAGTTCCCTAAAGGAAAAATTACCCGAACATTCTGCGAAGTTAATATGTCTTGATACCAAAGCTAAGGCCATTGGTGAAAAAAGTGGAGAAAACCCCTCCTTAAATATCACTCCTGAAAATATCGCTTATGTCATTTACACTTCTGGTTCTACTGGTAGACCTAAAGGAGTATTAGTAAAACACTTTAATGTAGTAAGATTATTTCAAGCAACCTCCTCTTGTTTTAATTTTAACCGTAAAGATGTTTGGACACTATTCCATTCTTATGCCTTTGATTTTTCTGTTTGGGAGTTATGGGGATCTCTTATTTATGGAGGATGTTTAGTCGTTGTCCCTTTTAATATCAGTAGATCACCACACGATTTCTATCACTTGCTGTGTAGGGAAAAAGTGACTGTATTAAACCAAACTCCTTCTGCTTTTAATCAACTTATGTCGATTGCCGTCCAAGAGGATAAGAAGATAAATTTGCGATATATTATTTTGGGAGGCGAAGCTTTAAAGTTATCTAGCTTAAAGCCCTGGTTTACCCATTTTGGAGACCACAAACCACAATTGATAAATATGTATGGTATTACAGAAACGACTGTTCATGTTACCTATCGTCCTCTTGCCTTAAAAGATCTTGAGACAAGTTCGGGTAGTGTTATTGGCACTCCCATTGCAGATCTTCAAGTGTATATTTTCGACGAACAGAAACAACCTCTTCCTATAGGTATTCCTGGAGAAATATGTGTTGGTGGTGGCGGAGTGACAAAAGGTTATCTTAACCGCGACCAATTGACAAAGGCAAAATTTATTTGTGACCCTTTTTCTCCTGAAAAGAAGCTCTATTGTTCAGGAGATCGTGGTCGCTATCTGGAAAACGGTGAAATAGAATATTTAGGGCGCATAGACGAGCAAGTGAAGTGGCATGGCTTTCGGATTGAGCTTGGAGAAATAGCAAAAATCCTTGCTTCTCATCCCAAAATCAAAAGATCTGTCGTTGTATTACAAACTAAACCTCTCCCCCGTCTTATTGCCTACTATATTCCTTGTTCAAAAATCAACAAGGGAGCACTATCTCCTCAAGAGCTACAAAAATTTCTAGAGAATCAGCTACCCCAATACATGGTTCCTTCTTTTTATTTTGCCCTGGAAAGGTTTCCTCTTACTCTCAATGGAAAAATTGATAATCAGTCTCTTGCTCTGAAAGAAATCGAAGTAAGAAATGAAGCCACACAGTATTCTGCAGAACCATCCATTCTACTATCTGAAACGGAAGAAACTATTCTCGAACTTTGGAGCGAAGTACTCCAAGTGAAAGGAATAAGAATCCATGATCGTTTCTTTGAAGTAGGAGGAAATTCTATTTTAGCGGTAACTTTGGCAGGAAAAATCGAAGAAAAGTTATTGTGTAAGTTTTCCCCTGTCACTTTGTTTAAACTTAACACCATAAAAAGCATAAGTGAATACATCATGGAAAATAGTGCCAATCCAATAGGAAAAATAAATGCACCTTCTTCTATTTCATCCACAGCAAGAAAACAATCTTTTTCAGATTTTTCTCAAAATCCTAGCTATTACAAAGATAGTTTAGCTATTATTGGGATTTCAAACCATTTTCCAGAAGCAATGGATCACTGGCAATTTTGGGAAAATCTTAAAGAAGGAAAAGAGAGCGTTCATTTTCTCTCTAAAGAAGAATTGCAAAAATATTCTTTGTCCCGAGAAACTTGCGATAATCCTAACTATGTTGCTATTAAGACAGAAATTGAGGAAAAAGATTTCTTTGATCCTTTGTTTTTTAATATTCCGCCAAACAACGCAATGTTAATGAACCCACAATTTCGTATGCTCTTACTTCATTCTTGGCGAGCCATAGAAGATGCCGGTTATGTTCCTGAGGACATTTCCAAAACGGGTGTTTATATCTCTGCCAGCAACCATTTTGAAAACCCTCTTTCGCAAAGAGTTTCCTCCGCAAATCAAGTCATACAAAACTTAGATAACTATGACAGTTGGATTTTGGCCCAGGAAGGGACAATTCCCTCTATGATTTCTTATCAATTAGGGCTGACAGGGCAGAGTATTTTTGTCCATTCGAATTGTTCCTCTGCCCTCGCTGCTTTGCACTCTGCTTACCAAAGTTTACAATTGCAAGAAGTAAACTATGCCCTGGTGGGAGCGGCCAATTTACCGACCTCCTTAAACTTAGGCTACATACATAAGCCGGGGTCCAGTTTTTCTAGAGACGGTCATTGTAAGACTTTTGATGCAGATGCCGATGGAATGGTTGCAGGAGAAGGAGTGGGTGTCATTTTGCTCAAACGAGCAGTTGAGGCAATTGAAGATAGAGATAATATCTATGCTCTCATCCGTGGGATTGGAGTAAATAATGATGGTTCAGACAAAGTGGGATTTTTTGCCCCGAGTGTCAAAGGACAATCCTCTGTTATTCAGGAGGTTCTTAAGAAAACACAAATCCATCCAGAATCTATTTCTTATGTAGAAGCGCACGGCACAGGAACATCTTTCGGCGATTCGATTGAACTAATGGCTTTATCAGAAGCCTACCAAGAACAGACCAGCAAAAAACAATTTTGCCGAGTTGGATCGGTAAAACCTAATATAGGGCATTTAGATACCGTCGCAGGCTTAGCGGGATGCATCAAAGTAGCTTTAAGTTTATATCATGGAGAAATCCCCCCTTCTATTAACTATAAAAATCCGAATCCCCAAATTGATTTTGAAAATTCGCCTTTTTACGTCAACCAGCAATTAGAAACATGGACAAAAGGAGATTCTCCTAGGCGAGCGGCTCTGAGTTCTTTTGGAATCGGAGGAACAAATGCTCATGCTATTTTAGAAGAGTACAAAATAAACCTAGAAGTTCCCGATCAAGTTTTAGAAAATCCCCCCCCTTATTTGATTCCCTTGTCTGCCAAAGGAGAAAGTAATCTCAAAGAGTACGCTCAAAAATTTATCGCATTTTTAAAACAGTGGCCAGAGCAAAGAGAAAAGGAAGAGCAAAGAGAAGAGGAAGAGAAAAAGGAAGAGAAAGAGAAAAAACAACTGCAACGGCTTTCCTATACTTTGCAAACAGGTAGAAAAGCGATGAAAGACAGAGTCGTATTTCTTGTCTATACGAGAGAAGAACTTATCGATCAATTGCTGTCTTTTCGGGAAGGTAAAGAAGAAAAGACGTATTTTCTGAGAAATTATCGTTTTAAACAAGAGAGCTCTATATGGGAAGAAGATGACGATGTTCAAGAGTTAATTTTACAATGGAAAGAAAAGAGAAAATTCAAAAAACTAGCTCAACTATGGGTTGACGGAATAGATGTCGATTGGAAATCACTGTACTCCAAAACCACTCCCCGGCGCATAAGTCTTCCCAACTACCCTTTTACCAGAGAAAGATTCTCTGTCTGGGACAACCAGAGTAAACCTCTGGTTTCTAACTTAGGAGGTGATGCCCCTAGTCGTCCTTTATTGCCGGAAAACACTTCCGGTTTAGAAGAAAAATGGATTTTTAATACAAATCAAAGTAGCTTTGTTGGCGCCCAGACTACTTTGAATCTAAGGGAAAAAATAGAATTATTTCTACGACAAATAATTTCCGAGCAAATCCAAAAAAAGATGGATCAAATTGAAAAAGATACTCCATTTTTTGAACTTGGTCTAAGCTCTTTTGGAGTAGTGGCCCTAGTCAAGAAAATCGAAAATTTTCTCTCTAAAGAACTGTCGCCTACTCTATTATTTGAATATGTTACCCTAACAAACTTAGGAAAGTACCTCGAAGAAAACTATTTCTCTTCATTTGAAGCCATGACTGTGACAAAAAAGGAAGAGGAAAGGGAAGAGGAAAGGGAAGAGGAAAATAAAAAGGAAAGGGAAGAGGAAAATAAAAAAGGTAGAATTTCTATGGGAAAAAGAAAAGATATCCCCAGGAAAAGATTACTTTCTGAAGAACAAAAAGGGCTATGGGCCTTGCAAAAAATTTATCCTGAGATAGGTGTTTATAATTGCCCTCTTTGCTTTAAGTTTTTTCACGAAGTAAATATATCTCTATTTGAGGAAGCTTGTTTTTTTCTAGCCAAGCAGCATCCTATTTTGCAAACAGTGATCCAGGAAGAAAATGGACAAGTCTACCAAACCATAGACACTTCTCGGCCCATTTCTATTTTTAAAGAAGATCTTTCTCTGCTCAAACCTGACAAAGTCACTTTATGGTTAGAAGAAAAATCTAAAGAACCTTTTTCCTTGGAAAAAGATTCTCTGCTCCGAGTTCATCTGATCAAGCGCTCTCAAAAAGAAACTATCGTTCTCTTCACTATTCATCACCTTATTTTTGATGGTGGTTCTGTTCTCCCTTTTCTGAAAACTCTCTTTTCTTTCTATCAGGGATTGTCGAGAGGAAAAGTTCCTTCTTTTCCCCTTTCCAAGAAGAGTTATGACGACTTTATCATAGAACAAACGGAAATCTTAGAGAGCAAAGAAGGAGAGCGACGTTTATCTTATTGGAGAGAACAACTAAGAGAACCTTTCCTTCCTTTAGAATTTCCGACGGATTTTCCTCGTCCATTAAAACAAAATTTCTCTGGGAGAACCTGTCAATATACAACGGGTTCTGAGTTAACTACTCAAATAAGAGAGTTTTCCCAAAGCAACTCCTGCTATCTATCTACCTTATTTTTAGCTGTGTTTAAATTACTTCTCCACCGCTATACCAGAGAGGAAAAAATTACCATAGGGATGCCCTTTGAGGGAAGAAGAGAGAGAGAGTATCAGTCCCTTATTGGTTTCTTCATTAACATGATTCCCATTAGAAGTGTTTTGCGAGAAAACACTTCCTTTATGTCCTTTCTAAAAGAATTACAAGGTACTATTGTCGGAGGAATGGCCCACTCTTATCCTTTTGCCACTCTTCTTCGAGATTTACAGGTTCCTCTTTCTCCCAGCTACAGTCCTATTTTTCAAGTGGGTTTTTTCTATCAAAACTTTTCCGGGAGGGAAGAACTATCCTCTCTAACGAGCCAATATGAAAATCTTTCTATTGAGATGATGCCCCAAATATCCCAAGAAGGAGAGTATGAAATTGTTCTGGAAGTTACAGAAGAAGAAAGAGAGTTTACCTTAAACCTGAAATACAATCCCCATTTGTATAAAGAGAGTACCATTTATAGATTCTTAGAGCATTACGGCAATTTGTTGAACGAAGTTCTTCAAGCTCCAGAACAATCTCTGGGAGAGTATTCTTTCTTGTCAGAAGCGGAAAAGAAAACCTTATTGGTTCATTGGAATCAAACCAGGGAAGACTATCCCAAAGATCTTTGTTTTTATGAACTTTTTACCCAGCAGGCCAAAAAAAGCCCGGATGCTATTGCTGTAGTCTGTCGAGAAAAAACTCTGACTTATAAAGAACTGGATCAAAAAAGCACTATCCTAGCCAAGTATTTACAAGGAAAAGGAATCGAAAAAAATCAGCTCGTGGCCATCTGCGTCGATCGTTCGCTAGAAATGATTATAGGATTACTTGCTATCCAAAAATCCGGCGGTGCCTATGTTCCTTTAGATCCTAGCTATCCTCAAAAACGATTAAGTTATATGTTAGAAGATAGCCAAGCCCAGGTTCTTTTGACCCAAGAAAAGATAGAGAATTCCATCCCAGAAGTTGTCCGCTCTATCCAAAAGAGAAAAATCGAGAAAAAAGTCCTTATTGTTTCTATTGATAAAGAGTGGGAAGAAATTGAAAAATTTGCCCAGCCAGCGAAACTAAAAAAAGAAGGACTAAAAAAAGAAGGGCTAAAAAAAGAAGGACAAGCCATAGATTTAGCCTATGTCATTTATACCTCCGGCAGTACAGGAAACCCCAAAGGAGTGAAAATTTCTCATCGTTCTTTGCTAAACTTTTTGTGCTCTATGAAAGAACTTTTGAAAATCACTGCTAAAAATCGTTTTTTAGCGGTGACCACTTACTGTTTTGACATTGCCGGTTTGGAGTTATACCTCCCTTTACTGGTGGGAGCAGAGCTTAAAATTTCTAGTGTAGAAGAGCAAAAAGAACCTCAAAAATTACTGGCCTCTATTCGAAAATATAAACCCACGATGATGCAAGCAACACCGGTGACATGGAAACTGCTCTTTGAAATGGGATGGAAAAACGAAGAAGGAATGAAAATTCTTTGCGGGGGAGAAGCTCTTCCAGCCCATTTACAGAAAAAATTTAACCAAATAAATTGTCAAGCTTGGAACTTGTTTGGTCCAACGGAAACAACTATCTGGTCTACTCTCCAAAAAATTAATGGTGAGTATCCTATCACCATTGGCAAACCTATTGCCAATACTCAAGTTTATATTGTCGATGCTAAAGAAGAGCTAGCTCCTATCGGGAATGCAGGTGAACTTTGGATTGGAGGGGATGGGGTTGCCCAAGGATATTGGAATCGTCCTGAGCTGACAAAAGAAAAATTTGGGCCCAATCCTTTTAGAGAAGATCCTGACTCCCGAATCTATAAAACAGGAGATCTTGCTCGTTGGCTTGAAAATGGCACCATCGAATATTTAGGCCGCTTAGACCAGCAAGTTAAGCTCCACGGATTTCGGATTGAACTCCCAGAAATCGAAAGTCTACTGAACTCTCATCCAGAGATTCAAGAATCGGTTGTTGTCTTGCAAGAAAGTCCTTCTTCTCGCCTTATTGGATACTATATTCCTTCTGCAAAGGTTGCTAAAGCAAAGCTCTCTTCGCAAGAACTACAAACATTTTTGGAAGACAAATTACCAGAATATATGGTTCCTTCTTTTTGCTTAGCTATCGACCAATTTCCTCTGACTCTCAATGGAAAAATCGATCGCAAACATTTAGCGGCCCAAAAAATTGAAGTGAGGGAAAAGCCCCTAAACGATTCTAGGGAACCTGTGATTTTAAGATCAGAAACAGAAGAAAATCTTCTAAAACTGTGGGAAGAAGTCTTGCAAGTAGAAGGCGTTGGAATCCATGATCGTTTCTTGGAATTAGGAGGAAATTCTGTTTCCATAGTTACTTTGGCCAGAAAAATTCAGGAGAAATTTTCTCTTAACTTCTTACCGGCAAATTTGTTCAAATACAATACTGTGCGCTCTATTAGTCAGTACATTATAGAAAATAGCTCTCCTCAAGAAACTAAACTAGCTCCTTTTGTATTGTCCGACAAAAAAGAAGAACCTCTGGAAAACTCTTTCCCCTATCCTAGCTATTATAAGGATAGTTTGGCTATCATCGGAATTTCCTGTAATTTCCCCGGCGCACCGGATCATTGGCAATTTTGGAGAAACCTCCGAGAAGGAAAAGAAAGTATTCATTTCTTATCGAAAGAAGAACAGGAAAAATACTCTTTACCCCAAAGTATTTTTGATAACCCTAACTACATTGCCATTAATGTCGGAATAGAGGAAAAAAATCTATTTGATCCTTTGTTTTTTAATATTTCTCCTGGCAATGCCTGTTTGATGGACCCGCAATTTCGTATGCTCTTAACTCATTCTTGGCAAGCGATTGAGGACGCGGGTTATGTTGCTGATAAGATTCCCAAAACGAGTGTTTTTATTTCGGCCAGCAATAATTTTTATAGCTCTCTTTCTCAAAAGATTTCCTCGGGAAGTCCAGTCATGGAAAATGCCGATGAATATGTGGCTTGGATTTTGGCCCAAGGGGGAACCATTCCCACGATGATCTCTTATCAATTGGGCTTGACAGGGCAAAGTGTTTTTATGCACTCCAATTGCTCTTCTGCTTTAACTGCTTTGAGCTCTGCTTATCACAGCTTGCAGTCGAAAGAAGTGAACTATGCTCTCGTCGGGGCCGCGAGCCTCTCGGCTTCCTTAAACCTAGGATACATATATCAACCAGGCCTAAATCTTTCTAGCGATGGTCATTGTAAGACCTTCGATGCCCATGCCGATGGAATGGTCTCTGGCGAAGGGGTCGGAGTCATTTTACTCAAACGAGCCATAGATGCCATTGAAGAGGGAGACCATATCTATTCTCTTATCCGTGGTATCGGAGTCAATAATGATGGTTCCGACAAAGCGGGATTTTATGCTCCCAGCGTCAAGGGACAGTCCTCTCTTATCCAAGGGGTTCTGGAAAAAACCCAAGTTCATCCTAACTCCGTTGGATACGTAGAAGCGCATGGTACTGCAACCGCCCTAGGAGATCCCGTAGAGTTGATGGCCTTATCGGAAGCTTACCAAGAACATACCACCCAAAAGCAATTTTGCGCAATTGGATCGGTAAAACCTAATATTGGGCATTTAGATACTGTGGCTGGACTGGCTGGTTGTATCAAAGTAGCCTTGAGTCTGTATCATAGAGAAATCCCTCCTTCGATTAACTATAGCAAGCCCAACCCTCAAATAGATTTTAAGCAATCTCCTTTTTACGTTAACCAAAAATTAAAGAAATGGTCCGAGGAGAGTTTCCCAAGGAGAGCTGCTCTCAGTTCTTTTGGGATTGGAGGAACCAATACTCATGCCATTTTAGAAGAGTATAAAGCAGGTTCAAGTCATGAGAGAGGAATAGTAAGCAAAAGAACAACACCTTACTTGGTTCCTTTATCCGCTAAAAAAGAGAGTAATCTTAAAGAATATGCGAAAAAATTTATCCCATTCCTAGAACCGTGGATAAACTTACCCGAAGAGCAAGATAAAAAGCAACTACAAAGTCTTGCTTATACTTTACAAATCGGTCGAAAAGCAATGGAGAGCCGAGCAATATTTATCGTCTATACAAGCGAGGAATTGATCGGCCAACTGCAGTCTTTTCTAAAAGGCAAAAAAGAAGAAACCTATTTTTCAGGTAATTATCATCGGAAAATTAATGAGATAGTTTCCTTAGAAGAGGATGAAGATGGGCAAAAATTAATCGACAAATTAGTGGAACAATGGATGGAAAAAGGAAAGTTCAAAAAATTAGCTAAAATGTGGGCTAGTGGAATGAATATAGATTGGAAATTACTCTATCCTAAAATCACTGCGCAACGCATGAGTCTTCCAACCTACCCTTTTACGAAAGAGCGCTATGAGCTAGAAAATGTGAAAAAGCAATTTACTGCTGACAAAGCAAAATCACATCTCCCTATGATTCATCCTCTCCTTCATGAAAATACTTCTCATTTAGCAGAGCAAAGATTCACCTCTAGCTTTACAGGGAGAGAGTTTTTCTTAAGCGATCACCAGATAAAGGGAAGGAAAGTTTTACCTGGAGTCAGCTATCTGGAAATGGCAAGAGTGGCTGTAGAAAAAGCATCGGAAGAACAAAAAGAAGGAACAATTCGACTGAAAAATATAGTTTGGGTTCAGCCACTTTTTGTCAATGAACCTGCCCATAGCTCTGGTAAAAAAGTCCATATTGGATTACTCGAAGAAGATAGTGGAGAAATTCGCTATGAAGTATATACGAAGGAAAAGGAAGAAGAAACTTTACATTCTCAAGGCATAGCAGAGTTTAAGATAGTAGAGAACTCTCCTCGCTTTGATATTAAGAAACTCCAGTCTCAGATGAGCCAAGGGGTTTTAAAGGCCGAGACTTGCTACCAAGCATTTCAAAATGCAGGAGTGGATTATGGCCCTGCTTATCGAGGAATTGTCGAAATTTATCAAGGGAAAGAACAAGTTTTAGCTAAAATCTCTCTTCCTTCTTCGATTCAAAATACCGAAAGGGACTATCTTCTTCATCCAGGTTTGATGGACAGCGCTCTTCAATCCGCCATTGGTCTGATCCTAAATTCTCCTTTCCCCCAAGACGAGGGCAAAGAATCTCCCCAGATCGGTCTTCCTTTTGCTCTAGAGTCTCTAGATATACTGGGAGCTTTCACAAGACAAATGTATGCCTGGATACGTTACTCTGCTCAGAGTAAACCAGGAGGCAAAATGCAAAAGTTAGACATCGACCTCTGCGATGAACAGGGAAATGTTTGCCTTCAAATGAAGGGATTTTCTTCAAGAGTATGGGTAGATAAGGCTACTTCTAAACCTGAACGCTTATTGCAAAAACTACAAACGAAGACGAACCTTACTTCAAAAATAATAAAAAGAGAAACTACTGTCTTCCATTCGAACTCAAAAACCCTAGAAGAAAAAGTAAAGCAGTACTTGAAAAAAGAGTTTTCTTCCATATTAAAACTTCCCTCTCATGAAATTGATGAGACGACGTCTTTTGAAAAATATGGTATGGATTCGATTCTGGCTATAAATCTGACCAATCAGCTAGAGAAGACCTTAGGCTCTCTCCCGGTGACACTGTTTTTTGAATACCAAACCATCGAAGAGCTAACTCCTTACTTGATCGAATCACACAAACCTAAATTAATTTCTCTTCTAGGAAAGCAGAACTCAGAATCCAGAATCCAGAATCCAGAATTTAAAAATCAGAACTCAGAATCCAGAATTCAGAATCTAGAATCCAGAATTCAGAGTGCAGAACCTAGAATTCAGAAATCTTCCTCTAAGAGACGGCGGTTTTCAGGTTTGGCCACAACTAACACTAAAAATACTTCTCCAGGAGTATTGGATATTGCGATCATTGGATTGAGCGGGCGCTATCCGCAATCAGTAAATATAGAAAAATATTGGAAGAACCTAGAAGATGGCCAAGATTGTATAACCGAAGTGCCCCAGGAGAGATGGAACTGGAGAGATTATTTTAGCGAAGATCGGACAAAAGCAGGTTTCCACTACAGTAAGTGGGGAGGCTTTATGGAAGGTGTTGATGAATTTGATCCTTTATTCTTTAACATTTCTCCCCGAGAAGCAGAGTACACCGATCCTCAAGAGCGCTTATTCTTAGAGCATGTCTGGATGGCGATGGAAGATGCCGGTTATACTCGGCAAAGCTTGCAGATAGACCAAGGTAAAGATTACCAAGGAGAGGTCGGGGTTTATGCTGGTGTTATGTATGGAGAATACCAACTCATCGGTGCCGAAGAGAGTTTAAAGGGGAACCGCATGGGCTTTGCGGCAACTCCTGCCAGCATTGCCAATAGAGTTTCTTATTGCTTAAATCTACATGGACCCAGTATGACAGTGGACACAATGTGTTCTTCTTCTTTAACGGCGATTCATTTGGCTTGCCAAGATTTAAAATACGGCCGAACAGATTTAGGCATAGCCGGTGGGGTCAATATTTCCATTCATCCGAATAAATATCTAATGCTTAGTGGAGGACAATACATCTCGACGAAAGGGCATTGTGAAAGCTTTGGAGAAGGTGGAGATGGCTATATTCCAGGAGAAGGTGTCGGGGCAGTCATTTTAAAACGCTTGTCAGAAGCGGTTACTGACCGCGACCATATCTATGGAGTTATCCAAGGTAGTGCAATAAACCACGGAGGAAAAACTCATGCTTATAGTGTCCCTAATCCAAAAGCACAGCGTAGCGCGATTGAAAGAGCCCTTTTTGAGTCGAAAATTGATCCATGCCATATCAGCTACATTGAAGCGCATGGCACAGGCACTAAACTGGGAGATCCGATTGAAATTGCTGGCTTAAGCCAAGCCTTCGCAAAATATACAAGAGAGAAAGAATTCTGCCGCATAGGTTCGGCTAAATCAAATATCGGTCATTGCGAAGGGGCTGCTGGAATTGCTGGGTTAACTAAGGTACTTTTACAAATGAAATACCAAAAAATAGTCCCCTCTCTCCATTCTTCTAACTTGAATCCCAATATTGATTTTGCCAACACCCCTTTTGTGGTTAACCAAGAACTTAGGGATTGGAAGCGTCCCATTATAGAAGGACAAGAGATTCCTCGCATTGCCGGAGTTTCTTCCTTTGGAGCGGGAGGGAGTAATGCCCATTTGCTGATTAAAGAATATGAATACCTAGAAAAGGCATCGATAACAAGCGGTTTTAACTCTTCTTTCATCGTTCCTTTGTCCGCAAGAACAAAAGAACAATTATGGAAACATGCAGAGAATTTACGGAATTTCCTAAAAAGTCATGCTCATCAAAAAGATCGCCAAGAAGACTATATCTGTGCTTTATCTCTTAGCCAAGTCAATCTAGCTAATCTCTCCTATACTCTACAAGTCGGACGAGAGGCCATGGAACAACGCATGGGTTTCATTGTTGCTTCTATAGACGAATTAGAAGAAAAGCTGGAGGAATTGTTGTCCGGAAAAGAAAACATTGAAGAACACTACCAAGGGCAAGTAAAGAAAAATAAAAAGGCCTTGTCTGTCTTTACGGCCGATGAGGAACTAGAAGAAGCGATTGAAAAATGGATTCAACGCAAGAAAATTTCCAAACTCCTTGATTTGTGGACGCAAGGGCTAGAGTTCGACTGGAATAAACTCTACGGAAAAGTTAAGCCAAATCGCATTAGTCTACCGACCTATCCTTTTGCTAAAGAAAGATACTGGATTTCAAGATTAAATGAAAAAAACAGCGCTCCGCTTTTTTCCAAATCAGAATTAAAGGATGAATTTGAGAAAAATTTTGTTTCTAGGGAAGAGCAGTCGTCGAGAGAGCAAGAAGAGAAAAAAAACAAGTCCAAGAGATTGTTGCAAAAATTACTGAGTAAAACAACCACGACAGTAACAGCTGTCGACCCCAAAATACTCTATGAAAAAACTTTACCTAAAATCAAAGGGTTACTGAGCGAGGTTATCAAACTTTCGATTTCTAAAATTGATGAAAAGGAAGTTTTGGAAAGTTATGGAATTGATTCTGTCATGATTACCGAACTCAATATAAAGTTGATGGAAGTCTTTGGAGGAATATCTACCACCCTTTTCTTTGAATATCAAAATTTAGAAGAGCTAACCGAGTATTTTACGAAAGAGCACCGGGCTATTTGCTTAGAGTGGACAGGACTCGATAAAGTTCCTTTAAGAATAATCCCAAAAGAACAAAAAAATTCCGAGCTCTCGCAAGCTTCCTCAGTGCTGTCATCTTTTAAAGCGCCAAAAATAGGTTTGGAAATTCTTGCCCAAGACTTGAATCATAAAACAAAATCTATCGCTATTATTGGAATGAGTGGAACATATCCCCAAGCAGAATCCTTGGAGCAATACTGGGAAAATCTCAAGTCAGGTAAAGATTGCATCACCGAGATCCCTTTGGAGCGTTGGTCTTTAGATAACTTCTACCACCCTGACAAAGAAGAAGCCCTGGAACTTGGGAAGAGCTATAGCAAATGGGGAGGATTTGTCGATTCCTTTGCAGAATTTGATTCTCTATTTTTTAAGATTTCTCCGATAGAGGCTAAGAGCATGGACCCACAAGAGAGATTGTTTCTCCAATTCTCTTGGAAAGCCCTTGAAGATGCCGGATATACTCGTAATACTCTCAAAGAGGAATATGAACAGCGGGTGGGAGTTTTTGTCGGAATAACCAAAACAGGATTTAATCTCTATGGGCCACCGCTTTGGGACCAAGGAGAAAAAACATTTCCCCATACTTCGTTCAGCTCCGTTGCCAATCGCCTCTCTTATTTTCTCAACCTGCGAGGGCCAAGTATGCCCATTGATACGATGTGCTCTTCATCTTTAACCGCCGTTCATGAAGCCTGTGAGCATATCCACCGGGGGGAATGCACTTTGGCCTTAGCGGGCGGAGTAAATCTATACCTACACCCTTCGAACTATCTTGTCCTTTGTGCACAACAAATGCTTTCTCAAGATGGCCTGTGTAAGAGTTTTGGAGCGGGAGGAAATGGATTTGTTCCCGGAGAAGGCGTCGGAGTGGTTTTGTTAAAACCACTGGATCTTGCCCTCAGAGATCAAGATGCTATTCATGCCATAATCCGAGCTACCAATGTGAACCATGGAGGAAAAACCAACGGTTACACAGTACCCAATCCTAAAGCCCAATCCCAATTGATTCGCAGTGCTTTAGACAAAGCAGGAATTAACGCACGCGATATTAGCTATATAGAAGCTCATGGCACCGGAACAAGTTTAGGAGATCCTATTGAAATGACAGGCTTAACCGAGGCCTTTAAGAAGGATACCCAAGACTTGAACTTCTGTAAAATTGGTTCCGCAAAATCAAATATTGGTCACTTAGAAGCGGCCGCTGGAATTGCCGGATTAACAAAAATTGTTTTACAGATGAAACACCGACAAATTGTCCCGAGTCTTCATTCTCAGGCTCTCAACCCCAATATAGCCTTCGAGAAAACACCTTTTGTCGTTAATCAAGAATTGACTGATTGGGAAGGCCCAAAGGTTCAGGGAAAAAAAGTACCACGTTTGGCAGGAATTTCTTCTTTTGGAGCAGGAGGAGCTAATGCCCATGTTATTTTAGAAGAGTACTCTTCTGGCATTAGAAAAACAGCCCCTCCAGAGCTTCCTCTTCAAACAAACCAGACCGCCATCATTCCTCTTTCTGCCCGAACAAAAAGAGAATTAGAGAGGAGAGTTAGGGATTTATTGCAGTTTCTTTCTTTTTCTGATTTAGACCGAGAAAAAATTGAGCTAAACTCTCTCGCTTTTACCTTGCAAGTAGGAAGGGAAGCGATGGAAGAAAGGCTTGGCCTCATAGTAACCTCTCTTTCTGAGCTAAAAGAAAAACTAGAAGAGTTCTTAAAGGGAAATAAAACCATTGATGATTTCTATACAGAAACTGCCCGGCACCAGAAAGAGACTTTAGGAAAATTTCTTTCAGATGAAGATTTCCAAGAACTCGTCGGGTCTTGGATCAAGAAAAAGCAAGATGGTAAAATTTTGGATTTATGGGTAAAAGGCTTCCCTTTTGATTGGAATAAACTCTATGGACAAGAGAAACCCAAACGTATCCATCTCCCCACTTATCCTTTTGCTAAAGAGAAGTATTGGCTTTCTGAGTTAAACAACAAAAAGAGTAATATGCTCTTTTCCCAGTCAGACTTTTCTTCTATGATTCACCCTCTCTTACATGAGAATACTTCTGATTTTTCAGAACAAAGATTTACCTCTTATTTTACAGGAAAAGAATTCTTCTTTAACGATCATCGGGTAAAGGGAGAAAAAGTTTTTCCTGGGGTCGGCTACTTAGAAATGGCAAGAGCGGCCGTGGAAAAAACCTCCCAAAAGAGAGAAGAAGGAGTTTCTCTAAAACTTAAAGATATCGTTTGGATTCAACCACTTTTTATCGATCGGTCCGATGAAAAAAGCAAAAAAGTGCAGATTAGACTATGGGAAGAAGACCATGGCCAAATCTCTTATGAAGTCTATACCAAATCTGAAAAGGAAGAGGTTATTTTGCACTCCGAAGGTATCGCTGAATTTCATAAATGGGTAGGAGATTCTTTTCGTCTTGACCTGGAGGAACTTAAGTTTCAAATGAATCGAGGAGTTTTGAAGGGAGAGACTTGTTACGCGGCCTTCAAAGCTTCGGGTATAGACTATGGATTAGCTCACCAGGGAATCGAAGAAATTTACCAAGGAAAAAATCAGGTTCTGGCAAAGCTATTTCTCCCTTCTACTATTCAAGACACAGAAAATGACTACGTTCTTCATCCGAGCTTAATGGACTGTGCTCTTCAATCGTCCATTGGTCTGAGTTTAAATCCTGCTTCCTCGGACAATAATTTGATTTCTTTAAAGCCAAGCCTTCCTTTTGCTCTAGAGTCCGTAGAGGTATTAAGAGCCTGCCTAAAGCAAATGTATGCCTGGGTACGTTACTCAAGTGGTAGTGAAGCAACAGATAAAGTTCAAAAACTGGATATTGATCTCTGCGATGAACAAGGAAATATTTGCGTTAAAATGAAAGGGTTTTCTTCTCGAAACTTAGAAAAAGAGTTGTCCTATTTTCCCAAAAAGACAGAGGAAAAAACAACTCCGGCAGAAAACCGGGCAGGGCTACAGTCTTTAGTTCCTCTATGGGAGCCCATTGCTCTCGAACAGATTTCAAAAACAAGGGTTTCTTCGAATCATTCCTTGTGGGTTGTTCCCGAAAAAGAAGGAGCCCTCGAAGCCTTCCGCAAGATCAAAGCACTTTTGAATTCAGGATATGGCAATAAGGAGTTTGAATGGACGATAATCACGAAAAAATCCCAGTTGGTCAAAAAAGAAGATCCTCTTCTTCCGAATCACGCCGGTATCTTTGGTTTAATCGGTAGTTTAGGAAAAGAATATCCTCATTGGAAAATACGCTTACTGGATGTGGATTCTTTAGAATCGATTTCTCAAGAAGAGTACCTCTCTCTTCCTTGGGGGGAATTTGCTTACCGAGATGAACAGTGGTTTCAACAAAGATTGCTTCCTCTGAAATCTTTAGATAGAAAATCTTTAGATAGAAAATCTTTAGATAAAAAATCTTTAGATAGAAAATCTTCCTTATACCGAAAAGAAGGAGTATATGTCGTTGTTGGCGGAGCCGGTGGTATTGGAAAAGTCTGGAGTGATTTTTTAGAGGAACACTACAACGCTCGCATTATTTGGATCGGCCGCCGGGAAAAAGTGGAGACTTCTTATCACTATATTTCCGCCGATGCCCGTCAACTAGGCTCTTTACAAAAAGCCTTTGCCGAAATAAAGCGGCACTATGCAAAAATTCATGGAGTCGTCCATTCGGCTATAGTTCTCAAAGACCAAAGTCTAGCAAAAATGGAAGAATCTACATTCTTAGCTAGTTTCTCCGCAAAAGTAGATGTTAGTATCAATATAGACAAAGTTTTTCGAAAGGAAGACTTAGATTTTATGCTTTTCTTTTCTTCTATGCAGTCTTTTGATAAAGCTCCCGGACAGTCTAACTACGCCGCCGGTTGTACCTTCAAAGATAGTTTTGCCCAAATGCTAAACCAAAAGTACTCCTATCCTGTGAAAATTATAAATTGGGGGTACTGGGGGAGTGTAGGAGTTGTCACAGATGCTTCTTACAATAAACGAATGAAGAAAGCAGGTATAGGTTCTATAGAACCTGGGGAAGCGATGGAGTTTTTAGAAACTTTTGTCAACTCTAGTTTTTCCCAAATCGCTTTGATAAAAACTTTGCGACCCGAGGTAATGGAAACTCTATGTTCCAAAGAAGAAAAAAAAGAAGAAAAAAAAGAAGAAGAAATGGCTTTTTATCCAAAAATTTCCGAACCGCTTCTTCCTCCTAAAAAAACACGGACAAAAAACACCTTCCCCTCCTTTGTTTTAGAAAAACAAAACGAGGAAGTAAATTTCTTATTGGGAGAAATTCTCGCCGCCAGTTTGTCTTCTTTGGAACTTTTTCCTCCGAGTTCTCAAAGGAAAAGTTTGTCCTTAGAGAAACAACCTGCTCCTTTCTACGAACGCTGGCTCAATACTAGTATAGGCTATTTGCAAAAAGAAAAACTCCTTAGCAAAAAAGTAAGAGAGCTGCCTATTTTGTGGAAAGAATGGGAAGAAAAGAAACTCTTCTGGAAAGATTCTCATTTTTTGGCAAACCAAGGACCCCAATTCCTTTTACTGGAAACTTGTTTGAAAGCTTTGCCAGATATCTTACGCGGAAAGCAAAGGGCAACAGATGTGATGTTCCCCCACTCTTCTTTGGAATTAGTGGAAGGAGTCTACAAAGGGAACGCCCTTGCGGATTATTTTAATGAAGTTCTTGAAAATACTTTACTAGACTCGATAAGACAATCTTTAGAGATCGATAGAGAAAGAAAATTCTCTATCCTTGAAATTGGAGCGGGCACAGGGGGAACAACAGAAAAATTATTATCGAAGTTACAAGAGTTTTCTTCTTCTATTCAAGAGTATTGTTATACCGATATCTCCTATGCCTTTTTGATGCACGCAGAAAAACGCTATCAACCAGATTTCCCTGCTCTTAGAACAAAAATATTTGATGTTTCTCAGCCTTTAAAAGGGCAATCTATAGCGGAAAATCATTATGATTTTGTCATTGCGACCAATGTTTTACACGCCACCTTAAATATTAGGGAAACCTTACGCAACACCAAAGCCACCTTAAAGAACGGGGGGCTTCTTTTGCTTAATGAAATTAGTGAGTGGTCTTTATTTGCCCATCTTACTTTTGCCTTACTGAAAGGATGGTGGTTGTATGAAGATGCTTCTCTTCGTTTAAATGGCAGTCCAGGATTAGAGCCGGAAAGTTGGAGAAAAGTCTTAGAAGAGGAAGGGTTTGAGTCTATCTCTTTTCCTGCCAAAAAAGCCCACAAGTTTGGCCAACAGATTATTGTCGCTAGTAGCAATGGCTTTATTCGACAAAAAATAAAAAGACAAGTGCTCCCAAAATCGCTACCCAAGAATTCTGCTGAACCAGAGAAATATACTCCATCAAAAAGAAGGATAGCTTCTTCGAGTCTAAAAGAATCCCTCCGAGAAAAAGGGGTTAGCTATTTTCAAAAGTTGGTAGGAGAAACCTTACAAATAAGCCCTCACAAAATTGAACCGCACAAAGCCTTAGAGGAATATGGTATTGATTCTATTCTCGTCGTTCAATTAGCTAATCAACTTAGAAAAGTATTCCCTGGCGTAACGAGCACACTATTTTTTGAAGTGCAAAGTGTCAATGGCTTGGTCGATTATTTCTTAGAAAATAGAAAAGAGGAGATAGGATCGATGTTGGAAAGCAGTAGCAGAGAACTTTCCCCAGAAGAGAGTTCTTCTCTCTCGATGACTTCTCTTAGTAAACTGAGTAAACTGAGTAAAACGCACAGGCCAAGAAGAAGTCGTCTTCAGTCATCTAAGGCCGCCAAAATCTCCTTGAGACATCCTTATGGCATCTTTGATGTGGCCATCATTGGCCTAAGTGGACGCTATCCTAAGGCAAAAGATCTAGAGGAGTTTTGGAGCAACCTTTCGCGAGGAATCAACTGTATTACCGAAATTCCCAGAAATCGCTGGAATTGGGAGGATTACTATAACCCGGAAAAAGGAAAAGTCGGAAAAATCTATACCAAGTGGGGAGGATTTTTAGAAGACATCGATAAGTTTGATCCCCTCTTCTTTAAAATTTCCCCGAGGGAAGCAGAGCAAATGGACCCCCAAGGACGTTTGTTTTTAGAGACATCCTATAGTGCGATAGAAGATGCCGCTTATACCCCAGAGACTTTGAGCAAAAATGGAAAGGTCGGAGTCTTTGTCGGGGTAATGAATTCTCGATACGGACCTCGGCCAGCTTATTTTTCCATTGCCAATCGATTGTCCTATCTCTTTAATTTTCAAGGACCTTCCTTAGCCGTAGATACGGCTTGTTCTTCTTCTCTAACGGCTATTCATTTAGCTTTGGAGAGCATCTATAGCGGCTCAAGTGAATGTGCGATTGCGGGAGGAGTTAATCTTATTATTGATCCTGTTCACTACTTTGGGCTGACGGAAATGACTATGCTCTCTTCTGGTAGTAAATGTAAATCTTTTGGAGAAAACGCCGATGGCTTTGTCGATGCAGAAGGAGTAGGAGCCATTGTTTTAAAACCTCTCCAACAAGCGCAAGAAGATGGGGACCATATATATGCAGTCATCAAAGGAAGTTCGATTAACGCCGGGGGAAAAACCAATGGTTATACAGTTCCTAATCCAAAAGCCCAGTCCATTCTCATCTCTGATGCCCTAAAACGGGCCAATGTTTCGGCAGAACAACTTAGCTATATCGAAGCCCACGGGACAGGAACGGCTTTGGGAGATCCTATCGAGATTGCCGGGCTAACCCGTGCCTTTCGCGAAACGACGGAGAGGAAACAATTTTGTGCCATAGGCTCTGTTAAGTCAAATATTGGGCATTGCGAGAGTGCGGCAGGGATTGCTGGGATCACCAAAATTCTCTTGCAACTACAGCATGAAAAACTGGTTCCCTCTCTTCACTCTACTGCGCCTAACTCAGAAATTGACTTTGCCCAGTCTCCTTTCCAATTGCAACACAGACTAGAAGAGTGGAAACGTCCGCAATTAAACCTAGACGGAGTTAGGCAAGAATTTCCTCGCCTTGCTGGAATCTCCTCGTTTGGAGCAGGAGGAGCCAATGCTCACGTTATCTTGCAAGAATACATCCGAAGTGAGCCAAACAAAAGGACGAATGTCTCCACTACGGTTTTCTTAATTCCTCTTTCTGCCTGCACTCCAGAAGAGCTGCAAAAGAAAGTGACTCCGTTAATCCAGTGGATAGAAAATTTTTCTCATAAAATTACCCTCCCTGAGTTAGCTTACAGTTTGCAAGTTGGGAGAGTTGCGATGGAGGAAAGACTCGGTCTCTTAGTTGTTTCTCTGGATGATTTACTCCATAAATTAAAACAGTATAGAGCCGGCCAGAAAAATATTTCAGATCTCTATAGAGGGCAAGTTAAAACAAGCAAAGAAACTTTCTCTTTGATTACTATGGATGAAGATATGAAGGAGGCTGTTGCTCTATGGATTAGCAAGAAAAAATATTCTAAGCTCCTGGATTTGTGGACACAAGGGTTAGAGTTTGATTGGAATAAACTCTATGAAGTCCCCTTACATTCTTCGAATGTAGGGGAGGCCCAAGTTAAGCCAAATCGTATTAGTTTGCCGACCTATCCCTTTGCCAAAGAAAGATACTGGACGAATGAATTCAACAGTCAAATCAATCCTCCTTTAAAATCGACGCGCTTATTGAAAAAACTACAAGAAAAAGTGAATTTTTCTAGAAATTCGATAGAGGCAGAGGCTCTTTCTAAAATAAATTCTAAAATAAATTCTAAAATAAATTCTAAAATAAATTCTAAAATAAATTCTAAAATAAATTCTAAAATAAATTCTAAAATAATTTCTAATATAAATTCTAAAATAATTCCGAAAA
>JAJDCR010000157.1 GCA_029260735.1 Planctomycetota bacterium
AGAGCGCGAAGAAATTATAAATTATTAACAATACGCTTGAATTTGGGCTATAGTATTTTCATCCATTTTTCTTTGCGTCCTTTGCGTCTTTGCGAGAGATTTTTAGTAACTTTCATAGTTTATCATCTCTCTGGACAACTTGGCTTCACATTAGATGCATGATACCATTTTGGTTTTCCCTACTGGATTCTGGATTCCAGTTTATTTAGCTTACCGATCGACTTGAAAAAAGAAAAAATACTTTCATTTTACTGCTGAAAGTGGGTTCAAATACATCTTCTATCAAAAAGACAAGATCTCCAGTTTTTACTCTTGATAAATTTATTCTAAAACTGTAATGTTAACTATGGTCATGACTGTAGTCATTCAAGGAGGAATACTAATGAAAACCATTTCTAAAAGTAAACTAAAAGCAAATATGTTACAGATTTTTAGAGAAATAGAACAGACAAAAGAAGAAATGATTGTAACCGATAATGGACGACCAGTACTCAAGATACAGCCTTTAAAAGAAAAAAAGAGCGTAAAGGAAGTTTTTGGTGATATTCAGGGAAAGGTTGCCTATCACGAAGATATTCTTACCCCTACTTCAGACGAGTGGGAGCAGATCTAAATGATTTTATTAGATACATGCGCTTTAATTTGGTGGACTCTGGATCCTGAAAAGCTAACGACCATAGCTTCGACAACTATCGATAAGTCGGATACTGTTTTGATTAGCTCAATATCGATTTGGGAAATAGGAATTAAAGTAAAGAAAAATAATCTTTCTCTCCCTTTAACCATCCAGGAATTCGTAGATAGATTGAAGGATATGGGGAACATTGAAATCATACCCATTGACGAAAAAATATGGATAGGAAATCTGGATCTAGCGTGGGATCATAAAGATCCCGCCGATAGAACTATCGTAGCAACGGCAAAACTTTATTCATCCGCTATTGTAACAGCAGATAGAATCATAGCTCAATTTTATCCAAAAATTGTTTGGTAAATAGATTGTACTAAAGGATTTTCGATATACATTCGCGGATGTCGGCGAGCCTTCATAGAACGGACATAATCGGGAAATTTTTCTTGAGGAAAAGAACCGGTGGAATTCTGCAGAGGAGAAAGGTAACTTGAGCTGGAGAACTGCGAGAAGTTACTTTTTTAATAGAGAGAAGAGCTACTCTTCTCTCTATGAGTAAAAACTAAAGGATATAAAACCTGCATTCAGCAGCGGGAAAATCGTTTTTTTTGATTTAATTTTAGTGAAAACAAGTGCTTTTTTAAAGAATCCAGTAGAAAATCCAAAAAATGATAAGCTGTAGAGGTTTTCAGTTTTCCCTACTGGATTCTGAATTCTGGCTACTGGATTCCATTTTATTTAACCTACAGCTTGATTTGGAAAAAAAAAACCGTATCTTTTTCACTGCTGAAAGTGGGATAAAACTTTTGTTTTCTCACTTAAGATTCGTAATTAAACGCTCTCAAGTTCCACGATAACCTTAAGCTCTTCGATTAGCTGCCCGACTTCGTCTTGCGAAAGTTCTTCTATGGCCGCATCCCAATCATCTTCGGGAGTTTCTTCCATAAGCTTATGCAATTCTGAGCTAAGCGGAGGTTTTTCGCCTTCTTCGCTTTTTGCTTCTTCCGTTTCTTTATACTCTACGGGTAGGCTAACAGATGATTTTTCTGGTTCGTTTTCTTCTTTCTCGGAACTATCTTTAGTTTCTGTTGCTAGGGTGACTCCATAATGCTCGGTAATTTCTTGCCAATGCTTTTCTTGGAGAAGCTGAACAAGGGAATTAAGACTTAGATCTTGCAGCAACAAATTAGGGGAAACTTCGATAGAGTATTCACGGTCTAGAAAATCCGTTATGGTTGTGGCACCATGAAGATCTAGTCCATAGGAGTTAATCTCTGCCTCTGAGTCTATTTCACTGATATCGACATCAAGAGCCTTTGCCACTAGTTCTCCCATTTTTTCGCTAAGGTCCTTTTTGACATCTTCCTCCGAAAGTGCATTTGTTTCTTTTGTTTTTTTAGTTTGTTCGCTTTTTGCGGAATTGGAAATCTCTTCTTTTTTCTCTAGACCTAAACGAGATCTCATTTTCTTTGCTATTCCAAACATGACACCCAAATTGGAGTATTCCCCGTTTAAGGTGGCCCAGAAAGTGTCTATGCCTGTAGGGGTATCCATAGCAACTGTACCCATCATATTTGTCATGAGTTTTTCTGTCTCTTCGTCTACTTGCATACCGCCCTCGCGCCAGAGAGGCCAATTAATGGAATATACTCTTTCGTTCTGTTCGGCAAAGGCGTCCATGAAAGCATTGGCGTAAGAGTAGTCAAACTGCCCGGTATTCCCAAAGCAGCCTGCCCCAGAAGAAAACAAAGCAAAGAAATCCAGTTTTTGCTTTTTGAACTCTTTATGGAGATTGACGAGGCCGTGGGTTTTAGAAGGAAGAACTTGATCCAGATCTTCTTTATTCTTTTTTAGGACAAAGTTATCGGCATTGACTCCGGCCGAATGGATAACTCCATCTATTTTTTTAAACTTCTTGAGCGCTTTTTCGAGAAGAGCTTTTGTTTCTTTTTCTTTGGCAATATTTGCACTTATGTATATTGCTTTTCCACCGAGTTTCTCTAGTTTTTTTAATTTTTCTTTTATGCTATCGTTTTCTTTTGTCCTACCTGTAAGAATAAGACGAGCAGAGGCTTCTTGGGCCAGATATTCGGCAAAGATATACCCCAGTCCTCCCACACCACCTGTGATAAGGTAAGTGCCTTTGTCTTTTAGTTTTGCTTCGGTCTTTACGGATTCTTTTTCCGCAATGGCTCTTACCCATCTTTTGCCATTTTGGTACTTAACTTCCGCGTCTGCTTTCTTTTCTTGCAATTCATTTTCGATAGTGCTCCAGGCCTCTTCTGTCTCTTGAATGGCGAGAGTTGAACATTTATGCCTTCTAGATTCAATCTCTATCGTTTTGCCTGCTCCCGAAAGACCGCTAAAAGCGGGATGAAGTGCTTCCCCCTTCATATCTAAAAAAATAATCCGAGCTTCTTTTTTATAGAGGGCTTTGAATAGATACAAAGAGCTGTAAACACTGCGGTTCAACAGAGTAGACAACTTGCTTCCGTAGCACCAGTTATAGAGAAGGTATTTTACATCGACTTCTTGGAAAAGTTTTTCGTATTCTTCTTGCTTAGCAGGATTTATTTCAAAATGACGCTTATCTATTTTTTTATAAGTTTTCCCTATCTTTACTATAATAGCCTTGCTCAGTTCTTTACTGAGTTCTTCTCCTTGTTGAAAAAAAAGAACTTTGCTTTGATCTATTTTTTTATTACTTTTTTTTCCTAGGGGTTTTTCTTGCCAATCAAATGAAAAATATATGGATTCGTGGTTTGACATATGGGTTCTCCTTTTTAATTTGCCAATACTTTTGTTTCGATATCAGGGGAAGCTTTTCTATTTTGACTTTTGTAGTGCATACGAATTAAGTAATATCCTTTACAAGGAACAGCGACACTTTCATATCCAGAGGAAGTAATTTCTTCCCAAAATACAGGGAAACTCGCCAAATTATCATAGGCAATGTATATATGGGCCTCTTCTAATAGTTTGCTATCAAAATGGACTTGTATTTTCTGGCCCCTTTGTAAAGCCCCATAGTGAAATATGGTTTCTGGGTTTCCCACAGGTAAAAATTCATTTTTGACAAAGGACTTAGATAGCCATTTTTCCCAATAAACTAGATTATAGACATAGTAGTGCAGTGCACGATAGAAAAATTTATTGCTATTTTGAATTTTTTTCAAAAAAGATTGGTAGTTTTCATATTCTTGATCAACACAACGTTCGTCTACTTTGTTTTCCCCATCCACTTTTATCGCTGGAAAGGAGACCTTATCACCAGAGTTATAGTAGCGCAAGGCGAGGCTATATCGACCAGGCTCTAGAGAGATATCTTGCCACGATTCTGAACCCGAAACCTCAGCTGAGCTAATAAAGGTTCTCGTGGCCAAGCTGGGTTCGTAGAAAACAATAGTCCATTGCTTTGCCGACTTTTGGGCTTGGTCTACCTTAATGCTCACTTTGGACTTTACATCCAAAGGACCAACTACACCAATAACGGCATGGCAATTCCATCTAGGCCCCGATACCATTTGGTAAGGAAGAGCCATAGGCTGAGCTAAAAACTCTGATAGGGCTATCCACTCCACCTGTTCATTACGTTCCATTTTTTTTTGGACAAACTTTGCCGCCGCTTTTCTGATCCGTGAGCGTATAAAACGGAAAAAAGCAAAAGACAAGAGAGATAAGGGGACAGTCCATAGTAATCCGAAAGTTGCCATAGCTCTATTCATGATTGGTCCTTAAATTTTTAATTTAGTTTCATTTTTGATTCATCACCTATTGTAACAACAGATAGAGTCGTTACTCAGTTTTATTCAAAAATTGTTTGGTAATTTTACTCATCCATTCTTCCACAAAATTTTTGATCGTATTACGCCGATGTAAACGATTAGAGTATCTAACGATAATGAGTAAGTGGTTCTCTTCTTTCCTGACAATCAGATCCCACAGATAAAGACGCTTATGCTCAGAAGGTTCAAAGAGATGAGTTTTTGTTATGGCAGTTTGCCTTAGTGAGCTATAAGGCTGATAATTTAAGCGTATGGGGCTAACTTCATGGGCAAAAGGTAAAAGCTTCTCTTGGGCGAGAACTTCATAGCCGATTGCTATTGGAATATTATTGAACACTTGAGTGAACTCAAGAATCTTATCGGAATGTTTTTTGGCCGTGCTGGTGTTCATGAGCATGGGGATATCCCCGGCAAACCACCCAACGGTATCTGGATATTGTCCTAAACTTTCTAAATTACGACGATGTAAACGGTGTGTGATTACAGGTGTCGGGCAGTTCGTCCATTTACTGAGTTGTTGGTATAACGCTACTGCGAGAGAGGGAAAAATATTTCCTTGGTTTATTCCTAAGTCTTTCAAAAAATAGCGTTTTTGGTAGCTTTTCTCTGACTCTATTAAGCTTTCTTTTGCCTTTAGATCAGTGGGACAGATCATCGGGGTTTTGGGGATATGCTTTGACCAAAACTGGATTTGCTTTGTTTTTTCTCTTTGAGTTAATCGAGACAGATTGCGGATGTAATCTTGGTAAGAGGGGGACTCTCCGTGAATTATTTTTTGCTCGGGGTTTTTGTAGAACTGAAAGAGATCTTTTGCGATTAAGGCACAGGATAATCCATCCGCCACCAAGTGGTGGATGACCATAATTACTTGGTAAGATTTTTTTCCGAAAAGAAGAAGAGCACAAGACCAAAGAGGGGCTTCTTTTATTTTGATTTTGCTGCGGAGTTGTTTTTCGATTTCAGCTATTCTTTGATTTTTTTTGGCCTTAGTTTTTAAGTTTTCTAAATCATATTTTATTAGAGGGATAGCATTTATCTCTTGTTCACGCTGGACCCATTTTCCTTTTTCTTGGATAAAAGAATTTCTTAAAACGGGATGCTTCTGAGGGAGCTTGTTTAGGCTTTTCTCCCACTTAGACAAATCTAACTCTTGGGATAAGGTAAACTTGTGATGTTGGACAATGTACCATGTGGGGTGGTCGCCGAATTGATTTAAGAAGGACTTTTGGGCCGGAGCAAGAGGGTATGGCTTTTGTTTGGTATCTTGTTTGGTATCTTGTTTCGCAAAACTATAGCCAAACTCTTCGGCCAAAGTAAAAGTCTCCTCAGACAGTTGATTGGTCTTGTCTAAGTGCTCTTCCCAAGAATTAGCTAAGCTGGCTTCAATTTTATCATGGTTTAAAAAATTAGGGTCTCCGATGGTTAAAGAATTTTCATGAATGCCATGAATCATACGATCTTTTCCATAAGGATTGAGCATTTCTTCTTCAAATTTTAGTTGTAGCTGAGAACAGAGTTGTTGCACTATCTTTTGAGGATTTTGAACTAGCTCTTCGTAGGAGATTATCATCCAGCGTTTTTGAGGGATCTTTGCTAAAAAATCTAGGATATTTGAATTATAACTGTACCAAATTTTTTCGGCATATTTACGAGGATTTTCCTGGATTCCGAGCATTTTATCGAAGCGGTTTTTGACAAACGACTCTATGACGGAAAGAGGGTGGCGAACTAAGTGAAGATAAAAAGGTTTCTTCTCCATTTGTTCGGCCTTTTGGAGGATTTTTTTGTCCATGGCGTAGGTCGGAGATTTATCGACAAGATATTTCTCGGTCATTAAATTTTGTAAGTGCTGGTAGGTGTTTTCTAAAGAGAACTCTTTCTCTTGGAGCTTTTGCACTTTTAGTTGGGCTTCTTGAGGAGAAACTTTTTCGAGCTTAGCTATGGTTTCGATTAAGCCTTCTAGGAGATGCTTTTGATTTTTTTGAGTGAGAAACTCTGAGCGTTCTTTTAAGTTTTGAAAGGGCAGTAGATGCAATTCGGGGGGAGCAAAAATTTCCGAATGTCCCATCATCATGGTTCTTAGGAGAGTGGAACCTGCTCTGGGAGTGCTTAGGACATAAACTATCGATGAGTCGATTGAAGAACCTTTTAATTCGTGTGCCAAGTAACGGGACAGTTTGCTAATAGTATTGTACTCAAAGAGCTCATTTACATAAAGGCGTATTCCCCACTTTGATTCTATTTCGGCAATCATTTTCATTCCTAAAATAGAGTCTACTCCTAAATCTTCCCAGGGCGTGTTGCCATCGATTTGATTTTCAGGAACAAGAGTAAGCTCGGATATTTTCTCTTGGAGGATACTTGCTAGTTCGCTTTCCTCTTTTGGAGGGGAGGTTTTTTTATTAGAATACTTCTTTTCTTGAAGTTTCTCTAATAGTCGCGAAGATTTAGCGCTTTGTTTGAGTCCTTTGGGACTAAGGGCAATAGATTGCGACTTCCAATATCTTTCTTTGGCAAAAGGATAGCCTGGTAGGCTAATGCGCTTGGGTTTTTTTTCACCATAGAGCTTGCCCCAGTCTAAATCGAAGCCTTTTACCCACAGCTCGATAATACTGGGAAGGTTTTTGTGCTTGATCCATTTATCGACGACTTCTTGTAGATCTTGGCTGTTTTGAAATATGACCATTGTCTCTTGATTGCGCTGGACTTGTCCTCTATACAAATTATCAAGAGCTTGATTTCTTGCCTCTAGTTTTTCTAATTTCTCTAATAATTCTTGGGAAGAACGAACAATCAAACCAAGTCTCTCATCCATGGCAACTCGACCTACTTGTAAACTATAGGCTATTTCAGGAAGAGAGACCTCACTCGAAGAGCTCCGAAGCCATGTAATTATTTGAGTAACCACTTCCTTCAACTGTTTTTCGGTACGAGCAGAAAGAGGAATGATAAGAGAAGAAGTTTCGGAGTACTCTGGAGATGTTTCTCTTTTGGAAACTCGACTAGGGATGTATTCTTGAACAATTATATGAACGTTGGCTCCTCCTGCTCCAAAAGAGGAAATTCCAGCAGTGCGGGGAATTTCTTGCTTTATTCCATGGATAATTTTCTGGGGACGTTTCCACTCGGCTAATCTTTGTTGCACTTGGAAAGGGGTCTGAGCAAAGTCAATTTCAGGGTTTAGGGTACTTGAGTGGAGAGAGGGAACTAGCTGATGATGTCTTAATTGCAAGAGAACTTTAGTTACTCCCGCAATACCAGCAGCGCTTTCGCAGTGTCCAATATTTGATTTAACTGATCCAATTGCGCAAAACTGCTTCTCCTCTGTCGTTTGCTGAAAGGATCGAGTTAGTCCGGCAATTTCAAGAGGATCTCCTAGGGCTGTTCCGGTTCCGTGAGCTTCTACATAGCTAATTTCTTTTGGGGAAACTTGGGAACTCTCTAGAGCGTTTGAAACTAAGATAGACTGGGCTCTGGGATTGGGAACTGTGTAACCATTGGTTTTTCCGCCAGAGTTAATAGCACTTCCTTTGATCACGCCATAAATATGGTCTCCCTCTTTTTCAGCTTGTTTTAGAGGTTTTAAAAGGATAGCCCCGACTCCTTCGGCATCGACAAATCCATCGGCTTGTTCTCCGAAAGATTTGCATTTGTTTTCGCTAGAGAGCATTCTCATTTCTGTTAGTCCCAGGTAATGAACAGGATCGATTATGAGGTTAACTCCTCCGGCAATGGCACACTCACTTGACCCGCTGTAGATACTCTCTAAGGCTAAATGAATAGCTGTTAAAGAGGAAGAGCAAGCGGTATCAACCGCCATGGAAGGCCCTTGGAAGTTAAAAATATAGGACAAGCGATTAGCAATCGAAAAATAGGCAGGCTGGGAAGAGTATGGAGAATTCATCACTCCGACAAAGACTCCTATCTTACGACTTGCTTCTAAGGTCTCTGGAGTGTAAGCCGCATCTTCTATGGTCTTATAAGATGTCTCCAAGAACAAGCGTTCTTGAGGGTCCATTTGCTCTGCTTCTCTCGGAGAGATTTTAAAAAACAGGGGATCAAACTTATCTATGTTTTCTAAGAAACCTCCCCACTTGGTGTAAATTTTCCCTGGTACTCCTTTTTCACAGTGATAAAATTCCTCCCAATTCCAGCGATCTTTCGGAATTGCGGTGATGCAATTAACGCCTTCCCTTAGGTTGTTCCAAAACTCTTCGAGGTTCTTTGCCTTAGGATAGCGTCCACTCATACCAATGACGGCAACATCTATGATGCCCGTTTTTTGGGAGGGAGAAGGAGATGGAGTAGCACAGGAGGAACTGTCGCTTCTTCTGGAAACGCGATGTCTGCGATTTTCAGTGATAGAAGAGTATTCGAAGGGAAGATCTTTTGCTCTATTTTCTAAAAGGATTTTTAGATCTTCTTTTTTATTTTCGAGAAAGTAATCGACCAATCCCTCAATGCTTTGTACTTCAAAAAATAGTGTGCTTGTGACATCAGGAAATACTTTTTTCAGCTGAGTGGTAAGTTGAACGACGAGGATGGAGTCTATGCCATATTCTTCTAATGGTTTGCTAGGATCTATTTTATGAGGGGGCATTTTCAAAACTTGAGCGACAAGTTTTTGAAAATAGAGCATACTTTTTTCTCGCAAGGATGATTGTGGATAGTCAGAAGCCATTTTTATCTTTGACTGTGTAGGAAGCAGTGCAGTAAGTGGTCTATTGATTTTTTGTCGAACGACACCATCACTGCTTGCGGCAATGATCTGTTGCCCCCATTTGTGTGCTTTTTGTGCAGGGAAACAGATAGATTCAAAACCCTCTTCTAGCAAGACCTCTTTCCAAGTCCTAGGATCTAATCCGGGACTGCCATTCAAACGCAGCGAGGCATCTTCATACAACCACCACCCCTCTAATAAACCAAAAGTAAGATGGGTAAATAGAGACCACTCGCAGAGTTCATTTAGTAAAAGAACTCCGCCATTCTTTAAGGTTGCTTTTGCATTACGTAAGGTTTCTCTAATATTTGGTGTTGCATGTAAGACATTAGCGGCAACAACAAAATCATAATTATCAATTACAATCGCTTGCCTTTTTAAGGGCATAGAAACATCAAGGATGGCGGTGGTAAGAGCTGGGAAATCAGGTTGATATTTTTCTTCTGCATGCATTAAAAAGGCTTTGGAAAGATCCGTATAACAATATTCTTCAATGGATTCTGAAAACTCTTGTAGCTTCGGTAGTATTTTGGCTGTGGTTCCTCCTGTCCCTGCCCCCACTTCAAGGATACGAATTTTTTTACTCTCATCTGCCTGTACCGCTTTTCTAATAGACTGAACTAAAATATTTGCGAGTACTTCATTAAAATAATCTGCCAGTACGTTTCCTTGATAAATTTCTTCCACTAATTCAAAAGAAGAGTTGGGAAAGATGACATCCGTTGCCAATTGCTTTCCCCTTAAGATCTCTGGCAATGCTTTTAAACAAGTTTCCAGTAAAACTATTTGAGCTTCTTCATTAGAATTCCTTATCCATCCAGATCTCTTTTCTTCCCATTCTTCCCATAAAAGAGATAGCTCTCTGAGGTTTTCGTCAAAGTTTTGCAGATAGTGGATGGTGGTATCCCACCATTTTTTATAGAAAGAAGCTGCTAGCTTTTCTAATGATAAGTTTTTTATATTAGCAGAGAGAATACCTCTTAATAGGGAATCCATAGCAGGAAATTGATTTAAAGAGTCTGGCTGAAGTGGTGTTTCTGGTATCTGGCAAAGCACAGGAGCGGATACTTCTGGGTAAAACATCATTTCTTCTTGTAAATTCAGAGTTTGCAAAATTTCAGATTTTAAAGTTTTCATCAAAGCAACTTGATTTACGTTGGAATTAACAAAAGTCTGGAGGAACTCCATTGCCTCCCTAGGCTCAATAGAGCCAATCCCCATCTCCTCCATTCGTTTGTTATAAGAGGGGTCACTTACCACCCCTACGCTACCCCAGTATCCCCAATTTATAATTTTCACAGGATAGGAATACTTTTTATTTAACATATGGGCAAAGCTATCTTGAAAGGTACAACCAGCAGCATAGTTTGACTGCCCAGGAGCTTTGCCAAAGGACTGCATAGAGGAAAAGAAAAGCATAAAGTCTAATTCCTCTTTTCCAAAAACAATATCCATGTTCGTGCTAATATCTGCTTTCGCGGCTAGACTTGGGCAAAATGAACTTTCTTCCATTTTGCTAAGACCTTGATCTTGGAGAACTAGGGCCGAATGGATAATCCCATGAATTTTGGGATAAGTCTTTTTTATTTGAACAAAGGCTTTTTGCAGAGAATATTTATTTGTCGCATCTGCGCTAATGTAAAGTGGTTCTTTGCCCAAGAGGCCCAGAGAGTTTATTTTGTTTTGAATTTCATCGTTTATGGCTCTTCGACCAATCCAAATAATCTGAGATTGGTAGTGCTGGATCATAAATCGACTCCAGGCTTCCCCAATACCGCCAGCCCCACCAATGACGATATAGACATCTTCTTTTTGGTATCTCGAAGCTTGTGGATTTAAGTTTTTAAGGGGAACTAACTTTTGCTCAAACCATTCTTTTTTACGGTAAGCCAAGCCATCGCCTTGGGAATTGTAAGGAAGAGAGAGACATTCTTCGATAGAAACGGAGGGGACAGAATCCAAATCCAATAAACGCAACTTCCAATGGACAAACTCTTTCGCTAAACTTCCTATAAATCCAAAGACTCCCGCCTGAGTGGGATTAACAGAGTCTCCTTTTTTGACCAACTGAGTTTGCTCTGTAATTATAGTCCATTTAATTTCTTGGCTGGCGTAGCCTAAACTAAGAAGAGCTTTTACAATGCGAAAAACTTGTAAGACCCCTTCTTGGGTTTGGGAAGAAACCGGAGCTATCCAAAGTAAATGATCAAAAGAACATGTTTCTAATTTTTCTCTAATCATCTCGGTGGTGAGTTCGAGAGGTAACTCTAAAAAAACTGTATCAGGATAGGATTTCTGAGCCCAAGAGTGAGAAGTCTGATTTGTTCCGATTAGGAGTATCTTTGTTTGCGGTGAAACTTTCTGCTTATTTTTTGGTTTGTAGGTAATGGGATTCCAAACAGGAAGGAAAGATTGCAGTCTGGTTGTGCTTTCTTCTAGGGAAATATTTTTTGGCGATTTTTCGGGAGATTCTACTTTTTCTTCTAAGCTTCGAGAGGAAAAACCTCTCATTTTTACACAAACGCTCCCTTGTTCATCACAAAGATCCACATCTAGCTTTTGGACTTTATTTTGGAATGCACTACCTTTAGAGTAGCGCACCCAGGCATACATAGTTGAGGTACATGGTCGTAAAATATCTAAGGATTCCAAAGCAAAGGGGAGGGGAGGATTTAGTGATTTTTTGTCATTCTCTTGTTTCGAAATATCACTCAAAATTAAGCCAATAGATGATTGGAGAGCACTGTCCATTAAGCTAGGGTGGAGGACATAGTCATTTTTTGTGCTGAGAAGAGAAGAAGGAAGAGCGAGTTTAGCGAGAACTTGATTTTCTCCTTGATGAATTTCCTCCATTCCTTGGTAAGCTAAGCCATAATCTAGTCCGAGAGTTTGGAAGGCTTCGTAACAGGTAGAAGGATCAAGAGGACTTTCTTGCATTTGAGATTGGAGTTTCCTTAGATCAAGACTAGAATACTCTTCTTTGCCCTTAATCTCTGCTCTTCCTTGAGAATGCAAAATGATCTCATCTTTATTTTCGGTATAGATTTCGTAGGCAATTTCTCCGTTATTTTCTCTCCATAATTCAATATGAACTTCTTTGGGCGAGCTATTGACCAATATAGGCTGAGACCACACAATATTTTTAAGTCGCAAAGAGTTTTCTTTTTCCTCTTTCCCAGAGGCATTTTCTATAGCGGCTCGTGCTATCTCTAGATATCCCACTGCAGGTAATACTTTTTCTCCTTTTACTTGATGGTCCTTTAAAAAGAACTCCTTTCCTGAAAAAGTAGAAGTAAATCGTTGCCCTGAGAGATCGGAAGTGTTTTGGTGAAGTAGGGGATGAATTACCGAAAAAGAGTTTGTTTTTAAGGGTGGAAGACTTTCCTTTGTTCTATTAAGTTTGGGAATCCAACATCTTTCTTTGGCAAAAGGATAAGTTGGTAAATGGATTTTCGCTGGAGTAAGCCCTTGGTAAAACTGATTCCAGTCTAAGGGTAAACCTTTGACCCAAAACTTCATAATTTTAGAGAATTCTCTTTTCTTTATCCAGGTTTCCATAATCTCTGTCATATTTTCATCTGTGCTGAACACCTCTATAGTTTCGTCATTCGGCTCGACTTTGCCTTGGTAAGTTTCTTCGATGAATTTTTTTCTTTGTAAAAACAAATCTAACTTAGTCAGCAACTGGGCAAAGTTTTCAACCAAAAAGACAACTCTTGTTTCCATAGCACTGCGGCCCGTTTGTAGGGTGTATGCTAAGCTACTCAAGGAAATTGCTTGATTTTGAGAGATAAATTCCTTAAAAATTCGGGCATATTCATATAATTGAGATGGATCTTTGGCCGAAAGAGGAACTATATAAATATCTTCAGAGGCAAAAAATTTCTCTTCTTGGGGAGTCTGGGAAATATATTCTTCTATGACAAGGTGAGCATTCGTTCCGCTAAATCCAAAAGAGCTGACACTTGCTTGCCGAGGGAAATTTGCCAGATTTTTCCAAGGCTTTCTCTCCGTGTTCACATAGAAAGGAGAATTTTTAAAATCAAAATGAGAGTTTTCCTTTTTAAAATTCAAGCTAGGGACTAACTCTTGGTGTTTCATCGACAAAAGTACCTTTTGAACACTGGCGACACCGGCGGCGGCCGAAGTGTGTCCAATATTGCTTTTGACCGAAGCTAGAGCGCAGTAGTTTTTCTGAGAAGTTTTTTCTTTAAATACCGTTGCCAGAGCTTCTAATTCGATCGGGTCACCCAGCTTTGTTCCTGTTCCATGAGTTTCCACATAGCTGATTCTTTCAGGATCAATTTTATATCTAGAATAGATCTCTCGCTCTAAGTCAATTTGAGAGTTAACGCTAGGAGCTGTAATTCCATTGGTTTTACCGTCCTGATTGATTCCTGAACCTTTGATAACCCCATAGATCGGATCGCGTTGTAGTCTTGCATCTTCCAAGCGTTTCAAAACAAGTGCTCCGACCCCTTCTCCAGGAACAAATCCATCGGCTGAATCATCAAAGGTTTTGCACTGTCCTTCGGGAGAAAGCATCCCTGCTTGGCACATACCTATATAAGATTCGGGAGTTAAGTATAAACTCACTCCTCCTGCCAGTGCCATGTTGATTTCTTTATTTAATAAGGCTTGGCAAGCCAGATGAATAGCAACCAAGGAAGAAGAGCAAGCGGTATCTATGGGAATAGCAGGCCCTTTTAGATTGAGATAATAAGCTATTCTGGCTGCCGCCATGGCAAAGCTATTCCCGGTTATATCGGAAACTTCAGAGTTGGCTTGAGCCAGGAGTAAGGAATATTCATTGCCCATAATTCCCAGATATACACCACATTTCTGGTTGCTTAGACTTTCTTTAGAGTATCCGGCATCTTCAAATGCTTTATACCCTTCCTGAAGAAACAAGCGGTGTTGAGGGTCTATTTGTTCTGCTTGAACAGGAGGAATTTGAAAAAATAGAGGATCAAAAAACTCTATATCATCGAGCATTCCTAGCCATTTGCAATAAATTTTATCTTTCTTAGAAGGGTCGTTGATATCCCAGCGGGATTTTGGTATTTCCCGGATCGAATTTTTTCCTTGGGCTAAATTAGTCCAGTATTGCTCTAAGTTTTCTGCTCCCGGGTATCTTCCCGACATTCCAATGATGGCAATTTTATTATTAGAAGAAGTTACTTCATTTTTAACTTCATTTTTAGCTTCATTTTTAACTTCATCTTTAACTTCATCTTTAACAAAAGACTGTTTTTTGGGGTCTAAAGAGACAGATGATTTGAGAGTAATAGGTTCTCGTATTTGGGAGGTGGTATTAGATATTGTGGGTAAATTCTTTTGAGTTTTTGTTTTTGGAGCAAGATCAGGGGATAGTTTTTTTATTTCTTGCTCTAAAAATAATGCTAAGGCTGATAGCGTCGAGTAGTCATAAAGTTTAGTTGTCAAGATAGAGAGACCATAGCTTGTGTTGATTTCCTGGACCCATTCTATACCGATAATGGAATCCATTCCTAGCTCTATGAAAGGTTTTTCACAATCGACCATTTCCTCTTTCATGTACAGTGCTTTTGCTAAGCTAACTCTTAGTTCTCTTTTTAAAGTTTCGAATGTAATTTCTTTTTTATAGGAGGGAGAGAGCTTTGAAACCTTTACTGAGTTTTGTGATGGTGAAGGAGATCCTGGACTTAGTTTGAGTGAAGATTTATTATCGTTTAGAGCGGATTTTTCTGTGATAGAATTTGTTTTTTCTAAAGGAGGTAATCCTACCTCTTTAGGCTTATGGACTGAACTAGAAAATGGAAGGAAAGGTGTTTCTGGTAACTTTGGAATTTTGGATTTTGCGCTATTATCTTCTTCAGAGATCCAGTATCTTTCTCTAGCAAATGGATATACAGGTAAACCGGAGAGACGTTTGACGGTATCTGGAGGATACAAAAGCTGCCAATGAATATTGTTTCCTTCTAACCAAAGTTTTGCCAAAGTTTTGTGCTTATGATTATGAGCTAATTTTTGAATGTACTCTCTTCCTTCTTTGGTGTCTTCTACGAGCTCTGTTTTTTGCTTTGCTTGGGCAAAGAAAATCCGAGGATCACTTTTTCCTTGGATATAGGACTCCAAGAGGTCTTTCAGTTGTTCTAAGTTGCTCGTGATAATGGCAAGTCGATAATTCATTGCAAAACGACCGACTTGTAGGGTGTAGGCTAAATTAACTAAAGATAAAGTAGGGTTTCTATCTAGACTAGTCCATAAAACTTGGGCATAAATATCCAACTGAGCCTTCGTCATAGCCGAAAGGAGAATAAGCAAAGGAGTGCCTATTGAAGGGGGAGGAGAAGAAGCCAAGGCAAAGGAGTTGTTCTCTTGGTCGAGGTATTCTGAAATGACAATATGGGCGTTAGTTCCACTAAAACCAAAAGAACTGATGGCCGCTTGCCTAATCCCTTTCGGAGGAACGTTCCAATTTTTACATTCTGTGTTGATGTAATAAGGACTTTCTTTTAAATCAATATGTTCGTTGAGTTTTTCGAAGTGGATAGTAGGAGGCAGCTTTTTATATTTTAGGGCTAGGAGTAGTTTGATTACTCCAGAAACTCCTGCCGCAGCAGCTAAATGACCAATATTACTTTTTACCGATCCTAAAGCGCAGTAGTTCTTTTTCTTAGTATATTTTCGAAAGGTGTTTTGCAGTCCTTCCATTTCCACGGGATCTCCTAACTTTGTTCCCGTACCGTGAGCTTCTATGAGTTGGATTTCCTCTGGATGAATCTTGTATTTGTCATAAATTTCTTGTTGTAAACGCGTTTGCGAATCGGGATTAGGAGCTGTGATTCCATTTGTTTTTCCATCTTGATTCACCCCCCAACCTTGGATGACTCCATAAACAGAATCTTTGTCTCTTTTTGCGTCTTCTAATCTTTTCAAAAAGACAACCCCTACTCCTTCTCCTGGGACAAAGCCATTTGCCCTTTGATCAAAAGTAAAGCATCGTCCATCTTTAGAAAGCATCCCGGCCTTTGTTGCCATGATATGAAGTCCTGGCCCCGACATGACACATACTCCTCCGGCTAGAGCAAGATCGCTACTGCCATTGATTAGACTATCACTTGCATTAGCAATGGCCACTAAAGAGGAAGAGCAAGCCGTATCAATGGACAAACAGGGGCCTTGTAAATTGAGAAAGTAAGAAATGCGGGCAGAGAGAATAGAAGAGGCGCCTCCTGTAAATGATTGAGCACTTAGTCTGGAACTCTGTAAAAGTTGTCCATAGTCACCCACTGTGCAACCGACAAAAACACCGCACTTACTTCCTGATAATGATTTTGGATTGTATCCAGAATCTTCGATACTGTGCCAGCAAGTTTCCAAAAATAGGCGTTGCTGAGGGTCCATGGCCTCTGCTTCCCGAGGAGAAATATTAAAAAACGTTGGGTCAAATTGGTCGACGTCTTCCAAGGTTCCCATCCATTGACAGTTCGTAGTTCCAGGTACACTAGGATCAGGATTGTAGTAGCGATTGATGCTCCAACGATTTTGAGGAATCTTAGAAATGCAATCCTTTTTTGATTCTAAGTTTTCCCAGAACTCTTCTACATTCTTGGCTTGGGGGAATTTTCCTGCCATTCCAATAACTGCAATAGCAGGTGTTTTTTGAGAAGAAATAACGGGAGGAATATTATTGACTTTAGAGGGATTAAGAAAAGAAATTTTCTTGGCTTCGGCAAAGATTGAACTAGCCTGAGGAACTTTGCTCTCAAAGTCATCTCTTGTCACTAGGGTTCCTTTTTCTTTCGCTTCTCTTTGGACATGTTTACTTAGTTCTAAAATAGTGGGATAGTTATAAACTTTGGTTGCGGCAATGGAAGTGCCGTATTTCTGGTTTATCTTACGTATCCAAGTCACTCCTGTAATAGAGTCCAAACCTAAATCAATAAACTGAATGTCTTCTTCGATATTTTCTTCCTCTAGATGAAGTTCTTGGGCTAAGAGTTTTTTGAGATGAGATTTTATGGAAAATAAAATGTCGTCATCTACAGGATCAGAAACTTCAGAAAGGCTTTGCTGTTCTGGGAAAAGAGCAACTTCCTCGGCAGCTGAATAGAAATTTTCTTGAATCTGGAGTAAAGTCTGAGGATTATGAACAAAGGTTTTTTCATGCATTTCCAGTTCTAGTTGATAAGTCTCTTCTAGCTGATCTTTAAGATTTTGAGTAAATTTCTCTTTCAGGGCAACGAGAGTGCTACGCGGAAACTGCGCAATTTTTTGTGCAAGGATCATGGCCGATTCGTATATTTTTTTTCTAGGAAGTACACATAGCCCTCCTTTATTCTTGAATTCATTGCCCTGGTATTCCTTCGCTGTAAATAAAATTTCTCTTGCTAAATCATTGCCCATTCGATCAGGGAAAATAAGGGTAGAGCCAGCTCCAGGAGTAAACCCGTAATTCATATAAGGGCTAATGTACCTACTTTCTTCACTAAAAAGAATCAAGTCGGTGAACATGCCTAAAGTCCATCCTGCTCCAATGGCATGCCCTTGCATCACTGAAATTACGGGAACTTTACATTCCAGCGCTAGGTGATAAATTTGGGTATCTGTAAACTTGGCCTTACCTTGTTGAATAGCAAGCAACCCTTCTTTGGTACCTCCGCAAGCAAAATAAGTATCATAGCCTGTTAAGACGACTACTTTATAATGTTCGTTATCTTGGATATGAGAAAATACTTCGCTAAAGCCTGCGATAAATTCCGGGGAAAGCATATTTTTTGCTTTGTCATCCATCATCTTTATCACAATAATTCCCTGGGGGAAAGAAATCGCCTTTATAACCTTAGAATTAAGTGAAATGGCAGTAGAAGCATCTTGTAACTTGCTGTATTCCTTGTAGCTCTCCCGTTGCCAAATACTGGCATCATGAAAAAGACTTTTTAACCAGGCAATATTTTCTTTATCTGGTTGAGCTTTATTACCTGTTTTGTTCTCAGTTTTGTTTTCAGTTCTGTTTTCAGTTCTGTTTTCAGTTTTGCTATAGTGCTCAGCTTTTTCTTGGTATTTTTTAGCGGATAAAGAACCATCAATACTTGTTAATTCTTTCGCATATGTACAAATTTTACGAGATAGGTGTTGCTTTAGCTGTCGCAGTGATTCTTGGGGCATAGCAGCTATGAGTGTAGCTAGTTCTTTAGTATAAGGCTCTACTTGATCCTGCGGGAAGATAGGACAACTCCATCCTTTCTGCTGCAACTGTTTGCCTGTAAAGCTGTTTCTTGAGTATAAAAAGTCTTTGGCTTGGACTTCATTGAATCGTTCTATAAATAAAAATTCTTCTTCTTCTGTAGGGAAAAGAGTATCTTGTAAACTTGTGTAGTTATACTGATTTTCTTCACTACAAATCATAAAATCACAGAGAATTCCTAAGAGAAAACCAGCTCCGAGAGCACTCCCTTTCATTACTGCAATAGTAGGAAGAGGAAAAGAAATTATTTTTTGATGCAACTTCTGTTTGATCACTTCATTTTGCTGGGCTCTTCCTCCTCTCAAAAACCAAGTATCTGTTCCCCTAAGAATTAAGACTTTGGCTTGCTTTTCTTGCTCCACTTTGCTTAAGGCTTTTCGTAACTCCTGGATGATATTTTCAGAAAGAGTGTTGTTCGTTTTAGGCTGGGAAATTTGAATCCAAAAAATTCCGTTCCCAGAATCATATAAACTGACTGAAGAAGGTAAACTTTCTCCTTCAGGAGTAAAGGTTTTTGTGCTAAGAGGAGAAAGAAAGATCGAAGATCTATCTTCATTAGGAAAGCTGTCTTTTACGAGAAGTGTGGTATTCGAGAGAGAGACCTTTGTAGTTTTTTTCAAAGAGACTTTTTCAAAAGTCTCCTTTTTTTCCACATGAGGTTTTTCTTTAGAAGAAGGTACATAATTTTTTTTCTCCTCTAATTCTGAAATCCAGTATCTTTTTCGAGCGAAAGGATAGGTCGGAAGGCTAAGACGTTTTGGCTTCGCTTTTCCATAAAGTTTACTCCAGTCAAAGGAGAGCCCTTTGGCCCAGAGCTTCATTAGCTTAGAGTATTTCTTTTTTTGAATCCATGCGGCAATTGTTTGGTCCATATCTTCATCGACAAAGAGTTCCGCTAATAGTTTTTCTTTCCGCTTTACAGATCCTTGGAAACAACCCTTGATATACTCTTCATCCCTCAAAAAAGAAAAGAGTTTTTCGACTAACTCAGATAGATTTTCTACTATGAAAACGATACGTTCTTCCATTGCACTGCGACCGACTTGCAAGGTGTAGGCAATATCCTCAATACAGTGGCTTTGCTCTTTCTCTTCTTTGTTTCTTTTCTCTGGCTTTAGAAAGAGATGGAGTTGTTCCGCACTGGTTCGTAATTGTTCTTTATTTTTAGCGGAGATAGGAATAAAAAAAGGATTTCTTGGGAAGGTTCCAGAATTACTTAACTTTAAAGAAAAAAGAGTAGGAGGAGCTTCTTCAATGACCAAGTGGGCGTTAGTGCCACTGAATCCAAAGGAGCTGATGGCTGCTCGCCGGGGAGTTCCTTTGGGAGATTTCCAATCTCGTAACTCTGTATTGATAAAAAATGGACTATTCTCCAGAGAAATATGCGAGTTGAGAGTTTTAAAATTTGCACTAGGAACCAATTTTTGTTGCTCTAGACAAAGTAATACCTTAATCACTCCAGAGACTCCTGCTGCAGTAAGTAAATGTCCAATATTACTTTTAACCGAACCTAATGCACAAAAATACTTCTGGGAAGTTTGGGCTGAAAAAGATTCTTTCAAAGCTTCTACTTCAATGGGATCTCCTAGTGTTGTCCCTGTTCCATGCGCTTCTATTAGAGAGATTGTTTCTGGATAGATTCCAAAGCGCTCGTAAACATCTTTTTCTAACATGATTTGTGAATTAGCACTCGGGGCTGTAATTCCATTAGTTTTTCCATCTTGGTTAATTCCCCAAGCACGGATAACTCCAGAGATGGGATCTTGGTCTTTCAAGGCGTCATCTAAACGCTTTAAAAGTAAAACTCCCACTCCTTCCCCTGGAACAAATCCATTAGCACGAGCATCAAAAGAAAAGCAACGTCCTTCGCTCGAAAGCATTCCCGACTGAGTAGTCGTAATATGAGTGGAAGGACCCGATAAAACGCAAACGCCACCGGCCAAAGCAATGTTACTTGTATGATTCATTAAACTAGTGCAGGCCTCAGCAATAGCAACTAAAGAACTAGAGCAAGCCGTATCGATAGATAAACAAGGACCTTTTAAGTTTAAAAAATAAGAAATCCTAGCGGACAAAATGGCACTAGAGCTCCCCATCAAATGCTTGGCTGTTGGCGACTTACCGGACAAAAATTGTCCGTAGTCTCCTGCGGTACAACCTACGAAAACACTACACTTAGTGCCTGATAGAGTTTCCGGATTAATACCTGCATTTTCAATGCACAGCCAAGCACTTTCTAGAAAAATTCTTTGTTGAGGGTCCATCCACTCAGCTTCAGCAGGAGAAATATTAAAAAACAGTGGATCAAATTTATCTGCGTTCTCTAAAACCCCCATCCATTTACAATTTGTCTTTCCCTCTTCTCCTTTAATATCATAATATTCTTCTATAGACCAACGGTTACGAGGAATTTCTGAAACACAGTTTTTGCCTTCAGCTATGTTTTTCCAAAACTCTTTCAGGTTTTTTGCCTGAGGAAATTGACCACTTCTCCCAATAACAGCAATAGCATCCCGCTGTTTCTCCAGTTTTTTCGTTTCCAGTTTTTCCGTAAAGCTCTTATTTTGCTGTGACCTTGTTTTTTCTTTCTGGTTTTGCTGCAAATTTGGAGGAGTTTTTTGGGTGTCTTTTTGCAGAGTAACAGGAGATAAAATTTTCTTGGAAAGACTAGACTTAGAGAAAAGTGTTTCTTTTCTTTCTTGGTATTCTTCTTTTAAGAAGCGAGCAAGTGAGTTGATCGTTGGATAATCGTAAATTTTAGTTGCAGTAAGATCAATTTCATATTTCTGATTAATGGCTTGAAGCCACTCTACCCCAAGAATAGAATCTAATCCCATTTCCATGAACGCTTCTTCTGGATTGATATCAGATTCTTTTGCATATAAAATTTTTGCCAGACTAGAAATCAACTCTTCTTCTAAAGTCTCTATCATTATGGAATGGTTTTGCTCTAAGGTAACCTTCGTTAAATTTGTTTGAGGTTCTTCTCCTGAAATTTCTTCTGGATCTGTAACTGTAGGGGAAATTTTTGTTGGTGTTTCCGAAGATAACAAAGAATTTTTTATAGAGGGAAAAGGTTCTGATGATAGAGAAAATAAATCGATGCTAAATACTGTTTTTTCTATGACTAGTTCCGCTTTAATAGCTTTTACTCTGGATAAAAGTGGTAGCTCAATTGCTTGTGGTTTACAAGTAGTGCTAACAAATTTAGAATCAACAGTAGCTAGAGGTAACTTGTTTTTTTCTTCCTCTTTGATTCCATTTTTTGAAGATATCCAATATCGATCACGAGCAAAAGGATATGGGGGCAATCCAGAAAGACGTTGCACTGTTTTTAGGTTATATAATACTTGCCAAGGAATACTGTTTCCGTTTAGCCAAAGCTCTGCTAGTGTCTTATATTTTAGATTTTGAACTAACTTATTAATGTATTCTTTTCCCTCTTCTGTATCACTAATCAAACTCGTTTTTTGTTTTACTTCTGCAAACAATATATGCGAGTTATTTTTTCCTTGAAGATAGGAATACAAGAAAGATTTTAACTCTTCATAATTACTCGTGACAATAGCTAGTCGATAGTTCATTGCTAAACGTCCTAGTTGAAGAGTATATGCCAGATTAATTAAAGAGAGAGTGGGGTTTTTTTTCAGAAAATGGAGTAAATTTTGAGTATAAACATCTAGTTGGAATTTTGTTTTGGCAGAAAGAATAATGACGACAGGCTTCTTCAAGGGAGAAGACAGAGCCGTAGATTCATTTATTTCGTTGAAATATTCAGAAATCACCATATGTGCGTTGGTTCCACTAAAGCCGAAAGAATTGATCGCCGCTTGTCTTATTTTTTTAGGGGAAACACTCCAGTCTTTGTATTTAGTGTTGATGTAAAAAGGGCTTTCCCTTAAATCAATATGTTTATTCAATTTCTTAAAGTGGATAGTGGGAGGGAGTTTCTTATGCTGCAAAGCCAAAAGCAGCTTGATCATTCCAGCAATTCCCGAGGCTGTAGCTAAATGGCCGATGTTGCTTTTTATAGATCCTAAAGCACAATAGTTCTTTTTGTTGGTATACTTTTGAAAAGAGCTCTGTAGCCCTTCTACTTCAACAGGATCTCCCAACTTTGTCCCTGTACCGTGAGCCTCGATCAATTGAATTTCTTCTGGGAGAATTTTGTGCTTGTCATAGATTTCTTTTTGCAAACGCATTTGAGAATCAGGGTTGGGAGCAGTAATTCCATTAGTTTTTCCATCTTGATTTACTCCCCATCCTTGGATAACTCCATAGATCATGTCTCGGTCTCTTTGAGCATCTCTCAATCTTTTTAAGAAGACCACTCCCACTCCTTCTCCTGGAACAAAGCCATTTGCTCTTTGATCAAAAGTAAAACATTGGCCATCTTTAGAGAGCATACCGGCCTTTGTCGCCATGATGTGTAATGTGGGTCCAGTTATTACACAAACTCCTCCTGCAAGGGCCAAGTCACTGCTCCCTGTAACTAAACTATCACAGGCATTAGCCACTGCAACCAAAGAAGAAGAGCAAGAAGTGTCAATAGACAAACAAGGACCTTGTAAATTCAAAAAATAAGAAATACGAGCAGCGAGAATGGAGATGGCCCCTCCCGTGAAAGCCTGAGCACTTAGCTCGGAGTTTTGCAATAGTTGACTATAGTCTCCCGTTGCACAGCCGACGAATACACCACACTTACTTTCTGAGAGCGATGTGGGATTGTATCCAGAATCTTCAATACTATGCCAACAAGCCTCTAAAAACAAACGCTGTTGGGGATCCATTGATTCTGCTTCACGAGGAGATATATTAAAGAATATTGGATCAAAAAGATCATACTCTTCTAAGGCTCCTATCCATTTGCAATTAGTTTTTCCTGGTATTTTAGGATCTGGGTCATAATATTTTTCAATACTCCAACGACATTTGGGAATTTGAGAAACACAATTTTTTCCCAACTTTATATTTTCCCAAAACTCTTCGAGATTTTTCGCTTGAGGAAATTTTCCTGCCATTCCAATTACTGCAATTCCAGGTATTTTTTTTGAAGAAATTTCCTGAATTTCTCTTTTCTCTAATTTTTGGTGGAAAGGTATTTTTTTCGCAGAAGATAAAAGGGAGTGAGGAACTACTGGAGAAGGAATTTCTGAGAAAATGAAGCCTTGCTCTTCAGCTTCTTGTTTTACATATTGGCTCAGATCGGAAAGTGTCGGGTAATTATAAATTTTAGTTCCTGCTAGTGAAATCCCATATTTTTGATTGATTTTACCTATCCAAGTTACTCCTGTGATCGAATCTAAGCCTAAGTCTGTAAATTGAATATCTTCCTCAATTTCTTCTTCATCGATGTGTAGTTCTTGGGCTAAAAGATTTTTCAGAGTGGATTTTACCAAAAATAAAGTATTAGAATTCGAAAGAGGATTAGTTGTCAGATCAACAGCAACTTGTTTTGGAAGAGCAATATCTTCGACATTTTTCTGAAAGTTTTTTTGAATTTGTAGCAAGGTTTGAGAATTATTGACAAAAGTTTTTTCGTGCATAGCCAACTCTAGCCGATAGGTTTCTGGGAGCTGATTTCTAAGGCTTTGGGTACATTCTTCTTTAAGCGTAACAATAGCACTACGGGGAAACTGTGCTATTGTTTGTGCTAGGACCATTGCTGATTTATATATCTGATTCCTGGGAAGGACAGACAGCCCTCTTTTATTCTTGAGCTCGCTTCCTGAGTATTCTTTGGCAGTGAATAAAATTTCTCTAGCCAAATCATAACCCATTCGGTGAGGGAAAATAAGGGTAGAGCCCGCTCCAGGAGTAAAACCGTAATTCATGTAGGGACTAATGTATCTACTTTCTTCACTAAAGAGGATAAAATCGGCAAACATACCTAAACTCCATCCTGCTCCAATAGCATGGCCTTGCATTGCGGAAATTACGGGAATCTCACATTCCAAGGCCAGATGATAAATTAGGATATCTGTGAATTTAGCTTTGCCTTCTTGAATAGCAAGCAACCCCTCCTTGGTACCTCCACAAGCAAAGTAAGTAGCATAACCCATTAAAACGACTACCTTATAATCCTTATTCTCTCTAATATGAACAAATACTTCGTTCATTCCCGATATAAATTCTGGTGAAAGCATATTTTTTGCTTTTTGATCGATCATCTTTACCAGAACAACTCCTTGCGGGAAAGACATCGCTTTTATCACCTTGGATTTGAGTGAAACTACAGTAGAGGGCAACTCCTTATATTCTGGGCAACTTTCCTCTGGCCAAGTACGGACACCAGAAAAAAGACTTTTTAACCAAGTTATACTTTCTCTCTCTGGCTCTACTTTGTCATCGCCATTCATCTTTTGTTGCCATTCTTTAATTAATTCTTTCGCCGATTCTTTTTTGGGAGAAGAAGTTTTTAAAGTGGTATCCGTACTCTTTAATTCCTTAACATACATACAAATTTTGTGAGATAAGTGTTTCTTTAATTGGTACAGTGATTCTCGTGGCATCTCAGCTAAGATTCTTACTAGTTCTTGTGAGTATGATTCAACTTCCTTTTTTGGTAAAATTGGACAACCCCAACCTCTTTCGGATAGTTCTTTGCCGGAAAAATGGACATTTGAATATAAAAATTCCTTTCCCTGAATCCCTCCAAAACGCTCCGCAAATAAAGATTCTTCTTCTATTGTAGGAAAAAAATTCTGATTTACATTTGTGTAATAATACTGGTTTTCTTCACTACAAATCATAAAATCACAGAGAGCTCCCAATAAAAAACCAGCCCCCAAAGCATTCCCTTTCATTACAGCAACAGTAGGAAAAGGAAAGGAAACTATTTTTAAATGTAATTTTTGTTTAATCAATTCATTTTGTTCCTTTCTTTCCCCTTTTAAAAACGAAGAATCTGTGCCTGTGATAACTAATACTTTAATCTGTTCTTCTTTTTCGACGATTGACAAAGCCTCTCCTAGATCTTCAATTACAGTGGGAGAAAGATTGTTTTGTGTTTGTAATTCTGAAACTTCAATCACAAACACTCCTTTTCCAGAATCATATAAGTAAATGGAAGATGGATTCTCTCTTTTTGAAGCTCTAAGTTCTGAACTGGGATGAGAAAGAGTAGTGCTTTCGCTAATTGAAGTAGAACCATGACTTAAAGGGATATCTGCAGATTTCTCTAAGTTTCCAGTCAAGAAATCTTCTGATTTAGAAGAACCCGAAATCCAATATCGTTTTCGAGCAAAAGGATAGGTTGGCAAGTGGAGGCGTGGAGGAAATCCTTTTGAATAAAGCGGTTGCCAATTTACTTGATAGCCTTGTATCCAGATCTCAGCAAGTTTCTTGAATTTTCCTTTCGTAATCCATCGTTGGATGGTCTCTTGAAAATCTTCGTCTTCTTCAAAAACATGAAATCCTCTCTTGCTTGGTTTAACCCGTGCATACCATACGCCTAACGAATTGGGATCCTGAAGCCAAAGGTCAAGTTTTTCAGTAAGTTCTTTAACACTGGTAACTAAAAGAATCAAACGCTCTTCCATGGCTACTCGACCCATTTGAAGTGTGTAGGACAAAGAAAAAAGATCCGTTTCTTGATTTACTTTTAAAAAAGAAAGAAGCTTCTTAACATACTCTTGTAAACGTTCTAAATTCTTCGCGGAGATCGGTAAAAGAACTCCCTTTGAAATCATTGTTTTTTTGAGATTTTTTTGTGGAAGAAATTCCTCTAAGATGACGTGAGCATTTGATCCGCTTGCTCCAAATGAACTAATACTGGATTTTCTTCGTTTTCTTTTTAAAGTAGGAGAAAACTTCCACTCTTCAGTAGTAGATTGTATATAAAATGGAGAAGCGGCTAAGTCCAAGAATGGATTTACTTCTTCAGAGTGTAAAGATTTAACTAAGGTTTTGTGGTGTAATTGAAGTATTGCTTTGGTTAAACCGCTAATACCAGCAGCCGATTCAGCGTGACCAATATTGGATTTAACTGAACCTAAAGCACAAAACTGTTTCTTCGAAGTAAACTGAGAGAAAGCGCGATTGAGTCCTTGTATTTCAATAGGGTCACCGAGAGATGTACCCGTACCATGAGCTTCAATGTAGCTAATCGTTTCGGGATCTGTTCCTGTCTTTTTAAGACATTCAACAATCATCTCTCCTTGAGCGACAGGAGAAGGGACAGTCATTCCACTCACTTTCCCTACGTGATTGATGCTACTTCCTTTTAGAACCGCATAAATACTATCTCGATCTTCTATTGCCTGTTTTAACGGCTTGAGTAAAATGGCCCCGACTCCCTCTCCCGAGACATAGCCATCTCCTCCTGCTCCAAAAGATCGGCAGTATCCATCTGTCGAGTGCATGTCAGCCATGCCATAGGTTTCATACTTGCTTGGGTGTAAGGATAAATTAACTCCTCCAGCAAAAGCCACTTTACTTTCTCCTTTAATGAGGCTTTCCATTGCAAAGTGAACCGCCGTCAAAGAAGAAGAGCATACTGTATCTATGGCTATTGAAGGCCCGTGAAAATTGCAGAAGTAAGAAACTCGATTGGCAATGGGGGCATAGCTTAACGAAAGAGGAATTCTTTGGCCATCTTGAAGCACTTCGTTTTGAAGTAAGGTATAATCTTTGTGCATCGCACCAACAAATACCCCCACCGATCTTCTTTTATTCTCACCTTCAGGAGAAACTATATTGGCAGGCGTATAACCAGCATCTTCCATTGCTTCCCAACAAATTTCTAAAAACAAACGTTCTTGAGGATCGATAAATTCCGCTTCCCGCGGTAGAATTTTGAAAAATGGAGCATCAAAACAATCTACTTGGTCAATGAATCCTCCCCACTTGGACATTTTTTTACCAGAAGGAGACTTCAAGCCATCAAAACAACTAATACTCCAGCGATCTGGGGGAATTTCTGTAATACAATCTTTTCCCGCTTTAAGGTTTTCCCAAAATTCGTTCAAATTTGAGGCTTGAGGATAACGACCACTCATTCCAATAACCGCAATATCTAAAATGGAAGGACACTGTCCCGTAGTTATTGAGAAGTTCAAAGGAGCATGAGTTGTTTTCTCGTCAAAAAAATTTCTTTGAGGAGATAGAAAAGGTTTTATTTCTTGAGAAAAATCAGAAGTAGTTAGGGATCTCTCGTTTTTTGGAAGTTCGTAATTTTTCTTTAAATGCCGAGAAAGATCCGTAATAGTCGTGTATTCAAAAAGAAGTATCGGCGAGAGTGTTGTTGAAAGTAGGGATTCTATCGACTGAACAATTTCCAAAAGCATAGCAGAGTCAAGCCCCAATTCATAATAGCCCAGATCCATAGCTACTTCACCGACCTCAAGTCCTAATTTGGAAGCTACTACTGATTGGAGCAAAGAATCCATGGAAGGAAAGGACGATTTTGCTAATGGAGTAGTCTCTTTTTTGTCCTCGAGATATTCTTTTTGTATAAAAGAATGGGATTGTCCATTATTTCGTTGAGGATTAATAAGTCCAGCATGGCGAACTAATTTGTTTTTGAAATTTTTTAGCTCCCCTATTTTTTCTCCCTCTGGAGTAAAAAACTCCATTGTCATACTAACTAACTCTTTCGTATTATGAACCGACGTATTCTTAACGCGAACATAACATTCATGACCAAAGGGTTTAGATGCAGTAAATGATTCATAAAACAAGGGTAAGAACAAACGTTTTTCTTCGGGAAATAATTGGGAGAGTAGCACTCCTGCTCCCACAGCACTACCATCGATCAAAGTGGGATGAAACCAATATTTGTCTGGGGAGTAAGGAATTTTTTCATTTACTTTTACATGAGTCCAAATCGCATCGGCAGTGGTATAGACAGTTCCATTTGCCTTCATCATACCAGTGTGCAGTAATTCCTGAGACTGGCAATGCTTGTAAAGCAAGTGAAGATCCGTTTCTGAATTTTTATCAGAAATGATCTTTTCTAAATGAACAAACTCACTTAAAACAAAAGAATCTACCAAATGCATTTCTGCGGTAACATAAAGGTATTCTTGTTTTTGAGGAGATTCAATATCAAGAGCTTTACGGACTCGAATCTTCCAGAGTCCTTCTTCTTTTTCTTCTGTTTTTATCGATAAATTTACAGGAGCTTCTTTTGTTGCAATTAAGGGGCGGTAGATAGAAAGATTTTTCAATTCTAATTGCTCGTGAGAATATCCTGTTTTTTGAAACCATTGGTACAAGAAATCAATCCAAGCTAGACCCGGTAATAGCTCTTGACTATAGGCTTTATGGTTCGCCAGAATGGGGTGATCTACAGTTAAAACTAGACTCCAAGCCTGAGATTTTTCAAAACTATAGTTAAAAGTTGGAGCGAGAAAATTTTTCCGCAGTTTGCTTGTTTCTGGAGAAGGTTGGAGTATTCGAACATCTACTCTGTTCATTGTCGGTAAAGGCAAAGGACTTCGTTTACCAGGTAAAACACCTGGACCTGCTTCTAAAATGACATGAGCATTGGTACCTCCGTCTGCAAAGCAATTTAAGGCTGCGTATTTCATCTCAATAGACTGTTTTTCTCGTGGAAAGACAAAACCAGAGCTTTCCAGAGAGTAATGTTGAAGAGGTTCTTGCCCTGACAGAAAAGGAATCAATTGCTGATAATGTAACATCAAAACAACCTTAGTGAAGCTAGCAATGCCTTCTGCACATAAAGGATGACCAATGTTTGGTTTTATCGAACCTAAATACAACGAGGAATTTTCTGGAGGAGAATAGACGGAAGCAATCGCTTTGATCTCTAGTAAATCGGTAACTTTGGATCCAGAACCATTTATCTCAAGGTAGTTTATCTCTCTAGGACATTTCTTTTGTTTGAGAGCAGAGAGCATCACTTCTTTTTGTGCTTCTACGCTGGGAGTGGCAGGTCCTGCTGTTTTTCCATCGTTATTAATGCTAATCCCAGCAATAAGCCCATAAATACTGTCTTTATCTTCTTGGGCTTTAGAAAGAGCTTTTAAATAGACCACTGCACAACCTTCTCCCAAGACCACTCCAGAAGCCCGCTCATCAAAAATATGAAACTCTCCATTTTTTTGGAGTAAATTACGCCTAGCAAAAATCTCATGAATAGTAGGACTCGTAAGTAAACTCACCCCTCCGACGAGGGCAGAGTCAATCGTTCCTAATCGAATAGCTTCTACAGCCATGTTCATTCCCACTAAAGAAGAGGAACAGGCTGTGTCAAGAACAACAGAAGCCCCACGGAAATGAAAAAACTGAGAAAGATTAGCTGCTAAATAATTTTGTCCTATAGCCATTATTGGATTGCGAGCGTTTTGAATACTAGCACTACTCAATTGATTTTGACTGCGAGCCCCTATATAAACGCCAATGTTTTTACCTTCCAACTCTCTATGAGTGTAACCGGCATGGTAGATTGCTTTGAGGCTTTCCTCTAGTAAGATCAATGCTTGCGGATCCATTACATGAGCATCTTCAGGGGCAATCATAAAAAATTTAGGATCAAACCCATAAACATCTGAGATTAATCCTGCATGGTAATCTGTCTCTATACCCCAACAATCTCTCGGAACAGGTGCAATAGCACTTTTGCCTTCAGATAATAAATTCCAATACTCCTCAATATTAGGAGCTCTAGGAAAACGGCAAGCCATTCCAACAACTGCAATTGGGTCTATGGAAGAACGTAACTCTTCGATATGAACAAGATTTTTTGTCTTGCCCAATTCTTGTTTCTTCATAGAAAAATTGTTTTGTACCTTAGAGGTAGTTGCAAAATCTTTTTCAGAAAACCCTCTTGGGTAAAGTAATTGAGCCATTGCTTTAGGATGGGTTGACTTGAACCAATCAGACAATTTCTCTAGAGTCGAATATTCAAAGAGAACAGAAGGATCTAACTCTAGTTTAAGCTCTTCTTTTATTCTCTGAAATATTTGGGCCAAGAAAATAGAATCTACTCCATATTCGGTAAAGGAAACTTGAGGATCAAATTGCCCTTGCTTCATTTTCAGTTCTTTTTCAAAAAGGGATTGTAACCATTTTTGAATAACAAACTTGTCGATACTATTATTATAGAGGGGAGTCTTTTTTCGAGATGGAGAGTGAAGTAAAGTTTCGGAGACAAACTTTGTTCGATCTACAACTGCCGGCATAACGACAGGTTCATTCAAATGAGACAAAATTTGGTCAAAAAACTGTAAGCCTTCGGTATCTGTAATACTAAGGAGTCCACTCTGTAAATAGGCTTGACTTTTTACCTCTCCTACGCCAGTTTCTTTCCAACTGGGCCATTGAATACTAACGATAGGAATTTCTCTGCAATAATTGGCGTAATAGTCCATGAAAGCATTAGCCATCGCATAGTCACTTTGTCCAACCCCTAGACAAGGAATGATACCTGAGACAGAAGAAAAAAGTAAAACGAACTGAAGCTTCTGATGATCAACTAATTCCATTAAATTTTGGAGTCCTTCAACCTTAGGAGATAATACTTTTGCAATGCTACCAGGTGTTTTTCTAACAAAGGCGGGATTCTCTGGATCGCTGAATCCCGCTGCATGAATAATCCCGGTAACCACTCCCATGGATGTTTGAATCGTCTGGTACTGCTCTTGTAAGAACTCTAGATTTTCTAAAGAAAAAGATATAACTTGAACCTTTGTTCCTAAGGATCGTAACTCTTGAATATTTTTTATTTTTTCCTTTGTAGAGGAGGAAAACTTATCCAATTCCTGCCACTGACTTTCGGGAGGTAAAGAGATTCTCCCTGTTAATATCAAACGACGAACTTTGTATTTAGTCACTAAGTGACGAGCACAAAGCAATCCTAACCCGCCAGTCCCTCCTGTTACTAAAACCACTTGTTGATCATCAAATGAAATAGAATGAGGTTTAGGGGTTTCTAAAGTAGTTTCTTGTAGAAAACTAACATAACGCTGATTATTACGATAACAAGCCTCCGGCTCCCATGATTGACTATATACTTCTTGAAGAATCTGTGATGTATGCTCTTTTAAATCTTGGTTTGCGGGGTTCAAATCTATGTGACGAGAAGTTAAACCAGGGTATTCAGATTGTAACATACGGTATAACCCTGCTTTTTCCGCTCCTCTGATTGCTATTGTTTGATTTTGCCAGTTTTCCAATCCCTGAGTTATGAAAAAGAAGCCGACTCCTGCACTACGTTTTTCTTCAATTATTTCTTGTAATAACGAAATCCACTTATCACGAGAAAGGTCGTTAGGAGAATTCTTAGAACCTATCCCTGTCAGATCAATCCAAATCTTACAAGTGCTTAGATGTTTTTTGTAATGATATTCTTGGACTTGAGAATCTTCAAGTAAGAAAGCCTCTTTTACTTCTAGCTCAATTTGTTGAGCTAAGAGCCGAGATGCCTTGTTATGAAAAATAATGATAGGCGAAGAAGTTTTTTCAGAAATGGAAACTGGTGCAAACCTCCATTCTTTTTTCAAAAATACAGAACTTCGCGACTCATTGGCACAGTGGATTCCAGAGATCCAATACTTTTCTTTAGCAAAAGGATAAGTCGGTAGTGAGATTCGAGAAGGTTTTTCTTTTCCGTAGAGTTTATTCCAATCAATAACTAAACCTTTTGTCCAAAAACGAAGAAGCTGTGGAAGGTCTTTGCACTGGATAGATTTTTCAATGTTTTTTTGTAGTTTTTTATTGAGAGCCAAGTCCGCGAGAGCTTCTTTGTTGTATTTCACTTGTCCTTGGTATAGATATTCCCAATTCTCTTTATTTACCAAGTAGCTTTTTAATTTCTTTTTTAGCTCCTTAATGGAAGCTACAACTAAGCCAAGGCGCTCTGTCATTGCATTTCGACCTACTTGTAAAGTGTAAGCAATATCAGGTAAATGCAGAGTTGAAAATTGTTTTTCATCAATGACAAACAGCAATTGTCTCACTTGCTCTTCAAGTTGATTTTTATTTTTCGCCGACAGTGTTATGGCGAAAGGAGTTTCTCTCCCCAGAATGATTTTAGATTTTTCTTCATGTCTAGATTTTTTGGGATTGTACTCTTCTATCACGAGATGTACATTTATTCCACTAGCTCCCATAGAGTTAACAGCTGCACAGCGTAATTGTGAAGAGGGTATTTTCCATTCCCTAAGCGAGGTATTTATAAAGAATGGACTGTTTTTTATGGGAATATAAGGATTGATGTTTTTAAAATTTAAGCTCGGTGGGATTTGGAGATGCTGTAATGATAATAACACCTTTATGACGCCAGTTACACCCGATCCAAAAAAAGCATGCCCTATATTTGACTTTATTGAACCTAAGGCACAGTACCCTGTTTTCTGAGTAAACTCTCCAAATGCCTCGTTTAATGCTTGGAACTCAACTGTATCTCCCAATTTTGTGCCAGTTCCATGTGCTTCCACCATCGTAATTTGTTCAGGGTTAATATGGAATTTACGATATACTTCGGTTTCAAGTTTTCTTTGCGACATGACACTCGGGGCTGCTATTCCATTGGTTTTTCCGTCTTGATTTGTCCCCCACCCTTTAATAACCCCATAAATATGGTTTCCATCCTTAATGGATTGCGACAATGGTTTCAAAATAAGGACTCCAATTGCTTCAGCTAGCACCGTACCATTTGCACGCTTATCAAAAGAATAGCATTGTCCATCAGGAGAAAAGAGTAAGGATTGACTGGAAGAAACGAGCATATTGGGAGTGGTGTAAATTCCTCCTCCTCCCGCTATCGCGACTTCACAATTGCCCAAAACTAAGCTATCACAGGCATAAGCAATCGTAGCTGCTGTTGAGGAACAAGCTGTATCTACACTAACCGCCGGTCCCACTATATTCAGAAGATAAGAGAGTCTTGAGGGAGCAAAGGAATCCGTTGTTGAAAGATAGGTTTTTTCTTGATTTTGAATGTGGACGGAATAATCGCCTTTGGCACAAGCAAAAACTCCCCAGCGTTTTCCGGAAAGACTATCTCCTGCGTAGCCAGCATCTTCAATTGCTTTCCATGATTCTTGTAAAAAAATCCGTTCACTAGGGTCCATTATCTCGGCTTCTCGAGGTGAAATTCCAAAAAAAAGTGGATCAAATTCATCAATGTTACTGAGGAAACCGCCCCATTTTGAATATGTTTTTCCGGTGACTTGCGGCTTGGGGTTGAAATAGTCGCGAATGTCCCAGCCTCGATCATTTGGGACTTCTTTAATGCTATTTCGAGAATTTTTTAAATTTTCCCAAAAATCGTCTATATTGTGAGCATCAGGAAATCGACCGGATATACCTATAACTGCTATCGGTGTTGTCGTATAATTGGAGTTCTTCTGTTCTTCTATTGTAAAGGGTTTACTAACTTTAGCTAGAGAGCTTTGTTTTGGTTTTGTTTGAGAATGCTCTTCTTGAAATGTAGAGGATAAATCGAGTGAATTGCCATTGCTATTGCTATTGCCATTTTCTTTTTGTTCTTTGGCTAAGCTCTTGTATTTTCCTTCTAGTTTTTCCAATTTTTGCCATAGACTAAGAGATTTTTTCCTTCTTGACATCATTAACTCCTTACACTTTCACTATATGCCTTACTCAAACTAACGATGTGCGAATCAAATTTTTGGATGCCTTTTTTTGCCCAAACCATAAAGGCATCTCCTTCTTCTCCGATCATAAAAATACAGTCTAGTCCTTGGGCGCGCTTAAAAATTTCTATTGCTTGAGAAGGAGTTTGTACAATAGGACTCCCTATATTTAAGGAAGTATTGACTGAGATCTCGACTCCGATATATTTTTTCAACGCTTTTAAATACTCATGAATAAGAGAATTATTTTCTGGACGAACAATCTGAATACGACTAGTGCTGTCGTGATGTATTACGGCAGGAATAACCTTTCGAGCTTCTTCTTTCACCTCTACGGTTAGTACCATATAGTTGTATGCATCATAACCATTACTACTTCCTCCCTCCGACAAATGAAACCATTTTTTGGCTTCTTCTAATGTGACCATGGGTGCAAGTGGTCTTATTCGCTCTCGAAGCTTAACCTTATCATTCAGAATTTGCAGAGTGTCTGGATTACAAGGATTGGCCAAAAAACTTCTATGTCCAAGTGCTCTCGGTCCAGTTTCTGCAGAGCCTTGGTAAATTCCGATAATTCCATTTTCGGAAACAATGTAAGCCATCCAGTCAACCAGCTCTTTTCTGAAAATTTGGTCATTTATGTTTCCTAACTCTTCATAAAAAACAAAGTCGGTTTTATCCAAAGTTTCACGTATTTTATTAGTACTAGGAGGAAGTCCACAAAGAAAGGGAGAGGGCAGCTTTCCTTCTGGTTTAACCCCATTTTTCATCGCGAACTGATAGGGAGCTCCTACAACCACTCCCTGATCTGATGGTACGGGAGGAATCCATATATTTAGCTGGGCATCTTTTCCTAGATAACGGCGGTAATAGTTCTTATCAAAATGCTGTAGTAAACGCATATTAGCAACACAGTTTAAAGCTGTTCCTCCACATAACACTAGTTTATCGCTACCCGTCTGATCGATCATAAAAGCAATCATGTGAAACAAAGCATCTTCAAAAACCATTTGAACAGCGGCCGCTTTATCGACACGTTCTCGGTTAATTTTTGTATGCTTAACATTATCAACGTTTAGTACAAGATCAGGATTCCAAAGATCTTCTACTCGTAGAAATGGCCCTAGAATATCTTGTAATCCAGAGTACTCATTTGCGGTCAGAGAACTATTTGTGTGAATTTGTCCATCATTGGAAAAATGAAAATACTCTCTTAGCCTTTTGTAATAAGGATTAGTTAAGCGACTACAGTTTCCCCAAGCAGCTGCTCCCATGTATCGTCCTTCAGCGCTCAGAGCAGTCCAGCCCCCCAAAAATGAGGAGCATAACATATAAAAAACACCTAAGGAGTTTTCACTCGATAGACGCTTAATCAGATCAATTTTAGTTCCTTTCGCTGTATACAAAGAAGTAGATCCAGCATCGCCATTTCCGTCGATACAGCTAATCATAATTGTTTGATCAAAATATTTTTCTTGAAAAAAAGGAGAAACTCCATAGGAAAAGTAGGCGTGATTTTCGTGATGGGACATCTGGATACAAGGGATGACTTGTTTTAAATTTAAATCTTTGGTTAATTGTTGGTATACTTTAACTAAAGAAGGAGAGGCTATATGAAAATTTTTCTGACTTTGTTTGTCTATCCCTTCTATTTTGGCTCCTACAAAACGAGACAAATAAACATATAGTTCATTTTGAGTAATCTTTTTCTTCAGGATAAACGACTTTAAGTCATTTTTTTCCTCTTCTCCCACATCCCAAGCATAAAGAATACAAAAAATATCGTCCCCTGTTTTCCCTATTTTTGTCAGTAATCTTTTAAGTTCTTCGATGCTTTTTTTGGGATAACCAGCAAAATGTTTTTTGGCAGCGAATCTTTCTTCTTCATAGTTAGCAAGGATTCTTATACCTTCTTTTTGTGATGTTTCAATTAAAGAAACACCACTGTTATGAGCAAGACTCTGAAAACCTAAAAGGAGTACTTTTTCCCCTTTATTTATTTTCTCTGTGTAGCGTTGTTTCCAGATTTGAGTCTCTCTAGAATTATAGGAAAAAACATTGTTCTCTCGAAGGTAATCGCTATTATCAGGAAATTTTACATTTTGAGTTGCTTCATTTTCACTATAGTAGGTTCCAAAAATATTTTCGGTTTTTCTTTTCTCATCGGATTCCAATTTCTCTACTCTATCGGTACTTAATCTTTTCGTATCTTTTAGGTTATGACTAGCAATTTGATTGCGATTGCCATTGCCATTGCGATTGCCATTGCGATTACTATCATTTTTTCCATTTTTCTTTATCTCGGAAGCTATGTAATTTGTTAATGCTAAAATATTAGGATGATCAAAGACAATTGTTTGCTGTAAATTCAGACCAAACTCATCATTTAATTGCTCAATAAATGTAACTAGAATAATCGAACTTAGCCCTATTTCTCCGAAGCTTACCTCCGCATCTACTTGATCATTCTCCAACGCCAAAACACCATTGAGTACTTTTCTTATTTTTTTGGCAATCGACTTAAAATTTCCATTAGGGATACGAGCAGTCATAGTTTTTTCATGTAGTAATTTCTCATTAAGGTAGGCTGAGGATTGACGGGACTGTAGTTTTTGTAATAGTCGCAAAGATTTACTTCTTTTTTTTTCTAATCGCTGTTCTGATAAATTAAAAGCACTATTAAATTTTTCTAGTTTCGGAGGGATCAATGGATTTCTTTTTTTCCTACTTGGCTGGAGAATCCAGCATTTTTTTTCAGTAAAAGGATAGGTTGGAAGACTAATGCGTTTTAGTTTTGTTTTTGGGGCTCTTAGGGTAAATTTTTCTCTTTTAAAATTTGAGTTCTGCTCTTGCTTTGGCAAACTAGGAATGCTCTCGTGAACTAATGGATGAATTATCAAAGAAAGCATCGGTTTTGAAGAAAGGAAGTTATCTCTTTTTTGATTAAACTTTGAAACCCAATATCTCTCTTTAGCAAACGGATAAACTGGCAGGTTTATCCGTTTTGGTTTTATTTTTGGATAAAGTTTGTTCCAGTCTAAAGCTAAACCTTTTACCCATAAATTTAGAATTTTCGAATACTTTCCTTTCTTAACCCAAGACTCTACTGTTTGTTGTAAATCTTCATCGGCTCCAAAGAGGGACAGAGTTTCTTTATCTCGTTTTACTTTTCCGAAGTACATTCCTTCTATACTCCGATCGCCAGCAAGAACCCCTTCTAGCTTTCCTTCTAATTCAGAAATAGAATGGACGAGTATACCTAGACGTTCCTTCATCGCTTCTCGCCCCACTTGTAGAGTGTAAGCCAAAGATTGTAAATATGTCAGAGGTGTTGTTATGCTCGATTTATTCTGAAGGAACTGCTGTAGATCTTTCATTTTTTGTTCTAACTGCTTTTTCGTTCGGGCAGAGATAAGAATGAGAACGGGCTCATTGTCGCTAGAACCAAGCGTAGAAATTTTTTCTATCCTGTCATTGTGAGAGTACTCTTGCACTATTATGTGTGCATTAGCTCCTCCAGCTCCGAAGCTATTAATTCCTGCTATCCGAGGAATTTTCTGACCATTAATGATGGGGTTCCACGCTTTGTTTTCTTTTTGCACATAAAAAGGAGTATCTTTAAAAAGGATATTTGGATTGAGAGTTTTTCCGTGCATCACGTTTTTCACTAGCATTTTATATTTAAACTGCAGTAAAACTTTTGTCAGTTGAGCAATTCCAGCAGCAGCTTCGGCGTGCCCAATGTTAGACTTAGAAGAAGAAATAGAGCAAAACTGTTTTTTTGTAGTGTATTTTTGGAAAACATCCGTCAGGCCTTGAATTTCTATAGGGTCACCCAGAGCTGTTCCCGTCCCATGCGCTTCTATACAGCTGATATTAGAGGGATTTATTTTACTTTGTAGCAGTGCTTGCTCAATAGTGAAAGACTGAGAAACAGGATTGGGGACAGTATACCCGTTTGTTTTGCCCCCGTGGCTACATGCTGTCCCCTTAATAACTCCGTATACAATGTCTCTGTCTTCAATGGACAAAGACAAGGGCTTTAAAAAAACAACTCCCACTCCTTCAGAGGGAACATACCCTGTTCCTCCTTCCGTAAAAGCTCTACAGCGACCATCTGAAGCACTAAATTGACCTTGAGATAGAGTAATATACTTACTGGGGTGGATCGATAAATTTACTCCGCCAGCAAAAGCCATTCTAGATTGTCCGGTGCGCAGACTTTCGCAAGCCAAGTGAATGGCATACAAAGAAGAAGAACATGCAGTATCAACCGTTAAACTAGGTCCCGTTAAATTCATAAAGTAAGAAATACGATTCGCAATAGAAAATGTTTGGCTGTTTACGGGATAGAACTGTTTTCCCTGAGCGTAAGCAGATTCTGCCATTAATAACTGATAACTATTGAAAGTAACTCCAGCAAATACTCCTATCTTATTTCCATGCCCGTTTCTTTCTAGACTTTCCCTTGTGTATCCCGCATTTTCTAAACAATGCCATGCAGTTTCTAAAAACAATCTTTCTTGAGGATCCATCATTTCAGCTTCTTTGGGAGAAATATTAAAGAACATTGGATCAAAACAATCTATTTTTTCTAAAAATCCACCCCACTTGCTGTAGCTGAGACCCTTTTCCACTGCCAAGACTCTATCGTGATCAAAGAATCCTTCTAAGGGCCATCGATCCTTCGGAATTTCTGAAATACAATCTTTTCCTTGGCATAAATTATTCCAAAATTGATCCAATGTTTCCGATTTTGGATACCGCCCTGATACTCCAATTATTGCTATATCCATAGTGAGTCGATCATCTTTTGAAATTTTTGATATGGGCTCTTTTATCGAGGATATTTCATCTTTTTCGGTATCTAGTGAGTAGGAAGAGTATATTTTTGAGCTGTCTTTCTGAGAGAAATCAACGTGCTTAGCTAGTTTCTCGGGATAATTTTGAAGTAAGTAGTATCCTAGCTCTTGGATCGTTTTGTGCTTAAAAAATATGGTGGGATCTATTTTTCCTATTCTTTCTTCCATTTTTCGATTCAGATCAACGATCATGATAGAATCTAATCCCAATTCTTCAAAAGGATCATCTATCATGATATCTAAAGAAGAAACTTTAGTTACTTCTGAAAATAAAGATTGTAAATAAGTATTAACAGTGTCAGTTAGTCTAGAATTCTGATTAGCAGAAGACTTTTCTTGCATTTCCCTATTTTCATAAAGTAGTGGAGGAGTTACGGAAATTCTAGAATCTGGTTTTGAAAGAAGCGAGTTACTTTTTTTATTCTTTAATCCCGTAATCCAACATTTTTCCTCTGAAAAAGGATAGGTTGGTAGACTGACACGCTTTGGCTTTACTTTATAGTAGCCAGAAAAATATTCTTTTCCTCTAAGCATTGAGTTCAATTGTCTTTCTGACAAACCAGAAGTGTTTTCATGAAGCATTGGATGAGTCATTGAAGCAATAAACTTAGAAGAAACTAAGCTACTTCTTTTTTGACCTAATCCAGGAATCCAATATTTCTCCCTGGCAAAAGGATAAGTTGGGAGGTTAATCCGTTTTGGTTTCTTTGTTTCCTTGTAAAGTTTATTCCAATCAAAGGCTAAGCCTTTTGTCCATAGTTCCAAAATTTTAGAATACTTTCGTTTATCAATCCAAGAATCCATGGCTTGCTGTAAATCTTTATCGACAATAAACATGGATAGATTTTCTTTATCTCGTTTTACTTGACCTAGATACATTCCTTCTCTCTCGCGACTCCCAGCAAGAAAATCTTCTAGCTTTTTTTCTAATCCTGCAAGAGAAGAAACAATTAGACCTAAACGTTCATCCATCGCTTCTCTTCCTACTTGCAAAGTGAAAGCAAGAGAGGGTAAGTGAACCAAAGAATTTGTCATTGCAGACTTATAATGAAGAAATCGTTGTAAATTTTTTACTTGCTTCTCTAACTGCTTTTTTGTTCGCGCAGAAATAAGAACAATGACTGGTTCACTGGTATGAATTTCAGATGGAAAACTACTATTTATTCCTTCGTTGTCAGAATACTCCTCTACGACTATATGAGCATTAGCTCCTCCCGCTCCAAAGCTACTAATTCCAGCTCTCCTAGGAATCTTTTTGTCATCAATAGTCGGATTCCAATCTTGGGTTTCTTTTTGTACATAAAAAGGAGTCTCTTCAAAATGAATATTGGGGTTGAGAATTTTCCCGTGCATTACATTTTTTACTAGTGTCTTATGTTTAAATTGTAATAAGACCTTTGTTAGCTGAACAATTCCTGCAGCAGCTTCGGCATGGCCGATGTTGGATTTAGCCGAAGAAATCGAGCAAAACTGTTTCTTTGATGTGTATTTTTGAAAAACATCTGTAAGCCCTTGTATTTCGATAGGATCACCCAGCATTGTCCCTGTTCCATGAGCCTCTATACAGCTAATGCTCAAGGGGTCAATATCACTTTGTAACAATGCTCTTTCAATCGCCAGAGACTGAGAAATAGGATTGGGAACTGTGTAGCCGTTGGTTCTACCCCCGTGGCTACAAGCTGTGCCTTTGATTACTCCGTAGATAAGATCTTGGTCTTCAATAGCTAAAGCTAAGGGTTTAAAAAAAACAACTCCCACTGCTTCTGCCGGAACGTATCCTGTTCCTCCCTCGCTAAAAGCTCGGCATCGACCATCAGAAGCTCCAAATTGGCTTTGAGAAAGAGTAATGTATTTGCTAGGATGAAGGGATAAATTTATTCCACCAGCAAAGGCCATGGTAGATTGACCCGAACGAATACTTTCGCAAGCTAAATGGATTGCATACAAAGAAGAAGAACACGCGGTATCAACGGTTAAGCTAGGACCAGTAAGGTCCATCACATAAGAAACGCGGTTCGCTATAGAAAATGTTTGACTGTTTACCGGATAGAATGGATCTCCTTGAGCATAAGCAGATTCTGCCGTCAACAACTGATAGTTGTTAAAAGTGACTCCTGCAAACACTCCTATTTGGTTTCCCTCTCTCTTTAAGCTTTTCCTCGTATAGCCTGAATCCTCTAAACAATTCCAAGCGGTTTCTAAAAATAATCTTTCCTGAGGGTCCATGGTTTCTGCTTCTCTCGGAGAAATATTAAAAAACAAGGGATCAAAACAGTCTATTTTTTCTAAAAAACCTCCCCACTTACTATAGCTGAGCCTTTTTTCTACTGCCGAAACTCTATCTTTATCAAAGAACCCTTCCAGTGGCCATCGATCGCGAGGGATTTCCGAAATACAATCTTTTCCTTCATATAAATTATTCCAGAATTGATCTAAAGTTTCTGATTTGGGATATCTCCCTGCTATTCCAATTATCGCTATATCAGTAGTCGATTGACTATCTTGTGAACTACTGAGCGTTCTTTGTAAAATTTTCGATTCTGGTTGCTTAATCGAAAGAAAGGTATCACTTCCAGTAGCTACTAAAGTAGAAGATTCTTTTGAAAAAACTTTTGCCAACCTTTCTGGATAGGTTTGTGATAGATGCTCTCCTAAATCTTGAATGGTTCTGTATTTAAAAAACAGAGTTGTGTCCATTTTTCCTATTCTTTGCTCAATTTTTTGATTAAGAGTTGATATCATGATAGAATCCAAGCCCCACTCTTCAAAAGGAGTATCTATGCTTAGCTTTGAAAAAGGAATTTTAGTTATTTCCAGAAGTAAAGACTGCAAATACTTATTCACAAGATCTAGTAAATTAGGGTTCTTCTTATTCAAAAAATTATCAACTGACTCTTCCTTATTTTCATAGAATGGAAAAGTATGAAAAACATCTGGTTCTAGAACAGTCTTGTTATCTTGAGCCTCTGAAATCCAATACCTTTCTCTTGCAAAAGGATAAGTGGGAAGACTTATACGTCGTGGCTTAACCTCTCCATAAAGTTGGTTCCAGTCCAAATAGAGTCCATTACCCCAAAACTTCATGAGCTTAGAGTATTTCTTTTTTTGAATCCATGCTGCTATCGTTGCTGTCATGTCTTCGTCTTCAAAGAGTGTGGCTAAATCCTCTTCTTTTCGTTTTACTGATCCAGAGTAACAGTTTTTTATAGATTCTTGATTTTCTAAAAAAGAGGAGAGTTTTTTGACTAAGTCAGGTCTGTCTTTTACTAAAAAAATGACTCGCTCTTCCATTTCAAGACGACCTATCTGTAAAGTATAGGCAATATCTTCCATCCTGTACTCTAGTGGTTCCTTTTCTTGTAAAAATAAATAGATTTGCTCAACATAAATCCGTAATTGCACTTTATTCTTGGCCGAAATAGGAACAAGAAAGAAATCTTTAAACTTGAAAGTACTTCCCCCTAAAAAAGAAGGAGCTTCTTCTATAACAAGATGAGCGTTAGTCCCGCTAAATCCAAAAGAACTAACCGCAGCTCGTCTGGGAGTTTGAGAGTTCCAATCTTGCAATTTTGTGTTGATAAAAAACGGACTGTCGTTTAGAGAAATATGAGGATTGAGAGTTTTAAAGTTAACAGAAGGAACTAATTTTTTATGTTTTAAACAAAGCAAAACCTTGATAACTCCAGAGACTCCTGAAGCAGCAAGTAAATGACCAATATTACTTTTAACAGAACCCAAAGCGCAAAACTGTTTCTGGGAAGTTTTCCCTCGAAAGGATTTTATGAGAGCTTCTACCTCGATAGGATCTCCTAGTTTAGTTCCTGTTCCGTGCGCCTCGACTAAAGAGATCGTTTCAGGATGAATCTCGAAACGATCATAGACTTCTTTTTCGAGCATGAGCTGGGAGTTAACACTGGGAGCAGTAATCCCATTAGTTTTCCCATCTTGGTTAATCCCCCAACCTCGGATTACTCCATAGATGGAGTCTTGGTCTTGTAAAGCATCGTCTACACGTTTTAATAATAAAACACCTGTTCCTTCTCCTGGCACAAATCCATTAGCACGAGAGTCAAAAGTGAAGCAATGTCCATCTTTCGAAAGCATGTTCGATTGAGACGTCATAATGTGCATAGAAGGGCCAGATAAAACACAAACCCCTCCAGCTAAAGCAAAGTCACTTGTTTGGTTCATAAGACTATTGCAAGCTTCAGAAATGGCCACTAAAGAACTAGAGCAAGCAGTATCGATAGATAAACAAGGACCTTTCAAATTTAAAAGGTAGGATATCCTTGCTGATAAAATGGAACTAGAAGTCCCCGTTAAGAACTTTGATCCTCGCTCGTGTTTTGGTAAAAATTCACAGTAATCTCCCGCTGTGCAGCCGACAAAAACGCCACATCGATGAGAGGATAAAATTTTTGGATGGATACCAGCATCTTCAATACACGACCATGCACTCTCTAGGAAAACCCGTTGTTGGGGATCCATCCACTGAGCTTCTTCAGGAGAAATGTTGAAAAACATTGGATCAAAAAGATCATGTTCTTCTAAAACCCCCATCCATTTGTAGTCATTAACTCTTAATCCCTTTGCTTTTGGATTGCAGTAGTCTTCCACTTTCCAACGATGTTTAGGTATCTCGGAAATACAGTCTTGTCCAGATTCTATATTTTTCCAGAATTTTTCTACATTCTTTGCTTGGGGAAATTTACAGGCCATTCCAATAATCGCAATTCCCGATTCTTTGCAAGAAGAAGCCATTTCTGGAGTTTTTATCCTCTCTGATTTGTTACGAAAAGAAATTTTTTTGGTGGAAGAAAAAAGAGGACTCGTTGGATATGATTTCGCAGTAGGGGAAGTTTTTGCCAAGAGGACTCCTTCTACTTCTTTTTTTACGTACTGACTTAGTTTAAAGAGCGTTGGATAATCATAGACTTTGGTTGCCGAGATAGAAACTCCGTACTCTTGATTGATCTTACGTATCCAAGTTACACCAGTGATAGAGTCCAGACCTAAATCAACAAAGGGAGTATCTTCTTCAATATTTTCGTTACTTAAATGTAATTCTTTTGCTAATAGATTTTTGAGAGTTGATTTTATAGAAAGCAAAATATCGTTTTCCGAATCATCAGAAATGGCAAAATTTGTTTTCTGACTATGTGAGTTTGTCGTCTTAGAGATATCTTGGTTAAATTTTTTTTGAATTTGCGATAAGGTTTGTGAGTTAGAAACAAAGGTCTTTGCGTGCATCTCTAATTCTAGTTCGTAGGTTTTTTGTAATTGTTTGCTAAGATTTTGAGTAAATTGCTCTTTCAGATTAATTAGAGTAGGGCGGGAGATTTGCGCTACTTTTTGGGCCAAAGCCATTGCGGAGTCATAGACCTGTTTACGAGGGAGTACAGGCATGAGTATCCCTCTCATTTTTAACTCACTTCCTTTATATTCCTTAGCAGTAAAGAGTACTTCTCTTCCTAAATCACAGCCTATTTTGTGAGGAAAAACTAGGGTTGACCCTGCTCCCGGAGTAAAGCCAAAACTCATAAAGCGAGTAGAGTAAAGACTTTCTTCACTAAAGATAACAAAATCAGAAAACATTCCCAAGGTCCATCCAGCACCTATTCCGTGTCCTTGCATTGCTGAGATGACAGGGACTTTACACTGTTTTGGCAATTCATAGATAGGAAGATCGGAATATTTAAGGGTTCCTTTTTGAATAGCTTCTAAAACTTCTTTAGTTCCCCCTGAAGCAAAATAAGAATCATAGCCTGTTAGAACAATCACTCTATAAACAGGATTTTTTTCAATATGCTCAAAAATTTCCGTAATGCCCTCAATAAAAGCCTTGGAGAACATATTTTTCGCTTCTCGCTCGATCATTTTTACGACAAGGATTCCGGGCGGATAAACTTTTGCTTTAACAACTTTAGAATTGAGAGAAACCTGAGTAGCAGTATTTACTACTTTCTCATTTTTTTCTTTCCAAATAGGAAAAACATTTATTTTTTTGAGGATGCCTCGTTTTTGATGGCACCAAGATTTAGCTACTTGTAAGGCTGTGGGGACAACTTGACCGGCAGGAACGGCCTTTAGTGTTTTCAATCTTTCTTGCAACTGTTTCCCTGTATACTCCGCTCTCGTCAGCAAAATTTCTTTTGCTAAATAGTGACCAAAACGAAGAGAAAACAGTTCAACAGCTTCTTTATTTGGCATTTGGTAGCTATAAACACTACTTTCGTTATAAATACAGACATCACAGAAAAGACTCATCAACCAAGCACTGTCTTTTAGATCGGACTCAATAGCGGCAATTAGAGGGGTTTTCGAGTTAATTAACAGCTCTTGTAAATCTATAGGAAAAAACTGAGGGTGAGTACTGGTAATGACAATGGCTTGATATTGAGTTTGAGAAAAAGCCATTTTTAAATCAACCGGTAAAGAACTAGAATTGATTCTGATTAATAGAACTTCTCCTTTTGTCTCTAACTTGCTTTGTTCTTCTTGCCATTTTAATTCTTTAACACAAGGATGAATTTTACGAGATAAGTGTTTTTTTAAATGTCGCAGCGATTCTTGGGGCATTTCAGCTAAGGTGGTTGCCAATTCTTGTGCATAGCGATCAACTTGATCTTTTGGGAGGATTGGACAACTCCATCCTTTGTCTTGCAACTGTCTTCCTGTACAGCCATTCCCTAAATACAAAAAATCTTCTGTTTGGACTTTACCGAATCGTTCTATAAATAAAGATTTTTCTTGTTCTGAGGGAAAAAATTCATCTCGTGAACTAGTGTAATAATAGTAGTTTTCTTCACTGCAGATCATAAAATCACAAAGGATTCCGATTAAAAAACCAGCTCCAGTAGCATTCCCTTCCATAGCAGCGATAGTGGGAAAAGGAAAAGAGGCTATTTTCTGGTGGAGCTTTTGTTTAATCACTTCATTTTGTTCTGTTCTTCCTCCTGAAAGAAAGTGAGAATCTGTACCAGTGAGAATTAACACCTTAGCGGATTCTTCTTTTTCTACTTTTGCTAAAGCTTCTCCTAGCTCTTGAATTAAAATATCAGAAAGAATATTTTGAGTTTGTAATTCTAAAATTTGAACTACAAAAATCCCCTTCCCACAATTATATAAATTAGTGCTCAAAGAATCTTCTCCTTTGGTCGAAGAAAAAACATTTTCAAAAGTAAAAAGAGAAAGACTCGACAAAGAAATGTCCTTTGGTTTATTTAATTTTTCTAAGGCATAGTCTTTATTCTGTGGCGCCAAAGTAACTATCTCAGATTTTTTTCTTTCTGTTGAGAGGCTGGGATCTAAATGTGAAGAAGTAGAGTTGGTCAAAGTATTCGAAATCCAGTAGCGTTCTCCAAGGAAGGGATAGCTTGGTAAACTAATACGCTTTGGTTTTTTCCTCTGATAGAGTCTTTCCCAATCAAAAGACAAACCTTTTATCCAGAAATTTAAAATTTTTTGATATTTTCTATTCTGAATCCATTGATCTATGGTAGAGTCAAACTCTTCTTTCGATTTTAATTCCTCCCAGGAATTATCTTGAAAAGAATCGCTCTGATAGAGATTTTCTATATTTTGTTTTTTCTGAACAAAAGCCTCTAAGATCTTTTCCAGTTCCGAAATAGAATAAGCAATGATACCTAGCCGCTGTTTCATTTCTTTTCTGCCAACCTGCAAGGTATAAGCTATATTTATTAAATCACACTCTGAATAACTTTGATCTTTGATCGCAGCTAATAGTTCTTTCGCCTGAATAAAGAGAACTCTTTTGCTTTTTGCCGATAATAAAATAGCTACGGAATCATTTGCTCCCACAAGTTTTTTAGAAAAAGTTTTTTCTTTGTACTCTTCTATGACAACATGAGCATTGTTACCAGTTATTCCAAAAGCACTAACTCCTACCTTCCGCAATCCTTTTTTTTGCTTCCAGACTGTATTTGTTGTAGGAATAAAAAAAGGAGTGTTTTCTAAATTGATAAGTGGATTGGGCGTGTCATAAGAAGGAACCCCAATAATTTTTTTATTTTTTAATGAGAGTATGGCTTTTATTACTCCAGCCAAACCTGAGGCTCCCTCCAAGTGACCTATCTGAGATTTAACTGCTCCCAAGGCACAAAAATGTTTATCCTTGGTTTTAGTAAAATCACGAAAGGCTCTCGTTAAACCTTGAACTTCGATAGGATCTCCCAATCTGGTTCCTGTTCCATGAGTTTCAATTAGGCCTATGTCTAGGGGGCTAATTTGAGCATCTTTCCAAGCTTTTTGGATTACTTGCGCTTGTAATTTTGGTCGCGGAGAATACAGGCTATTAGATCTTCCTACATGATTAATCGCAGAACCTTTAATCACGGCGTGAATATTATCCCTGTCAGTGATGGCTTTCTTTAGCGGTTTAAGAAGTAGTGCCATCACCCCTTCTCCAGGAACATAACCATCAGCATTTTTGGAAAAGGCGTGACATCTGCCTGTCGGTGACAAGGCACTAATTTGTGAAAGGAAAACATAGTGAATAGGACTAAGTATGAGATTTACTCCAGCAACAATGGCCATATCACATAGGTTTTCTCGCAAAGATTGGACTGCCAGATGGATTCCCGTAATTCCAGAAGCACAGGCATTATCAACGGGAACAGAGGGGCCTTGCAAATCATAAGTATAAGATACTCTTCCACTGAGCATGTAGGTCATATTGCTGATATACTCATAAGGCGAATCTATTGGGATTTGTTGGCGCAATATTTCATCCCAATAATCTTTGAAAGCACTCGCCACATAGAGTCCAGTATTAGTTCCGTAAATATTTTTCTCATAACCGGCGTCTTGAATTGTTTGATGGACAACTTCCAATAGCAATCGTAACTGGGGATCCATCCAAGTCGCTTCTCGAGGAGAAATACTAAAAAATGATGGATCAAATTTGTCAACATTATCGAGAAAGCTCCCCCATTTAGAATAGGTCTTATTCGGAACAACTCCATTGGGATTAAACCACAAATCATGATTCCAACGTCCTGGAGGAATTTCTGTGATAAAGTTAGTTCCTGATTTTAGTTTCTTCCAAAACTCTTTCAAATTTTTTGCCTGAGCAAATCTACCAGCCATTCCAATGACCGCAATATCTCTCTCATTCGACTTTTCTTCATTTAAATTCTTTTCGGAAGCCTGTTTGTTAGTGATCCTTTTTTTTAAATCCACCGATGAAAGTTTTTTTTGATCAGTTCCCAAAAAAGCAGAGAAATTTTCTCCAAACTCAAGAAAAAAATAAAAAGATAGCTCTTCTATATTTTCACATTCAAAAAAAAGCGTGGGAGATAAAGTAATTCCTACCTCTTCCTCAATAAGCTGAGATAATTGCCTTTTTTGGATGCCCATTTCCGAAAAATTTTGATCTTTCCTCCAAGAAGAATCGCCCTTTTTTAGCTTTATCACCTGCGAAATGATATAATCTTTTATTTTTTGTTCTAGGAGAGGAAAATTTTCTTTTGTCATTTTTTATCCTAACAAGTTTTATAAAAGAAATTTATCTATGGTGGCTTATAGCAATTGGTATGCCATTTGCTACAAGCTTCTGTGATAAGCCTGTATTGTCTCTCTTCAAGGAAACTTGAGTTTTCTTGGGAAATGTAAACTGGCGAAATTCTGCTAATGTAGAAAGAGTTTAGTAGAGAAAACAGTAAAAAGTTGCCACTATTCATCTTTAACGGATATTTTTCTAAAAAACGTTGTTTAGTGAAGAACTTTATATGAAAATACAATAAAAAAAAAAAAGGATTAAAACATTTTTACTACATTTTTCTTTGTTAAGCTTAAAACATTTTACTATGATAAGTAAAAACAAATCTTTCTCAGAAATCTATTTTTTCGAGCTAAGGAACCTTCGATATGCTTATTTCTCATAAAAAAAAATTTCCTATTACATACCTTTTGGCTTTTTTATTTTTTCTAATAGGGTGCCAAGAGAAAGCCAATACTAATTCCTCTACCCCCAAGACCAATTCAAAAAAAACTTATGAAGTTCGGGTAACAACTGTTATGCCCATGACATGGAAAGTTGTTGTAAATGTTTACGGACGAGTTGAGTCAGGAGGTAATTTACAAATCATTAACGATGTTCTTGGAAAAGTAAAAAAGAATCATTTTGATGTCGGAGAAAAAGTCAAAAAAGATCAGATTTTAATCACCTTTGACAATAGTGACCGCAAAATTTTCTTTGAGCAAGCTAGATCAAAAGCAAAAGCGAGCCAGGCCTCTTTAGAAGCGGCTAAGTCTAATTTTGATCGCACGCAAAACCTCCACATAAAAGGCCATGTACCCCGATCTCAGCTAGATACAGCAAAGGAGGCCGTGGAAGTGGCTAGCTCCAACTATAAGAATGCCTTGTCTTCTATGCGTTTGGCTTCCAAAGATTTAAAAGAGACTAGTCTAAGGTCTCCTGTAACTGGAGTTGTCGAGAAACGTTTGGTTGAACCAGGGGAACAAGCAATGGCCGGGAAGCTTTTGGCCGTAATTCAAATATTAGATACCTTGAAAATAGCCACTTATGTAACAGAAAGAGAAGTAAACTATATAAAAGTAGGAGATCTTGCTTCTGTTAAAAGCCCTGGGGTACGCAATAAAGTATATACGGCAAAAGTAGAATCTATTGGAATTTCCTCTCACCCAGATACGGGTAATTTCCCTGTTATCTTACGACTGAAAAATGAAGATAATCTATTGCGTCCTGGAATGGCAACCACCGTAGAACTAGGAGGAGCAGAAGTTGCAGAAACTATTGCTATTCCCTACAGTGCTCTTGTTGATCGTGATTTACGAAAGGTTGTCTACATAGAGAAAGATGGCAAAGCGTTTGAGATCAAACCTGTTTTAGGGGTTTCCCAACAAGATGTTTTCCAAGGAGATATGGTTATCGTTCTAGAGGGACTTAAGGAGGGGGATCATTTAATTGTAAAAGGAGCAAATACTCTTATGAATGGGACTGAGGTAATTGTAAAGGAAGGTAGTGCCCAATGAAAAAATTAGTACATTTTTTTGTTACTCGCCCCTTACTAATAAATTTGCTAATGGTTCTTTTTATTATCTCTGGGGTATTAGGCCTTCGCCATATGAATATTGAGTCTTTGCCTGCGATTGATATGGGGAAGATGAAAATTACAACCCTTCGTCCAGGAGCTGGCCCAAACGACATAGAACTTACTATCACTATTCCGATAGAGAAAGAGCTTCTTAAGGTCGATGGTATTAGTAAAATATTATCAAAAAACATGGAAAGTCTTTCGATCATCTCGATAACTATGGATTCGGATATAGCAGATACAAGACAGATAGAGGCCGATATCCAGAAGGCGGTAGACCGAGCAGCCAGTAAACTTCCTCAAGACTTGCCTCAAAAACCCTTAGTGGAGCGTCTTTCTACCACCAGTGTCCCTGTCGTAGAAATATACGTTACAGGAGATGTTTTTGAAGAAGAGCTTCGTTTTGTTGCCCAAAAACTATCGGATGGTTTACGAGAAATAGAGGGAATTGGGGGAGTGCTTAAAATCGGCTATCGTGATCGAGAAGTGCGCATTTTACTTGACCCACTGCTCATGGAGCATTTACACGTAACTTTTGACGAAATCACTGCAGCTATAAAAAGGCACAATGTCAGAGACTCCGGCGGGTCACTGGAATCTTTTGCTACGGAAAAAAAAGTGCTTACCGTCGGACAATTTTCCCACCCCAAAGACGTTGAGAATGTAATTGTTCGGGCCCAAGGAGCAGGAAACTACGTCAGAATTCGCGATTTGGGAGAAGTGATTTTTGACTATGAAAAAAAGCAAACTATAACTAGAGTAGATGGTGAGTCTGGTATCGCACTAATGCCGACCAAAAAAAAGGAAGCGGATTCCGTAGCGACAACACGCGCTGTGCAAAAATATGTGGCAGAATTCATCCCTACTCTTCCTCCTGGAATAAAAATTACTGTTGTCAATGATACCACTCGTTTTACTTTGAATATGCTAGAGATTTTAATTAGTAATGGTATTATTGGATTTATTTTGGTTTTTTTGGTTTTGCTCTTCTTTTTTAATTTGCAACTGGCCTTTTGGGTCAGCGTAGGTATTCCAGTTGCGATGCTTTTTACTTTTGCCTTAATGCCCTTTTTTGATCTAGCGATCAATACTCTCACTTTAACTGCTATTATTTTGATGCTTGGTATGCTTGTCGATGATGCCATTGTTACGAGTGAAAGTATTTACGGTTTTAAGGAAAAAAATATGAATCCCATAGAGGCTAGTGTACAAGGAGTGGAAAGGGTGATGGTACCTGTCTTCGCTAGCTCTATTACGACAATTTTAGCATTCACACCGATCGCTTTTCTAGGGGGACTCGAAGGAAAACTGATGTGGGCTTTCCCTGTAATGGCTGCTTTGATTTTAGGCTCTTCCCTGTTTGAGTGTAAATTTATGCTTTCTTGTCACCTAGCACATGGTAAAGATAAACCTCCAAGTTCTAAAAAATGGGTATTTTGGTTGCAAAATATCTACCGCGTTGCACTGTATTACATGCTTAAAGTTCGCTACCTTACGATTTTACTTTTTATTCTTGGATTCATTGCTATAGTGGACTATGGTTCTAAGACTTTAAGATTTGACCTTTACCCCGATGAAGACATTGATACCGTTTTTCTCAAAATTGAGCTTCTTGATGCCAGATCTCTTTCTTATACCAGTGAAAAAGTAAAAGAATTAGAACTACTCGCAAGAAATGCCGTTGCGAAGGGCGATCTTCTCAATATAACAACTCGCATTGGGGATCATGATAATAATCCGGTGGAAGCTTCTGAAGGGAAAAACTCAGCCTGGGCTTTAATTACCATTTTAATGCGTCCCCAAGAAGAAAGAACAACGAACTCTAATGCCGTTGTTAAAGAGTTAGGCGAAAAAATAAAAGGCCTAAGTGGCTATAAGAATATCATTATAGAGCCACTTAGAAGTGCCCCTGTTAGTGGAAAACCCGTAGAGATCGAGGTCATAGGCAATGGCAAGGGACGTTTTGAACTTACAGAGAAATTATTAGAGTATTTAAGAAACTACCCAGGAGCCAAAGGGGTTGACAGTAGCTATAAGCCCGGAAAAGACGTTCTTCAATTAAAGTTGAACTACGAAGTTATGGCAGACCGAGGCCTTACCGTAACGGATGTGACAAATGCTGTGCGGATTGCCTTTGACGGAAAAATAGTGGATGAGTTGCAAACGGTTGATGAGACAATTAAATACCGCTTACAATTGCGCAACTCTAATGAAAAGAAGATGGACGTATTAAAAAATCTAACGATTATTAACGACCGTTTTCTGCCAGTACCCTTGCGTAGCTTTGTTGAAATACAACTGGAGCCAGGGGAAACTTCTATAAAACATTACTTAGGTAAACGCACTATTACAATTTATGCCGACATTGATCGCAAGAAAACTTCGGTGCAAAAAATAAATAGTGACATTGAGGCTTTTGTCAAAGAGGAAAAACTCCTGCAACGTTTTCCTAAAATGCGACTGTTCTATGGCGGAGAGCTAGATCAGCAAAAAAAAGCTATGGGAGGTATTGGCACTGCTTTTGTCATGTGTTTTTCCCTGATATTCTTTGTTCTCGTAATTATTTTTAACTCTCTCACTCAACCACTTCTCATTCTTATTTTGATTCCTTTTTCCTTAACCGGAGTTATTGTTGGTTTTTCTTTACAAGATATACCACTGAGCATGATGGCATTGATGGGAGTTTTAGGATTGGTTGGGGTCTTAGTAAATGACTCTGTCGTTATGATTACAGTACTGAACTACTATCGCCAGAAAAAAGGAACAAATGTTCGTTTAGAAAGTGCGGATATTGCTGATTCGGCCAAAGAGAGGTTAAGGCCCATTATCATCACTTCGATCACCAGTGTTGCCGGTTTGTTTCCTACTGCTTATGGCTTTTTAGGCTCGAACCCTTTTGTTGTCCCAATGGTAATGAGTATGGCATGGGGGCTTGTTTTTGGAACCCTTCTTTCCCTTTTCTTTTTACCCTGCTTGTATGCTATGGATCAAGATATAAGAAGGATGAAAAAGGTTCGCCCAGAAGATTTAAGCTCTGAGCCGTTGTTGACTCGGAAGTTTACCAAACCAACCTAAGGTGCTTATAAAAAGATAGCCATTTTCTTTATAAAGAAAATGGTTATCTTTCTCTACATTTCCGTTAGTGTTTAAGAAGGCTTTTAGAAGTACAAATTTCATAATCAAAAATGGGGGTTGATCACATCAAAAACCAAAAATGAACTTGTGTCAGCCCGTTTTATTGTAGTAAATTTGAATAGAATAAATAGGAAACTTAAACGAAAGCGAATAAATCTTCAAATAATTTCTTGAACTTAAGTATAATATAAAAAGATGGTACAAAAATTGCGTGTAAAAACATGCAGAGTACAGTAAAAAATAATTTTAACACACAGATATTTTTATCGATAAAAATAGTAGTGAGGATAATAAATGGTAACTCAAAAAGGTATTTTCAAAAGTTCATTTACGGGAGCGGAAGCATTTTTAGCAGATCATCGGGTATTAGGAAAACGAATGATGCCAGGAATGGCCTACATCGAAATGACGAGAGCCGCTGTCGTAAAGTCACTCTCACTAACTGAGAAAGAGGAAATTTACTTACAAAATGTTACCTTTTTAAAGCCTATCATTGTAGAAGAAGAGAAGGTAGAGATAGAAATACATTTGTATCCTGGTCGAGGAGAAGTTGGAATAGAGGTTTCCAGCGTTCAAGGAATTCATTTTCAGGCTATTGCGAGCTTTAAAAATCACGATTCGGAAGAAAAAGAAGTCTCTTTTCCTAAAATAGATATAGAAGCGATTGAGAAGCAGTGCGACCAAGAACCTGTGAGCAAAGACGAATTTTATGAGGCATCTAGGAAAGCAGGTATAGAGTTTGGTCGTAGCCACCAAGGGATACAAAAAATTAAAACTAGTGATGAGCAAATCCTAGTTTTCTTATCTATTGCTCATAGTGATAAGAATGGTATGGTGCTTGATCCGGGGATGCTAGACAGTGCTATTCAGGGAGGGGCTGTACTTAGTTTTGGAAAAAATGACGGAACACTCAAGATTCCTTTTGCCATAAAAAATGTGGAAATATACGGAGCCTTAGAAGAAAAAATGGTCTCTCTCCTTGTTCCCACAGAAAATGGAACAGATATTCAAGTTGCGACAGAAAGTGGTGAAGTTCGAGTAAAAATGAAGGGTTTTGCTTCTCGGGAAATTGATTTGTCTGGGAATAAAAGTGAACTTGTTTATATGCTTCCTCAATGGGAAAACAAGGAGGAGGAAAATAAAGAAGAAGAAGTTTGTCTTATTAACAACCAAAAAAACTATAAAAACCTTGTCAAAGCCGTTTTTGAACAAGCCAAGGAATGGATTGATCAAAAAATACAAACTCCTCATGTCTTAGAAGTACATCTTCCTAAAAACAAACCGGAATGGCGAGGTATCGTTGGAATTCTGAAAGCGATAAGCATAGAAAATAGAAATATCCGCTATCGCATTAAACAAAACGAAGAGCTGATTGATTTAAACCTCCAAGTCATCGATGATAAAGAAAATCAAAAGTCAGCTTTCCAGTGGGCAGACAACAAAAATGTGTTGATCACAGGAGGATTAGGGAAAATAGGCATTATTGTCGCAAAAGATATCGCCAAAAACACCCAAGGATGTAAGCTAATTTTAACAGGCACAAGTTCCTTCGATGACGCTAAAAAAGAGACCCTAGCTTCTTTAGAAAAGCTAGGAATCGAAGCAGTATATCATCGCTGTGATGTAAGCAAGCTAGAAGAGACCAGAAAACTTTTTTCTGCTCACCCCAAGCTAGATATCATTATCCATTCTGCTGGTGTTATTCATGATAATTTTATCCATAATAAAACTGTGGCAGAGATACAAAAAGTATTGGCTCCTAAGGTACAAGGAACAAAAAATTTGGACAATGTAAGTAGTAATTTAAATCTAGATTACTTCATTACATTTTCTTCTGGAGCGGGTGTTTTTGGTAATGCGGGGCAAGCAGACTACAGTGCTGCCAATGGCTATATGGATGCTTTTATCTTGCAAAGAGCAAACTTGGTAAGAGAAGGGAAAAGACAGGGAAAAAGCATCAGCATCAACTGGCCTCTTTGGGCAGAAGGGGGAATGACGGTTGATGAAGAAAATCAAAAACAAATGGAAACTCTTTGGGGTTTTAAACCTTTGCCTAGTGAGGAAGGGATGGTTGCTCTAAAAATGGCAATGGCCAGTGATCAAGAGCAAATCGTGGTTGTGTATGGTAAGAGAAAAACTATTAGCAAACGTTTGGCGAAACAAAAAGCCAAACTAGAAGCACCAGAGAGTGAAAAAGAAGAGGCTCTCTCTGATTCTGATCAAGCAAAATTGGAAAAGGCTATCCTTAAATCTTTGACTCAGCAGACCTCTGCTCTTTTAAAAATTAACACAGAGGATTTAGATGAAACGGCCGAGTGGCAAGAGTTTGGTTTTGACTCTATTCTCTTAACTAACTTTGCTAATGAGCTAAATCAAGCGTATAGCTTAGATTTGATGCCGACAGCATTTTTTGAAGCACCCAGTTTAGAGACTTTTAGCAGCTATCTTGCAAAAACATACCCTCAAAACATGTCTTCTCTCTTGGGAGTGGGTCGTAAAGCTCCTGTAAGAAAAATAGAAACAGAGGTAGTTGATACAGAAACTAACGAAGAAAAAATCTCCGCTTTTGCCCGCCGCTTTATAGATGAACAAAATGCAGGGCATCGCTCTGAGGATATAGCTGTTATTGGGATTAGTTGTCGTTTTCCCCAGGCCGAAGGACTCAGAGAATTCTGGGATAATCTCCAAGCCGGGAAAGATTGTGTCGGAGAAATTCCCGCAGAACGATGGGACTGGCGAGAATACCCTGATGCTCGGAAGTGGGGAGCTTTCATCGAAGGAATCGACCAATTTGATCCTCTATTTTTTGGAATATCACCAGCCGAAGCCATTTACATGAGTCCTGAACAGCGTTTACTGATGGAATATGTTTGGAAATGTTTAGAGGATGCCGGCTATGCCGGAGACCGCTCTCGTGGCACCGATACGGGTATATTTGTGGGAGTCGCCGGTAGTGAATATAGCTATTTGATCGACCAGAGCGGAATGCCTATTGAAGGCTACTCTTCTACGGGTATGGTTCCTTCTGTTGGGCCAAATAGAATTTCTTATATCATGGATTGGCATGGTCCCAGTGAGCCGATTGAAACAGCTTGCAGTAGTTCCTTAGTTGCCATTCATAGAGCGGTCGAAGCTATTCGTTTGGATAATTGCGACCAAGCAATCGCCGGAGGAGTAAACTTAATGCTTACTCCGAGAGCCTTCATTAGCTTTACCAAAGCAGGAATGCTCTGCGAAGACGGTCGCTGCAAAACCTTTTCCTCTGCTGCCAATGGTTACGTTAGAGGAGAAGGGGTTGGAATGATTATGGTCAAGCGCTTGGATAAAGCGATAGAAGAGGGAGATCATATCTATGGTATTATCAAAGGAACAGCGGAGAATCACGGAGGGAAAACTAACTCTTTAACAGCCCCTAATCCAATTGCTCAGTCCAGAGTGATCCAAAAAGCCATCGCTAATGGAGGAGTAAATGCGAATGATATTAGCTATATCGAGTGCCATGGTACCGGAACCAACTTGGGAGACCCTGTAGAAATTAACGGCATAAAAGATGCCTTTGCCCATTTAGCGAAAGATAAGGCAAAGGGAAGCTGTGGACTAGGAAGTGTTAAATCTAATATGGGGCACCTGGAGATGGCGGCGGGAATCGCAGGCATTATTAAAGTTCTTTTGCAAATGAAGCATAAGACCTTGGTTAAAAGCTTACATGCCCAGGAGCTAAATCCTTATCTTAAAATCGAGGAAAGCCCTTTTTATGTTCTCCAAGAAAAGCAAGAGTGGAAAGTAGAAGAAAATAAGCGCCGCATTGCCGGAGTGAGTAGTTTTGGGTTTGGAGGAGTGAACGCTCACGTCATCGTAGAAGAGTATCCTCAGCCGAAAAGAGAGAAACCTGAAGTTGATGAGCCAGGTATAGTCGTCTTGTCCACTAAAAACAAAGAACAAATGCAAAAATATGTGGAAGGATTTATCTCCTTTTTGGAGGCTACTCCTGAAGAAGAGCCTATATTCTTACGGGACTTGGCTTACACACTCCAAGTAGGCCGAGAGGAATTAGAAGAGCGTTTAGCTTTAGTGGTCAATGATATTGATGAACTGAAGCAAAATCTTTCGGACTACGTGCAGCCAGAAAAGAGCCAAGCTTTGACTAAACTCTATCGAGGAACTGTAAAAAGTAGCCAAGATAGTAAGTTATTGATTGACGATACCGACGCAGGCAAAAGATATCTTCGTGATCTTGTCACTTCGAAAGACTATGACAAGCTAGCGGAACTTTGGGTCAGAGGTACCAAAATCAACTGGGACATACTATACCAGGAAGAAGAAGTGAAGGAAGCAGAAGAAGTGAAAGCGTAGAGTTGGGGTTTTAACCCCTTACTTTTATACACAAGTTGTGTGATTCATATAAACAAAAACGTATTCGATAGCCTGACGTTTTTGTTTATATGAATCACACAAACCAATCCCCTACATATTTTTGCGAGTATCTTTTCGATTCATTTTCTTAGAGAGGCTGGTCGATACATGTAGAAAGTATATATTAGCCACAAAAAGAAGAGCCCAGATATCAGGAGGATAGAGAGCAATATCCTGAGCAAAATTTTCCAGCCCACCAAGTTTGAGCGAAGCTAGCCACTCGTAGTGCTTATAAAAAAAAGCATAGAGTAAAAAACACAAGCAAACTTTAAATCCTAGAGAAACAGTTTTTGCGATAAACCCTAAAAAAAGACCACTTTTAGTGATCGTCATTTGAAAAACCTTAGCTCCACGCCGAGAGCTATCCAGTTGAAAGGTCAGTAGCTCTGAAACCTCTTCTGGAATTTTTTGGATATCTTGCTTGAGTTGCACGACTTTGAGTATCGATGAGTTTTTTTGTTGTCTTTTGAAATCGCGTTTAGCTTTTCCTTTATGAGCTTTTCTGTTCAATTCGAGATAGTCGAGTTCGGGGTGTAGATAAAGGACAGATCCATCAAGCGTAGAAGTGGTACGAGTTATTCGCAAAAACCCCCACTCCATCGTTAGTTTATAAGGCTTCATCATATTAATCAACTCTTCGTTTATTCCATTGAATGACCTTTCCTTGTAGGGTAAATTCTTGGTCATCGTGCGCAATTCCCAATTTCTCAACAACATTATCATTTTTCGTTTTATTTCATTCAAATCTATGTTGGGAAGAGAAGGCATAAGCGTAAAAAAGAAATCGACGGCTTTAGAATAGTTCCTGGAAGATAGAGCCTTGTGGTAGAGGATTATCCTTTCCAGAAATCCTCTCTCCATTTTTCCTATAGAGCCAAAATCAATAAAAGCTATCCGACTATCGCGTAATAAAATGATATTTCCTGGGTGCAAATCGCCATGAAAAAGATTGTCTTCATAAAGCTGGCGGTTTAAAGAGATGATTAATCGATCAGCTACCTTTGCTGGCTCAATATTATTCTCTTTACACCAAGCTTGAACTTTAATAGGGTTAGTCTGTAAAGCTTTAATGTAGTCTGACATATAAACCCCTCTAACAAACTCCATGACGATAACTCTTTGGGTGCAATACTGAGAATAAATAGAAGGGGCATATACTTTGTGCTTCTTTAGGTTTTTCTTCATTCTTTTGCCCGAGCTTATCTCTATACGATAGTCTAGCTCTTCTAGAAACATTTGTTTTAGCTCGGCGATTAATTCTTCCCATTGAAGTTGAGGATAGATAGATAATAGCTCTAAAAAATAAACTGCTTTTTGAACATAATTCAAATCTCTTTCGAATTGTTTTTCGATCAATGGTCTTTGAATTTTCACGACAACAGTTTTTTTCTCTTTTTTAAGATAGGCCAAGTGCACTTGGCCTATCGAAGCTGCGGCCAGGGGTTTTTCTTCAAAATGAGAAAAAATTTTCTCAATAGGAGCGTGGAGATTTTCTTCGACAATTCTTTTGACATGATGGAAAGGAAAACCAGTGCTACTGTCTTGTAACTTTGACAACTCAAGACAAAATTCTTGAGAAAAAAGATCCGAGCGCATTGAAAGCAATTGCCCTACCTTGATCCATAACCCTCCTCTTTGCCCGAAAAGAGTTCTAATCAATATAGCTTTTTTCTCACGACGTTTTGGTGCCTTATCCTCTGAGAAGTATTTAACCATTAAGTGTAAATAAATGATAGAGCCGATAGTTAGGCAAAACCTATAGCTTTGTCTAAAGTGCTGAGGGAGGGAAAAGTTTTCATCCTCAACAATGACGATTTTTTTGGCTTGCTTAGAATCTATTAAAGGTGTCGGAATAAGCTCTTGGTTTTTCATATAAATAAAGTTTTCAAAAATAAATTGTCAGAGAATATTTTAGGATGGGAGAATAAATAAAATTTACAAACACATCCTAGTCTTTGGGTATATTACTATTGCGACGAGTGTCTTTAGCAACCATCTTTTTCGCAATGCTTGATGAGGTCTGAAGAAAATACAAATTGGCCAGAAACATAACGATCCAGGTTTCCGAAGAGTACACAGTGATTTCTCGGACAATCTTCGTTGGCCAACCCAGATCATACTGAGTAATCCACAAGTTATGCTTGTAGATTAGACCATAAATTAAAAAACAAAGAGAGATCTTAAACCCTAGAGCAACAGATTTCAGTATTGTTCCTAAAAATAACGAACCTCTGCTGAGAGTAGTTCTAAAAACCTGGGCTCCATGGCGAGCTGTCGCTAATTGAAAGCCCATTAGCTCAGAAACCTTTTCTGGAATTTCTTGGATCTCTTGGTTAAATTGTAGAAATCTTGGTTTTTTGGCTTGTTTTTTAATGGAGCGTTCTTTTGATTTTTGGAAATGTTTTTTCAATACTGTAGGGTAATGAATTTTGGGATGTAAATAAACAAGGGATTCGTCTAAAATAGCACTAGAGCGATTAAATTGCAAAAAAGCCCATTCAAAGGTTATCCCAAGAGGAACCAAGATTTCCATTAAAGTTTGAGTTAGACCTGTAAGTGATCTCATATCATAAGGCAACTCTTTAGACGAGGCACATAATTCCCAATCTCTGTAAACAATCATAAGCTTTCTTTTTACTTCTTGTAAATCCATGAGTGGTAAATTAGAAGCTAGAAGAAACAGAGAGTCTATCGCTTGTGAATAGCGTTCTTCACATATAAGTCGGTAATAAGTCCCTATTTTTTGAACGGCCTCTTTTTCTAATACCCCCACCCCTCCGAAATCAATAAAAGCAAAACGGCTATTTTTCAAGAGGACAATGTTATCAGGATGCAAGTTAGCATGAAAGAGATTGTCTTCGAGCATTTGGCGATAAACCGAGCAAAATAAACGCTTGGCAACCTTTTTTGGATTGACATTGTTTTCTTTCAACCAGACCTGGACTTTAAAAGGATCGGAGTGTAAAGTCTTTATAAAATCTGAAATGCGAACTCCTTGGAGCAATTCCATTATCATAACTTTACGAGTAGAGTACTGAGGATAAAAAGAGGGAACATAGATTTTATGTTTCTTTAACTTCTTCTTCATTCGATCAACGGAAGTTACCTCTATTCGATAGTCCAGTTCTTCGACAAAAATTTGCTCTAACTCTAAAATCATCTCTGTCCAATCCGCCTGCGAATAGAGGGAAAATATTTCACAAAAGCGTATGCCAATGTGAATTAGAGTCATATTCCGCTTAAATTTTTCTTTGATCTTTGGTCTTTGGATTTTAACCGCCACGATCGTTTTTTCTCTTTTTAGTGATGCGCGGTGTATTTGTCCAATGGAAGCAACAGAAAAAGGAATTTCCTCAAAGTAATCAAAAATATGCTCTAAAGGCTTGTGTAAGCTCTCTTCGATAACTTTTTTTACTTCTCCGAAGGAAAAAGGATAGCTGATATCTTTAAGTTGAGAAATCTCATTGCAAAACTCTGAAGAAAAGAGATCTGTACGCAGAGAAAGCAATTGCCCCACTTTGATCCAAAATCCTCCCTGTTCCTCGAGTATTTTTCGGATTATCTTCGATTTTTTCTGTCGCTGTTGGTGTGCTTTTTTAGAAGGGAAATATTTTAGCGTGATATGGAGACTCAAAATATGGACGATCTCGAAGCAAAATACCATTTTCTGCCAGAGAGATAGAAAAAAAGTTTTCTTTCTCTCTGGAGGAAAGGTTACCTTTTCTCTATCCTGAGGTCTTATTAGTGGCGAGGGAATTAGTTTAGAGTATTGCATAAGAATGAGTACAGTCTAGAACAAATAGATAAAGTCATTAGGAAAAACGCGACTAAGATCTATTATATTCCCCACTTCTGTTTTCGTTTTTTTTCTTTTACAACAATGATGATTGGTTGGGCATTTTCAGCAATAGCCTCAGAAGCCTTGAGCTCATCAATCGCTTCATTTACCTTGTCCATCAATTTACCTTCGCCTTTACGCAGTTTTTTAACTTGTTTACGTTTACATTTTCCCAAATCGATCAACAAAGGGGCATTTGCTGTTTTTTCGTTTTCCATTGTATTTTTCTCGTTTTAAAATAAAGATAAACTATTGAAAGTGTATCTATGTGAATTGTTCTGAAATAAAAACACTAGTGAAAGTAAAAGTTCCTAAGTTTATAATTTTTTTAAAGCCTTACGACGGGCACTATAAACGTTTTCACCCATTTCTTTTAGCCACCCACTCTTTTTTTTGCCTCTAGAGCGATCATGTCGACGAAGATATTCATCTGTGTAGGTTTGGTTTGCTTTAGCTATACGGCGTGCAATTTTTTCTATCCCTTTGAGTCCAGAAATTTCTTTTTTCTTTTTCTTATAACTCTTTTCGTAGATAACTCTTTCTTTAGAGGGCAGATTTGTGTCCAGAACTACGATTTTCCGGATACTCTTTTTTAATCCCTTACTAAATTTAAAGTCATGAGCATGTTTCATATCATTTCTCCCAAATTTTGATAGACTGGTGATTTTTATGTTCGATTCTAGGGAAACACCCTAAACTTTAAAATAACAAAACTTCAAAACAAAGTGAATTATAGTTTATAGTTATAGTTAAAGTTAAATAATTATATCACAATTTATATTCAAGTAACAAAAAAAATCTTAAATATACACACTTTAGGTTTTTTAGGTTTTTTTTCTAGATAACTTTTTTTTCTTACTCTTGAAGGGAAAACTCCAGATTTTTATAAACTAACTTTTCAAATTCTTGGTACGTATTTATACAGTGTAAGTCTTGAAAAGGGTGTATTTGCATTAAAAGAACGGCCGCAATTTTTTTGTGGGGATCTACCCAAAAGTAAGTGTTAGAGTAACCACACCAACTATAGCTACCTGGTGAACGAAGGTTATCTTTTTTTTCATCAGCTACTTTGATTTGAAACCCTAGGCCAAATTTATCTTTTCCTGCTCTCATAGGAAAAGGATATACTTTTTTTGTCCTACTCTGTTTTTCGATCACTAATTTCCCAATTTGATTTTGGGTCATTAACTCAACCGATTTTTTTTCTAGTATTTTTTTTTCATGGAAACTTCCTTGGCCGAGAAGCATTTGTAAAAAAGTAACATAGTCCTTTGCCGTAGAATGTAGCCCACCATCTCCTGTGGCAACTTTTTCTTTTTTTGCTCTCATATTTTGGCGCTCCACTAATTTACCTCGTTTTCTCTGATGGTGAGTGATGAGGCGATTGTATTTTTCTTTAGGAATGACGTAGAAAGTATCTTTCATTCCTAAAGGGGAGAATATTTCTCTTTTATAAAAATTGGGAAGAGTATCATCCGTTACTTTTTCAATAAGATCTCCTAAAACCTTTGTACTTACTCCATAGGTCCATTTATCTCCCGGTTCATGAACTAAGGGTAAATCTTCAAAAGGTTTTCCCAGTTTTTGGCTGAGATATTTTACTTTGTAATTGGAAAAGGAGTATCCTAGTCCAGATGTGTGGGCAAGTAGATGGCGGAGGGTCATTTCTTTTTGAGCTATCGTACTGACATAGCTTAGATCCTTGTTTAAATTTCTAATTACTTTTTTTTCTTTAAAAGAGGGAATATATTTAGAGACATGGTCGTCTAGTTTAAATTTTCCCGATTGACAAAGTATCATAACGGCTACGGAAGTAATTGGTTTTGTCATAGAGGCTAGAGCAAATATGGCATCCTTGGGCATGGGAATATTTTGAGCTACGTTTAATTTTCCAAATGCTTGGTGATACAATATTTCATTCTCATTAGCGACAATAGCCACTAAGCCTGGTATTTTTATTTGAGTAGCTTTCTCAAATAGTTGAGTAATTTTTGTTTGGCCATGGAGAGAAAGTTTGGGCGAGCAATATTCTTCTTTTTTTACTTCACAACTACAAAAAAGCAGAGTAGCTATGGTTAGCAATAAGTACCTCATAAGAACCTTTCCTGATCAAATTTAATCTCGTAAACATGCTTCTATAGTTTTTGCTAAAACTTCTCCATGCTCAGTGATACAAGTTAAGTGATCTCCTGGAATTCTTTTTGTTATAAGAATTGGAGAAAGATTTTGCCAATTTTTTTGCTCTAGTATATGCTTTTCTGAATCAGAAAAAATCAATGCTAAGGGAGACTGGATAGGCTTGGGAAAATAGCTTGCGATAATTCTGCCGTAAATATGTGTTAGGTAAACTTGACGTTCATGGAAGTTGAGGTCAGACTTCTTTTCCAAATGCAAAAAGTGCTGCGCTCTTCTTATACTTATAGCACTATTTTCTTGATTTAGCTTTAAGCCCAAAGAATAGTAGATATTTTGTTTTTCAAGTTCACTTAAGCCTCGGATATAAGAGTAGATAGAAACTAAATGGTAGAGCCATTTTGGTTTATCCACCATCGGCAGATCCACTAAAACGACTTGAGCGACGGTGCTGTTTTTTTCTAAGATTCGGGCAACCTCAAAGGCCACACTTGCTCCGTTGCAAAATCCTCCTACATAGTAAGGGCCTTCTTCTTGAATTTCCTGAAGAGCAGAAACATAGTTTTGCGCCATCTCGGAGATTGTATATGGTGCTTTCATGTCGCCTAAGAAACTATGGGGGGGAATGGAGTAAAGTCCTATCGAATGTGAAAGATATTTTCGCATTTTATAGCAATAGTAACCACAACCATTGAAGTCTCCATTGAAAAAAAAGAATTTTTTCTCTCCTTCTGGTTTGATAAGGACAAAAGGGGATGATTGTTTTTTTTCGTTTTGCTTTGTTATTTCATAGGCCAACTCTTCAATGGTGGGATTAGCTAGCATGGTCGACAAAGGAATGAGAATAGAGTAGTTCCTTTTAATTTCTTCTTGTAGTTGAACGAGTAAGAGAGAGTGCCCTCCTAAATCAAAAAAACTATCTTTAAAACTAACCTTGCTTAGGCCTAAGATTCTTTGGTAAATATCTTGTAGAAGCACTTCAAGAGGATTTAGGGCACTCCTGTCTCTTATGATTCTAGGGAGATGATCGATTTTGATTTTTTTCAAAGCTTCTTTGTTTACTTGGCCTTGTGAGATGGGAAGAGCGTTTAAAGGTATCATTTTTAAAGGAATGATCCATGAAGGATCACCAGATTTTACAAAATCCAGAAGAGAGCTGAAATTTAGTTGCTGAAAATTTTCTTGGAGTACAAGAAAAAGAACCAACTCTTTTTCTTCATGAATATTTCCCTTGGGTAGCACCGCACAGTTTTTGATCAGAGGATGCTCTCGTAATCTCTCCTCAATTTTTGCCATATCAATGAGAACTTCTTGGTAGACAACATGGTCTTCAGTTCGCCCACAAAGCTCAATAGAGCCTGTTATTCCATAGCGCCCCAGTTCTTTTAACTGATAAGCAGAGTATTCTTTGTTATCTAAGGTAACCCAAAAAGATTCCTCTTCTCTTTCAAATAGAAAACTCAAATCCTCTTCACTTAAAAAGTAGAGGGAAGCTAGTTCTTCCCAACCTGCTAGTTCTTTCCCTTGCCAGAGAAAAAAATCCCCTCTTTCTTTGACATCCTCAGGAATTTTGTTTTTATCTATTTCAGGAGCTCTAGATAGATCTTTGATCTGAGAAAAATCTTTTCCCAAAATCTGCTGGAAGTTTTTCGTCAAGAGAGAGTAATCCGATATTTCTTTCTCGGGGGTTTGAATTACTTGCTCTAAGAGATAAATCCACTGTTCTTGAAGTTCGAGGATTCCTTGTTGGGAAAAAAGATTCGAATGAAAGAAAAAATGAAATTCTATCGTTTCTTTTTTGTTGCTTACATGGAGAGCTATATCATGGAAAAAATATAAGTTGGATAAAGAATTCTTTCTTGTATCTTCAATTGTATTCTCAAGAGAGGGAGAATAATCAAAGTCCATTCTAAAAAAAGCTTGGAAAATACTTGAGCGTGTTGAGAAACGTTGAATATCTTTGCCTAAAATCATCTTGGCTAAAGGAAAAGATCTATGCTTTTCCCCTTCTTGGACAAGTTCTTTGAGTTGCAAAACGAATTGAGAAAAGGAAATCTTTTCTTCCCACCTACTTCGAATCGGCAAAATATTCTCTAGAGGGCCCACCGATATTTTTTCTTCTTTTCTTCGCTCTAAACTTGTTCCAACTACTATGTCTTTTTGTTTGCTATAACGATAGAGCAATACTTTAAATACGCTTAAAAGAATAATAGAGAGGGAAACTTGTTCTTTTTTAGCCAGTTCTTTCAAAGAAAAGGTGAGGTCTTCTTTAATAGAAAAAATAGTGCTTTCTTCATTTCGCTGTTTTTGCTGACCTTTCGGAGTTAGTTGTAGAACTGGACACTCTTTAAGTTGTTTTTTCCAATAGATTTGGTCTTGAGAATTTTTTTCTTCAGATATTTTTTTATGGTAAAGGAAAGGGATTTTTTTCTCTGGTAGAGAAAGGTTTTCTCCTCTCTCTAAAGAGTGGTAAGCCCTTGTTGCCTCAGAGAGAATAATTTTTAGAGAATAACCATCTGCTACAATGGGATGAACAAATAGAAGAATTCTTTGCTTTTCTTCACTTAACTCTACCCAAACAACTCGAAGAGGAAGTTCTCTAGATAAAGCAAAGGGTTCTTTTTTCTTTTCGTCGATTATTTGGGCAAATGCTTTATCCCTGTTCTCTATACTCTCCCAGTTTTTTAAATCGATTCTTTCTATTTCCAAGGGACAAGATTGATCTGCCTGCTCTAGCTCTCCATTTTGGAAGCGAAATTTTCTAGAGAGAATCGGATAGTAAAGAATAATATGGGAAAAAGCTTTTTCTAGTACTGCTGGATTAGTCATTTCTATAACCGGACTCACGAGGTAGTTTATACAATAAGAGGCTTGGTGGCAATGTAAGAACCAAATGCGCTTTTGCTCCCAAGATGTGGGCATAAATTTGTTTTCTTGGGGAGATGATAAAATACCTTTCTCTTCTCTCGCAACCTCCTTGAGAAAAGCAAAGGGACATTCTCTCATAAGATGATCAACGAGATTTTTAATCGTGGGGTTCTCAATAAATATAGTGGGCATCAATGCTATATTATATTTTCTGTTCAGATCATCCCCAAAACTGGCAAGAGTCATGGAGTCAAATCCATATTCGCTCCACTCAGCCTGTGGATCAATCTCGCCAAGCTTAAGTTTGAGCAAGCTACCCACATCTTCCACTAGAGTAAGAGTTATTCTATTTTCTAGGTCCTCTGAAAAACTTTGCTGGCCCAGATTCTTGTTAGTATCGTTAGTATCGTGAGTATCTCCACTTTTCTCTTTCTCCAAAGACTGTTTTGTCTCTCTGGAGAAAGAAGGAACCCAGTATTTTTCTTCGAGAAAAGGGTAGGTCGGTAAGCTTATACGCTGAGGTTTAAAATGCCTGAAAAGAAGCCCTTTATTAACTTCATAACCTTGGCAATAAAGATCTGCCAAAGAAGCTAAAACTTCCTGATATTCTTTAGAGTTAGCGAGAAGAGTACTGCTTTTCTCTAAGAGCCCTTTTATCCATTTTTCTTTTTCCTTTTGAGGAGTAAACTCTCGAGAAATTTTTCCTTCAAAGGCTTGTGAAAGCTTTTCTTGATTCAAAACTTGTTCTAAAGTAGAAATGGCCATATTAAGATCATTCACCACTATAGCAATACGGTAATTCCAGTGGTGACGTCCGGTAAGTAAAGTATAGCTCAAGTGAAGTAGAGAGTGCTCCTCTGTAGATTGTGACTTTAGAAAGGCAAGCATCTGCTCTACTTGAGCACTTAGCCTCTCCTCTGTTTTAGCAGAAAAAACTAAAATATAGCTGGGGGGTTTTGTCTCTTCTAAGAGAGAGTTCTTTAGATACTCTTCGATTACAATGTGAGCATTAGTTCCGCTGTACCCAAAAGAGCTTACTGCTCCTCGGCGTTTTTCTTCGGGAGGCAAAACCCAATTTAAGCATTGAGTATTGATATAAAAAGGCGAACCCTCCAAAGAAATTTCTTCGTTTGTTTTTTCAAAATGGATGGTCGGAGGAAGTTTCTTATGTTGGATGGCAAGAAGAAGTTTTATTACTCCTGCTACTCCTGCTGCTGCTCCTAAATGCCCGATATTGCTTTTCACTGAACCAAGCGCACAGTAGTTTTCTTTTGAAGTAAAGTGTCGGAAAGACTCAATGAGAGCATCTAGCTCAATAGAATCTCCGAGCTTGGTTCCGACTCCTTGGGTTTCAACTAATTGAATCTTATCTGGGTTAATCGAAAACTTTTTGTAAACTTCTGTTTTAAGCTCTCTTTGAGATTGAAAGTTAGGAGCAGTGATTCCATTTGTTTTCCCATCTTGATTCACCCCCCAGCCTTTAATCACTCCATATATATGATCCCCCTCTTTTTGAGCATCCTCTAAACGCTTTAATAAAAGGACTCCGACTCCTTCTCCTGGAACAAATCCATTGGCTTTTTCATCAAAAGTAAAGCAACGTCCCTCGGGAGATAAAACCCGCATTTGACTCATGGCAATATGTAAGCTTGGTCCTGGTATAACTAAAACCCCTCCCGCCAAAACCACATTACAATTTTCCAAAATTAAGCTATCGCAGGCATTAGCAATTGCAACCAGAGAAGAAGAACAAGCTGTATCAATGGACAAACAAGGTCCTTTTAAATTTAAGAAGTAGGAAACTTGACCTGCTAAAATAGAGCTATCTCCTCCGAGGACAGATTGAGAGTCCATGTTTTCAGGAGAGAAGCCTTGGAGATAGTCATTGGAAGAACAACCCGCAAAAACTCCACAAGAGTTCTCTGAAAAAGACAAGGGATCATACCCTGAATCTTCTAGGCAAGACCAACAAGACTGCAAAAATAATCTTTGCTGGGGATCCATTACTTCCGCTTGTTTTCGAGAGATATTAAAAAAGAGCGGATCAAATTGATCGGCCACTTCTAATACTCCCATCCATTTAGAGTAGGTCTTTCCAAGAGTTCCCACTTGAGGATCATAATACTCCTGTATAGGCCAACGAGTTTCTGGAACTTCAGAGATACAATCTTTTCCCTGGACGATGTTTTCCCAAAATAGCTCTAAGGTCTTTCCTTGGGGAAATTGTCCTGAGATTCCAATGATAGCAATTCCTCTAGATTTATTTTTATCAAATTCTTTCGCTTCCTGTGTATTTTCTGAGGTAAGTGGGAATTCCTTTTCTCGTGAAGAGGCTTCTTTGTGAATTTTTTCATTCTCCTCTTTTTGTCCTCTTTCTTTTTGTCCTCTTTCTTTTTGCTCTAAGAGGAGAGTTAGGCAACTGTCAGTGCAATCGATCATGGTTTCACTAGTATGACTCAGGACAACCTTTCCCATATGCTTTCCTTCTGAAACATACTCTAAAGCTTCTGCGACTTGCTCAAAGGGGTAAATTCGCGTAGTAATAGGAACGATTTTTTCAGACCCTAACCAATCTCCCATTAATTGAAGGGCTTTTTCTCCGCGAAAAATATTTCTAGTAGGATTTAGAGGATCGGCTTGGTACCAGTTTTGTCCCAAATTAATCACATGTATAGATTGATTTTCTAAGAGTTGAGATAAATCTAACTTCGAGCTCGTTTTTAAACCCTGTATGGCAATTTCTAAATAGCGACCAGAGGGAGCTAAGCAGTTTAAGCCTCTTTGGATAGCTTCTCCAGAGAGCATATTGAGAACAACATCAACCCCACGGTTCTTTGTTAAGGCTTTGATTTCTTGATCAAACTCTGTTTTATAATTGAGAACGGAAGAAATTTCTAGTTTGCGAAGAAATTCTCTTTTTTCGGGCCGACTAGAAGTGCCGTAGCAAAAACAAGCTTTAAGATGGGCTAACTGAATAGCCATCAGACCACATCCTCCTGATGCGGTTTGAATTAAAACCTCTTCTCCTGCGCTCAACTTTCCTAACTCAAAAGCATGGTGCACCGTCCAAAAAACGATGGGTAAACTACAAGCATCTTCAAAAGAAATCTTCTTGGGTTTCAAAATAACATTGCTTTCGGGAACATTGACTTGAGTAGCGTGTCCTCCTAGTCCGGCTAAAGCAATGATCTCATCTCCCACTCGAAATTGAGAAACTTGATTTCCTACTTCACAAACAACCCCAGAAACTTCTGACCCGGGAACAAAAGGATAGGCAGGCATGTTAGGATACAAACCTTGGAGGCAAAGAATATCACCAAAGTTAAGAGCAGAAGCTTTCACTTCGATTTTTACTTCAAAAGCTTGGGGGGGAGAAACAGACAAGCTTTCTAAACGAAGTTCAGCCAATGTTTGGACTCGGGTAATGATTAACCCATATTGGTCCGGCTTTGTTCTTTTCTTTGCCCATACTTCTTTTTCAGGAAGAGGAGATAAAGTCAGCTCAGAGAGGGTTTCTTTTTGCTCTTCTGGTTTTTCTCTCTCTTCTGTTTCTTTTGCCATACTAGATGCTTGAGGAGAATTTTGTAGTTCATTTTTCAAAAAAGCAGTGAACTCTGTCATGTTCGGATAGTCGTAGATTCTTTTTGTGGAAAGAGATAGTTTATATTGGGTATTGATCTTACGAATCCAAGTCACAGCCAAAATCGAATCTAAACCAAGCTCGGAAAAGGCAATTTCATCATCAATTTCTTGGGGATCAAGTTTGAGTTCTTTCGATAAAAAAGCTTTAATCGTTTTTTTTACTTCTCCTAGAGTTACCTCAGTTCTAAAGTTTTCTTTCTGTTCTAATTTTTCTGTGGCAGGGTCTTTTATGATTAAAGGAGACTTGCTCGCTCCAGGTTTCACCGCGATAATTCCTACGTGCTCTTTACCTTCGCCAGAGAGCCCAAAAAAACCGTGATCTTCTACCTCAAACCCTACAGCTAAACACTCTCTCGATAAAATTTCGGGGTCGAGAGGATTGATAATGGGAGGTGCTCCTTCTATTTCTTTAGAGTCAAAATATTGGCTTACATTCTCTATATAGCCCGGCCACAAATCTCCCGCTGCTTTGCGAGCTTCGTATTTGGAAGACTCTCCTTTCCAATATCCAAAATAGGGAGTGTCTGTCACTAAAAATAACTTTCCTCCTGGTTGCAACCAGAAGTACATCTTTTGAATGGTTTCTTGAACTTCTTTTGGTTTGAGAAAGTGAATCACTCGGCTTGCATGGATAGCAGAAAAACGCTCTTTTGTAAAATTAATATGGGGGAGCAAACCTTGTTGGGTGCGCAGATAAGGCTGAGCTTGATCGTTGACACGACTTTCCAGTATATTTAGATGCTCTTGCTCCATATCTACAGCCAAGACGCGAGCTTTTTTCTCTAAGGCAGCAATAGTAGCAACTCCATAGGCACAGCCTAAGTCGAGGACTTCTCCTTGGCATTGTCCGGCATAGTCAACAAACTCTTTTGAGTAGGGAATTAACTCTTCGACCATGACACCTGTTCTGTTGAGGGTTGGAACAAGACCTTTTGTTTCTAAAGAAATCGCTGATTTTAAATCCTCTAAAGGATCGTTCTCTCTTAAAATAGAAAGAGAAATAGAAAGAGGGACAGAAGTCAGAGAGGAAGAGTTTTCTTTTACGAGTTCCTTTTCCGGTGAGACTTTCGAAAAAGAAAGCGGAGAAAAAGAAAGCGGGGAAAGAGAAATTTTTGGTTTTATATAGCTCTCTTTTATAGAGCTTACCGAAGAAGGAAAAAAACCTATCTTTTGCTCTTTTAGGTTTGAAAACCAATATCTTTTTTTGGCAAAAGGATAGAGAGATAGATTTATGCGTAGGGGTTTTCTTTTTGGATAGATTTTTTTCGATTCTAAGACTAATTCTTTTATTTGATTCTCAAGGAGAAAGTATTCTTTCCTTTCTCCTTGAGCAGTCAATTTTTCTTCGTATGAATCATGGATATTTTGATGAAGCAAAGGATGAATCGGGGAAGAAAAATTCGATTTCAAAGCAGGTTCGGAAAACGAACATCTTTTTTGAAGAAAAGGGTAGGTCGGTAAATTTAGACGTGTGGGTTTTTCTTTTCCATAGAGCATACTCCAATCAAAGTTCCAGCCATTTACCCACAGCTCTGCTATATTAACTAACTGATGGTCTTTTATAAGACCCTCAATAAATCTTTTTCCCCCTTCTGTTTCCCCAACTCTCAGTCCTTGCTTTTCCTGGGTAACTCCTTTAAAGACAGCGGGAGAAGATTTTCCTTCTATGGCGAGCTGTAGGTCTTGTAGCAATTGCTCTTTCTCATAGACAACAATAGCAATGCAATGCTGCATTTTCTCTCTTCCCACTTGCAAAGTATAGAGTAAGCGAGCAAGATCAATGTTTTCTCTGTTTTCAAGATAACTTCGCAAACTTTCCAAGTAACGAGTGAGCTGGGCTTCTGTTTTGGTCGAGAGAACAAATAGGCCTCCCTTTTTGAGATTTTGATTTTTTTCCTCTTGATTTAGAAGAGAACCATTACAATACTCTTCTAAAATGACGTGAGCATTGGTTCCACTACGTCCAAAGGAACTCACAGCACCTAGCCGTTTTTCTCCCTCAGGGCACTCCCATAGTTTACGAGTCTTGTTTACATAAAAGGGACTGTCTTCCCACAAGATATAATCGTTTTCTTCTTCGCAGTGTAAACTTGCTGGAATTGTCTTGTATTTCATAGCATAGAGCATATTAACCACATTGACCAAACCGGAGGCTGCAAGGGTATGTCCGAGGTTTGGTTTATTGCTAGTTAGGGCACAGTAAGGTTGCTTCTGGGTTTTTTCTGGGAAAACATCTCTTAAGGCGTTGATTTCCACAGGGTCTCCTAATTTTGTTCCCGTTCCATGCGTTACAATATAGCCTAATTTTTCAATATTAACGTTCCATCTTTGATAGGTTTCTCTAATAAGAGTAGCTTGTGCTTCTCCACTGGGGGCCGTTACTCCATTTGTTTTCCCATCAAAATTAATCCCGCTTCCCTTTATCGTTGCGTAGATACAATCTCCTGCCCCTTGAGCATCTTTTAGCCTCTTAAGAACGAGCACGACAACGGATTCTCCGCAAACAATTCCTTGGGCATTTTTGGAAAAAGTGCGGCATTTTCCATCTTTAGAAAGCATCCCTGCCTGGCTCATCATAACGTAACTATTTGGGCTAGGCAGTAGGGCAATTCCTCCGACTAAACCGATATTACTTTCTTCTGACTGTAAACTCATACATGCCTGATGAAACGCTACTAAGCCGGAAGAACAGGCTGTATTAATCGCTAGAGTAGGGCCTCTAAAATTCAGAAAATAGGAAAGCCGTGAGGATATCATAGCCCCCCCACTGCTTGTTAATCCTAGTCCTATGAGTTTACGAGTTCCTCTTTGCGCTTCTTCTCGTAGCCTGGGATACTCACTTTCTTCCATTCCTAGAAAGACACCGACCTTTTCTTTGCTCAGAGCTTTAGGATTGAGTCCTGCATCTTCTAAAGCATGATAAGCTTCCATTAAAAACAAACGTTCTTCGGGTGTCATATATTCTGCTTCTAAGGAAGAAACTTCAAAGAACAAGGGATCAAAGTTGTCTATCTGAGAAATCATCCCCGCCCATTTAGAGTATGACTTTGTCGGGTTTTGAGCCTTGGGATCATAGTAATCCTCGACTCTTCCCCAACGAGAATCAGGAACTTCTTTAACGGCCGTTTTCTCTGTAACTAAAAGCTCCCAAAGTTCTTCCACCGTTTCTGCCCCTGGAAAGCGACCACTAACTCCAACTACAGCAATTTCAAGAGATTCTTGTCTTTTTGATAGCTTTATTCTCTCTTTTTCTCTCTCTTTTTCTCCTGTTTTTTTCCTAGAAGAAACAAGAGGGAAAGAGCTTGTTTCTTTTGTAGGAGCTTCATAGAGCTCTCTTAGTTTCTGAGGATATGTGTTTTCTAAATGCTCAGACAATTGGGAGAGAGTTGTATAGGTAAAAAATATCGAGGGGGTTAAGTGAATTCTATAAACTTCACTCAGTTTTCGAGAAAATTCTGCTAAAGTAATGGAATCAAAGCCAAACTGAGCTAAGTTGACATCTTCGTCGAGTTCTCTCGCGGGAATTTTTAGTAAACCTTCTGCAATAGCTTTTAATTCTTGGCTAACTGAATCCCGAGTGCTCACTCCTATTAAATCTGCTCTCCAAAGCGATTGTGAAGAAAACTTTTCTTGCTTTGGAAGAAGAACTTTTTCTCTTTCCCATTGTGGTTGATATTTTCTTTCTAAAAAATCTTCAATCCTATCGACTTCTCCTTTTATGACCAAGGTTGGGGAGTATCCATTTCTCATAATCGTTTCAAAAGCCGCTATTCCTTCTTTGGGGTCTAGCCAAGACTGCCCACTGCTCCTGAGGTATAGCTCTGTAGCTGATTCATTTCTGATTATCATAGACCCATCTTTCCACAAAGGCCAGTTAATGACTATGTTTTGGGGTCCTTTTACTTTCTCTGAGGTCTGGCTTAGGGCCATTTGATATCGTTTCCCTACGGCGTAAGAACAGGCCCCAAAATCGCCTAATATTGCGGACGAAGAGGAAAAATAACAAATCCAATTGCACTCCTTAAAGGCAGTTTTTATGGAATTACTGCCATCTATCTGAACAGATAAGACACTTTCAAATTCGAGCCAACTTGTCTCGGTAATGAGTTCTTTTCTCTCTACTCCCGCGGCATGAATGACACCGTTTACTTTAGATTTACGAGAATTCATTTTCTGAGCGAGCAGCCCTAGCTCTTTTTCATCTGCCAGATCTATTTCTTCATAACATGCTGAGCTCGCTCCTGCTTTTCTTAATTTTTTCAAAGTTTCTTCATATCTGTCGCTTATTTTTGAACGCCCTAGTAAAATAAGATGAGCGCTATATGTCTCTGCTAAGTGCATAGCAAATAACTGACCTAAACCTCCCATACCTCCGGCAATGATATAGGTACCTTCCTTCTGGAGAAGAGATTTCTCTATGGATACTTCTTGGGCAGACTTTTGAGTTAATTTTTGCCAGGATAATCTGAGCTCTTTTTCTTTTTGGTAGCGGTATACTCCTAATCTACCGATACACTTCTCAATGTCTTTAGCCTTAGAAACGTCGTAGAGAATAGTTATTTTGAGATGGGGTATGGCAGATCTGAGAGAACGCTCATAGCCAATCCATGATTGATCATAGGCAGAGGGAGAGCTTCCCACTAAAATCAGCTGCTCTATTTTGTGATGAAAGCGAACTAGTAAACGAAAGATATCTTTAATGCTGGTCTGTTTTCTGTCGGAATCTGGACGATATATGACTATTGTTCTGGCGTTTTTCTCTTTTTCTTCATTAATCTCTTTCTCGTCGCCTACTTGCTCTACATACTGCCACTTTTTCCCTTGTTTGCGAATAAGTTCTTCCAGATTTTTTTGGACTTCATCTTTTACTCCAATATAGGTAATGTAGCTAAAGTCTAAGATGGACGGTTCACTTTTTGATGTTTCTTTCCAACACTCTTGGTACATGTTGAGAGTGGGGTTCAAGAGTTCCTTTGCTCCAGAAGCTTTCCACTCTCTTTTTAAGGTAGCTTCCGAAAACCAACATTTTGTCCGTAAAAAAGGATAGGTAGGCAAGCTGACACGTTTTGGTTTGCTGGGATCACTCTCAAAAGAGGATTTTTTCTTGATAGACCTAGAAATAAATTGCTGTGCTAAAGCAAAAGTATTTTCTTTCAGCATGGGGTGAGACAAGGAAAAATTTCCGTTTATTTTTGAAGCAAGCAATTTTTTGGCTAGAGGAGAGATCCAGTATTGTCCCGAGGAAAAGGGATAGGTCGGTAAGCTTAAACGTCGAGGAGAAGAAAATAATAAATTCCCCTTGATTTCGTAACCTTGGCAGTACAAACCAGCTAAAGAATGCAATGCTTTATTGTACTCCCGATAAGAACCCATGAGCGATTTGCTTTTACTGAGCAGTTTAACGATAAATTGCTCTTGGATTTTTTCGGGGATGAATTCGCGAGAAATTTCACCTTGAAATATGTTTGAATGCTCTTCTTTACTCAGAGTTTGCTTCAAGGAAGAAATAAACATCTCTCTATTTTTTGCAACTAAAGCAAGACAATGACTCCAGTGATGGCGTCCAGCTAAGAGAGTAAAACTAATGCTTTCAAGAGGAGCTTTTTCTCCTGATTCGGACTCTAAAAAAATAAGCATTTGTTCTAGCTGAACGCGTAAGCGATCCTCCGTTTTTGCGGAGAAAACGAAGAGATAAGTAGGAAACTCTGAGATTTTTGAAAGAAGTTTAGGTTCATGCTCTTCTATTACCATGTGAGCATTTGTACCACTATAGCCAAAAGAACTTACAGCGGCTCGCCTTTTGTGCTCAGAAGGAACAATCCAGTCCTGGCAAGCGGTATTGACATAAAAAGGGGACCCTTCTAAGGAGATTTCCTGGTTAAGTGTTTCAAAATGAATCGTGGGAGGTAGTTTTTGATTCCGTAAAGCAAAAAGGACTTTCATCACTCCGGCAATTCCTGCCGCTGCTCCCAAGTGCCCGACATTGCTTTTGACAGAGCCCAAAGCGCAGTAATTTTCTTTTTTGGTGAACTCTCGAAAAGAAGCTTGCAGTGCTCCTACTTCGATAGGGTCTCCTAGCTTTGTTCCCGTCCCATGAGTTTCCATTAACTGGATAGTTTCTGGATTAATAGAAAATTTACGATAGACACCACGCTCAACTTCAAGCTGAGACAGAGAGCTTGGTGCTGTAATTCCGTTGGTTTTTCCATCCTGATTTACTCCCCAACCTTTGATAACTCCATAGATGTGATCCCTATCTTTCTCAGCATCCTCTAAGCGTTTTAAAAGAACCGCTCCGACCCCTTCTCCCGGAACAAATCCATTGGCCCGTTGGTCAAAAGTAAAGCAACGCCCACTAGGAGATAATGCTCCCATATGGCCCATCGCAATATGTAAATCAGGCCCAGGTATAACCAATACACCTCCGGCCAGAGCTAAGCTGCAGTTTCCAAAAACTAAACTTTCACAAGCACTAGCCATAGCTACGAGAGAGGAAGAGCAAGCCGTATCAATAGAAAGACAAGGGCCTCTTAGGTTTAAAAAATAGGAAATTTGGCCCGCTAAAATAGCATTATCTCCCCCTAAGACAGATTGATAATCATCCAATTGGAGAGACCCTTTTGTGTAGTCATTAGGGGAGCAGCCTACAAAAACTCCACATGAGCTTTCAGATAAAGACAAGGGGTCATAACCAGAGTCTTCTATGCAATGCCAGCAGGATTGTAAAAGTAACCTTTGCTGAGGGTCCATTACCTCTGCTTGTTTATGGGAAATATTGAAAAAGAGCGGATCAAAGTGAGCGGCCTCTTCTAAAACCCCCATCCATTTGGAGTAGGTTTTTCCGGGAACGCCTGGACTAGAGTCATAGTATTGGTGTAATGGCCACCTCGTTATGGGAACTTCGGAAACACAGTCTTTTCCTTGGACAATGTTTTCCCAAAATATATCCAAAGTCTTGCCTTGAGGAAATTGTCCAGAAACTCCAATAATGGCAATATCTTTTGTGTTTTGAATCCCGTTTTTTTTGTCAGGAGAACTTATTTCCAAAGAGAAGGCTTCTTTTTCCGCCTTTTGTTTTTGTTCTAGCATACGCTTTAAACAAAGATGACTACAATCTACTATAGTTCTGTTCGTATGACTGAGAACAACTTTTCCTATATGTTCTCCCTGAGAAACATATTCTAAAGCTTGTCCTATCTGCTCAATGGGATAAATTTTAGTTGTGATAGGGACTATTTTTTCTTCTTCTAACCATGTTCCCAGTAACTGGAGAGTTTTTTCTCCGAGAAATGTTTTTTGAGAAGGATCTACAGGATTAGGCCGGTACCAGCTTTCCCCTAAGTTGATCGTGTGAATAGATTGGTTTTTCAGAAACTGAGATAAATCCAACTTGGGGCTAGTTTTTAGCCCTTGAATCGCAATTTCAAGATAACGACCATGAGCAGCCAAGCAATTTAATCCCTTTTGGATGGCATCTCCAGATAACATATTGAGAACAATATCTACTCCACGACCTCGAGTGATTTCTCTAATTTCCTGGTCAAACTCTGTCGTTTTATAATTGATAGCATGATCTATTTTGAGTTTTTCTAAAAACTTAATTTTCTCTGGTCGACTAGATGTGCCATAACAAAGGCAATCTTTGAGACGGGCTAACTGAATGGCGACCAAGCCACATCCCCCTGCTGCCGTTTGGATAAGAATTTCTTCTTTATTTTTCCACTTCCCTAACTCAAAGGCATGGTAAACTGTCCAAAAGACAATTGGTAAACTACAAGCGTCTTCAAAAGAAATTTTCTCTGGTTTTAAGATGACATTACTGGCAGGGGTATTAACATGGCTGGCATGTCCTCCCGACTCTGTTAAGGCGATAACCTCATCACCTACTCGAAGCTGTGAAACACCTTCTCCTACTTGAGAAATAACTCCAGAAACTTCCCCGCCTGGAACAAAAGGATAATCTGGCATATTTGGATAAAGGCCTTGGACGCAAAGAACATCTCCGAAGTTGAGAGCAGAGGCTTTCACTTCAATCATGACTTCATGATCCTTGAGAGGAGAAGGGCGCCACGGGGTTAAGCGAAGTTCGTGGAAATCTTGCACCTGAGAAAGAACAAGCCCATATTGATCACCTTTGGCTATATTGTCGGCAAATATTTTTTTGAAAGGAAAGGGGACTCTTTTTTCTAGTTCTTTGCCGAGAAAATTAGCGAGCTTTAGAATATTTGGGTAGTCATAGATTTTTGTTGTCGAAACCGATAGCTTGTAGTGAGTGTTGATTTTTCGAATCCAAGTTACTCCTAAAATGGAATCTAACCCCAACTCAAAAAAAGAAATCTCATCATCAATTTTTTCTATATTAATTTGAAGTTCTTTTGCCAATAAGGCTTTAATGGTTTTGCGTATTTCCTCTGGTCTTTTCTCTTGTCTTTTCTCTTGAAAAGGAATGTATTCATTGGCGGGAGATTTTATAGGTAAATTCACAGGGGGCTTTTGCCCAAGCACTTTTTGCCGGGGCTTAAGGGCAATAATACCGGCATGCTCTTTCCCTTTTGTCGAAATACAGTGTTCTGAGAAACCAAAAAAACTAGATTTCTCGATTTCAAAGCCTGCTGCTAAACACTCTCGAGACAAAATTTCTGGATCTAGAGGGTTGATGAGGGGAGGAGCTCCTTCGATTTCCTTAGAATCAAAATATTCGCTGACGTTATCTAGGAAGCCGGGCCATTGCTCTCCTGCTTTTTTACGCGCTTCGTATTCGAAAGACTTTTCCTTCCAGTATCCAAAATAAGGGGTGTCTGTCACCAAATATAATTTCCCTCCTGGCTGGAGCCAGCGGTACATATTTTGAATGGTTTCTTGAATTTCTTCGGGCCTTAAAAAATGAATCACTCGGCTGGCATGGATAGCGGCAAAACGTTCTGGAGGAAAACTGATCTTAGGTAATAGACCTTTCTGGGTAGAAAGGTCTTGCTTCACCTCGTCTTTTATCCGACTTTCCAGTATGTCCAGATGCTCTTGCTCCATGTCCACGGCAAGAACTTTGGCTCTTTGTTCTAAAGCAGCAATAGTGGCTACTCCATAAGCACAGCCCAAATCAAGAACTTCTCCTCCACATTCTCCGGCATAATCGGCAAACTCTTTTGAATAAGGAATCAGCTCCTCGACCATAACACCTGTTCTATTGAGAGTAGGAACAAGGCCTTTTGTTTCCAAAGAAATGGCGGACTTTAGATCCCCCAAGGGATCATCTTCTTTTAAAACAGAACGTTTCTTTTTTGCTTTATCCTCTTGATTTTCAGAATAAAAAGAGTTCTTCGAAACTTCTGAGAGTGAGACATTAACAGGTTTTTTAGTTGAAGGAGAGAACGAAGCAGCTTTAGAAGAACGGGCCAAGTTGAGCTTTGTCACTTCTTTTTCTGAAGAGTTTAGGAAGCAGAAAAAATTCTGGGAGGTTTCTGAAAACCAATACTCTTCTTTCGCAAAAGAATAGGTGGGAAGACTTATCCGAGAAGGCTTCTCTTCTCCATAGAGCTTATTCCAATCAAAGTTCAAGCCATTTACCCATAAACTTAAGATTTTAGAATATGTTTTTTCTTTTATCCAAGAATTCATCGCTTGCTGGAAAGATGGTTCTTCGCTAAACGCAGCTAAGCTATTTTTTTGGGCTTGTCCTCTATATACTCCTTCGTCGTCTTCTTCTTCTGGGCTCAAAAAACTTTCGAGTTTTTTCATCAATTCCTCTAAAGAAGTGATGATTAAACCTAAGCGCTCCGCCATTCCTTCCCGTCCCACTTGAAGAGTATAGGACAAAGATTCTAGAGAAAGGGAAGAGTGAGATAAAAGAAAGTGCTGTAAATCTGATACTCGTTCCTTTAATTGCTCTTTTGTTTGGGCGGAAAGAGGGATAATAAGAGCTTCGTTTTTTAAAATTTCCCCCTGAGTAAGACTCTCATTTACTGTAAGACCTGCCTCTTGAGCAGGACTCAAATATTCTTCGACAAGAATATGGGCATTGCTTCCTCCTGCTCCAAAAGAAGAGACTCCGGCTAAGCGAGAAATTTCTTTTCCTTCAATATTAAAGCGTTCCCAAAAAGTTAGTTCCTGGTTTACCCTGAAGGGAGTTTTTTCAAAAGCAATATTTTTGTTGAGAATTTGAGAATGAAGACTGGGGGCAATGTGTTTATGTTTCATTTGCAGAATAATTTTTGTCAATCCTGCAATTCCTGCTGCGGCCTCTAAGTGACCGATGTTAGATTTGGCTGAACCAATTTTACAAAATCCTTGTTCTTGTGTATCTCTTTTAAAAGCCTTCTCTAAACCGGTTATCTCAATGGGGTCTCCTAATTCGGTTCCTGTCCCATGAGCCTCAATATAGCTAATATTTCTAGCACTTATACCTGCTTTGTCTAGAGTTTTGCGGATCAATTCAGCTTGTGCTTGGGGGTTAGGTACGGTATAGCCGTTTGTTTTCCCGCCATGATTGACATGAGTCGCCCGGATAATAGCATGAATAACATCCTTATCTTCAATAGCTTTTGACAATGGCTTAAGTAGAACAACACCGACTCCTTCTCCGGGAACAAATCCATTTGCTCCGTCTCCAAAACTATGACATTTTCCATCTGAAGAAAGCATTTGCTTTGCACATAGCAAAGTATAACTGGAAGGGTGTAGATATAAATTAACTCCCCCCGCTAAGGCTAGGTCACATTCTCCTCGATGAATATGTTCACATGCTTCATGGATGGCGGTGAGAGAAGATGAGCACATTGTATCAATGGGCATACTCGGCCCTTGCACATTGAGAAAGTAAGAGAGTCGATTTGCAACAGAACTAAAAGAAGTGTGAGGAAAAAGTGTTTCGCCTCGCCTCCACAGTTCAGGACCATATAAAGCAAAATCTGTCTTTGTTATTCCGACAAAAACCCCGACTCTTTGTGCGTATTTGCTTTTCAGAAGATCACGAGTATAGCCTGCATCTTCTAGTGCTTTCCAAGAAGTTTGCAAAAAACATCGTTCTTGCGGATCTATACTCATCGCTTCTCGAGGAGAAATATGAAAGAAAAAGGAATCAAACTCGGCAAATTGATCTATGAAACCACCCCACTTGCTATAGCTCTTCCCTTTTTCTACAGCCTCTTCTTTATCAGGGTGATAGAATCCTTCCAGCGGCCAGCGACGGGAAGGTATCTCCGTAATGCAACTCTTACCAGCTTTGAGGTTGTCCCAGTATTTCTCGAGTGTTTCCGCTTGAGGATAAATTCCGCTCATTCCAATTATTGCTATAGGCTCAGGTTTAGAGGAAGAGCGTAAAAATCTCGTATTTGTCTCGGAGATTTTTTGAGGCTTTAAATTAGAAAAACTTGTCCGAGATTTTGTTTTTTCTTCACAATCCTCTTCTCTTAATAAGCGAAGGTAGGCCTCTTGCCCAATCCAACTCAAGCACTCTAGTCGATGCTCTCTTAAAAAATAGTTGCTTAATTCTTCTAAGTTCTGATACTCGAACAATAGGGTCTTAGATATTTCTCCAAAGACTTCTTTGAGTTGAGCATTCCATTGATGGATGATAATAGAGTCTATTCCATAGGTTTCAAAACCTTCCTTCTCATCAATCTCAAAGGGAGGAATTTTAATTAACTCTCCCAGTAGTTCCTTGCTTTTTTCCAAAATATTTTTATAGAGCAAACGATCACTCATATCTGCTCTTGATTTTTGAATAAGGAGTTTTCTTAGCAATCGTTTTGATCGACTTGTCAGAGGAGTATCCTCGTGAAATAGAGAAGATACTCTCAAAGAAAGACGAGATGGAAAAGTAGACTTTGCCAGCCAACATTTTTTTTGAGAGAAAGGAAAAATCGGCAAGCTCATCCGAAAAGGTCTCATTTCATTATCTACAGAGGAAATTTTTCGTTTCTTAAATCTGCCGAGAAATGGATCGGATAGACGAGAGCTAGTTTCCTGTATTAGAGGGTGAATTGAGGAACTCAAAGTGGGAGAAGGCAGAGTTCTGGAAAGCCAGTATTTATTTTCAGCAAAGGGATAAGTGGGAAGATGCGTGCGTTTAGGTTTTTTGGAGGGATAGAGTTTCTCCCAATCAAAGCTCCATCCATTTGCCCATAGTTTGGCAATTTCATAGAGCTTGCGGTTTTCAATTAGTTGCTTAATAAACTCTTTACCTTCTTTTGTTTCGTCAACACTCAACTTCTCTTTTTTATCAACGATTCCTTGATAAATACTAGATGATAATTTATTTTCTAAGACAGATTTTAAATCATCTAGCAATTGCTCTCTATTCTCAAAAACGATTGCTATCCGATACTTCATACTCTCTCGCCCTACTTGAAACGTATAAAGTAGTCTTGCCAAATCAATTTTTCTCGGGGTTTGAATATGGTTATATATATTTTCCAGATAACGATGTAATTGATTTTCTGTCTTGGCGGAAACAACAAGTATGCCTACGGAGACTTTATTCTCCTGGTTTTGCTTAGAAGCACTTTCTTTGTGTTCTTTAATGACCAAATGAGCATTTGTCCCACTGTGTCCAAACGAACTCAGGGCAGCCATATGCGGAGAATCATCTTGAGATATCCATTCCGATATCGTAGTAGGAATGGAGAAGGGAGAATTTTTGAACTCAATTAAGGGGTTTATTGTCTTAAAATGCAAGAGAGGAGGAATTTTTTGGTGCTGCATGGACAACAATACTTTAATTAATCCGACAACACCCGCTGCGGCACTGGTGTGGCCAATATGTGATTTAGCACTTCCGATATAACAGAACTTTTCTTTTTCCGTAAAGTTCTGGAAGGCTCTCACTAAAGCATGGGCTTCTATAGGGTCTCCTAGTTTTGTCCCTGTGCCATGCGCTTCGATATAGCTAATTTTTTCGGGGTTAATCTGAAATTTTTCGTAGACACTCGTAATCAACTGCTCTTGAGCTACTCCACTAGGTGCTGTAATACCATTACTAGCTCCATCTTGATTGATCCCCGATGCACAAATAATTCCGTAAATAGAATCTCCTGAGGCAATCGCCTCATCTAAACGCTTTAGGAATACTACTCCAACCCCTTCTGATACGACGGTTCCGTTTCCCTTTTCATCAAAAGTATAGCAACGCCCACTAGGAGAAAGCATTTCTATTTCGGATAAACAAACGAGAGTATTTTTCCCGAGGCAGGCATGGATTCCTCCGGCTAAGGCAAAGTCTGATTCTTGATTTCGTAAACTTTCGCATGCTAAATGAAGAGCTACTCCTGAAGATGAGCATCCCGTATTAACAACAAAGGCAGGGCCATTCAAGTTCAGGAAGTAAGACAAACGAGAAGCGATGATTGCTTCTGAGGAACCAGTAAAACTTCCGTGAGGGTAGTCCGTTGGCTCTGATCCAATAAAAACACCTGTTTGAGATCCTGAAAGACTTCTAGGGTTATACCCTGCATCCTCTATCGCTTTCCAACTTTCCTGGAGAACCAATCTCTGATGCGGATTCATGAATTCAGCTTCACGCGGAGAAAGATTAAAAAACAAAGGATCAAAACAATCTCGTTCTTCTAAAATTCCTCCCCATTTACAATAGGATTTGCCCGCTTGTTTTTCTTCACTAAAGTAGTTTCTTTGATTTAAGTAATGCAGAGGAAATTCTTCTACCCCATCAACACTGTTGATTAGATTTTCCCAAAAACTGCTTATATTTTTTGCTTTGGGAAATTTTCCTGACATTCCAATGACAGCAATATCAGGGAGTTTTTTTGTCCTATTATTTCTAGAGAAAGTCTCTCGTTTATTTTGGAACAGGTTTTCTTTTTCGTAGACTTTCTCAAGAGATGGATCATAAAAAACATTATTTTGCTCTCTTTGGCTTATCTGATTTGCCATATGGTCATGATAGTTTATAACTAAATAGTTTGTCAAAAGCTCCAAGGAAGAGTATTCAAAAATAATTGTAGTGTTCATGGAAATCGAAAGTTGTTCATTAACTTTGTCGACAAAATTCACCCCCAAAATCGAATCCACTCCATATTCTGAAAAAGCTATATTCCCATCTATAGTCTGGGGAGAAATTTTTAAAGTATTCGATAAAGAATCAAGAATAGCGTTTTTGGCATAATCGTAAATTCTTTGAGATATTTCATGAGTTTGGCTTCTATTTTTTCTGGGTCCTTGGGATAAAGACAAGCTTTGCAAACATAGCTCTTTCTCTTGTCTTCTCTGGCGAATGATGCCATCGCTCTGTCCAGAAATAATTTGTTGTCCTAGAGAATGAATAGTTTCTACTGGAAATCTTATTGCAGAAAAACCAACTTCTCCTAAAACTTCTTTCCAAATCTGAGGGGACAACCCAGGGCAATTAGGCATACGAAGCTCAGGATCTTCCGGTAGCCACCATCCATCGAGTAAACCAAAAGTTAGATGAGAAAATAAAGACCTCTCACTAATTTCATTTAAGAGAATAAGTCCATCTTGAAACAAGAGGGCTTTTGCGTTATGCAGTGTTTGATGAATGTTCTTGGTGGCATGTAAAGCATTGGTTGCGATAACTAAATCATAGGAGCCTACTTTAATTCCTTGGTCATCCAAAGGCTCTTGTACATCAAACTTTTGGAATTGTACATAGGGATTTTTAGAACCGTATTTCTCTTCTCCATGAAGAATAAAAGCTTTTGAAATATCGGTATATCTATACTCTTCAATATAGTCTTGGAAGGGTTTTAGCTTATAAAAAATAGCCGTGGAAGTTCCTCCTGTTCCTGCTCCTATTTCAAAAATCCTCAAGCGAGTTTTTGGGTCTGATTGAATTCTTTCCTCTAGATAAGTAAGAACATAACTTGCAAGGACTTCATTAGAGTAATCCAAAATGGGACCATTTTTATACACCTCTTCGACTCTTTTGATAGAGGATTGAGGAAAAATAACATCGGTTGCTAAAATTTTCCCTTGTAAAATCTTAGGCAAACTTTGTAAGCATTTCTGAACAAGTGCTACTTTTGCTTTGTCTTTAGAGTTTAGCTCATACTTTTCTTTCTCGAAGTCTCCAGTCTGAATGACTTTTGAGTCAATGGCTTTAGGAAAGACCATGTTTTCTTTCAACTCAATGTAGTTGTTCGAGAATAGAATATTGAGACTTTCTTGCCACCACAAAATATATTTATCTAGGACTTTATATCGCTTTTGAAGACTAAATACGCTTTGGGGACTTTTTAGGTTCGAGAATCCGATGAGCTGATCCATCTGATAAAAAAGTAGCTGAGGAAGCTCTCTTTCTAATGCCTTCTCATTTTCTTCATAGTTTCTTTTTAGTTCCCTTATTTTTTCAGAATAAACTTCTCTCCCATTTTCTATAATTTTTAAAGAAGGAGAAAAAGTTTTATTTGCTAAGCTAATCCATTCTTTTTTGTTACTTCCCATAAGGGATTGAGCTTGCTCTTTGAGACACAATACTTGATGGATTCTACGCCTTTGTAGTTTCTTTATAAAACGTTCAAAAAAAATGAACCCTTCTTCTTCAGAGAGTAAACCAAATCTATTTTCCAAAGATTTTTCTATCGCTGTACCAGATATGGAGAATTCCCAGTAACCCCAGTTGATAATACCTATAGGAAAGGGACTCTTTTTTTCTAAAGATTTAATGAAAGAGTCTGCCAATGTTATCCCTGCTGCGTAAGCAGGACTCTTTGAGGCAGAGGTAAAAGAAAATGATTGAATAGAAGAAAAATAGCAGATAAAATCCAAAGGTTCTTTTTCTAAGAGTTGATAAAAAATTAGGCTTCCTCTGGTTTTTACCTCAAAAATGCTTCTAAATTTAGCTTCTGTTGTCTGGGAAAGAGAGTTTTCAAAGTTAAAAACAAGAGCGGAGAAAATAGCTCCATTTAAGGGAGAGCAGTTTGTTTGAATAAACTGGAGGGCTTGTTTTATAGAGTCTGGCTCTGTGACATCACCTTGAACATAAATGAGCTTTCCCTCAAACTCCTGAAAAGATTCTAAGATATTTTGAATTTCCTCAGAATTTTGAGAGCTTCTTCCGATCCAAATCACAGTAGCTTGGTACTTTTTAAGTAGCTTGCGAGTGATAATTTGACCAACTGTACCACTACCACCTACAATGAGATAAACCCCTTCTTTTCGAAGGCCTAATTGGTTATTGGTACTTCCCCAATCTAAAGGAAAAAAAGTTTGCTTATAGCGCTTGCCTGATTGAAGTTTAATCACTTCTCCCCGAGGCGAAGCGGGTTCTTGGAGAATCATTGAAAACAGTTTTTTTTGTCCTGATGAGGTTTTGAAATCTTCTGCAGATAAATCGATATTTCGAAGAAAAAACGAGTTGTTTTCCTGGGCAATGGAATAAGCTAGGCCCGTTAGGCCTGCTCCTTTAGGTTGAATCGATTGATAATCAAGGGAGTAGTTATTTAGGCTAAGAAGATAAAAGTCTATCTTCCCAGCAATTTTTTTGTTCTCTTTTAAAAACCTGACCAAGCGAAAAAGCGGCATTTCATTTTCTTCTTGGCTAGCAATAAATTCTGTTAGTGAAAGACAAGATTTTTCTTCATCTAGTAATTTCTCTAAAGAAAGAAAATAAAGACAGTCGATGTTCTCTACCTTTTCTAAGCAAGCTTGGAATCCTCCTTTATCTTGGATATTGCACAGCCACTCATCTTCAGAGACTCGCTTCGTTTCTTTGGCCAAACGAATTAAGATTACCTTAGTGCTCTTTTTATAATAGTCTTTAATGATATTTTCAAACTCAAAAGTCGATTTAGAACAAACAATTAAAATAACCTTCGAGATAGGAGCAGGGCTTTCAAGTAAATGCGATAAGGGTACATTCTCCCATTGAGGGCAATAAGACATTTCATCCCATGTTTTTTCGACTCTCTTTCTCGATTTTCTTTTTGGAAAATCTCTGGAGTTATCGATAAAAGGCAGTGTTTTTCTTTCTTGTCTTATTGGAAGAATCTTCTCTTTTCTATCTTCAAAATGATCAGAAACCCAGTACCTCGTTGGCTCAAAAGAATGGGTTGGTAAGCTCAGAAATTTTGGTTTTTCCTGATCATCTAAAAATAAGTTCTCACTCCTGAAAGGAGCTATGATTTTTTGCTGGGGAAAAGGAGAAGTATTTTTGTGAAGCAAAGGATGGCGATGAGATAAACTCTTCTCCGAGAAGGAACCTATTCCATGACGGGGAGACTTTGAAATCCAGTATTTATCTTTAGCAAAAGGATAGGTTGGTAGTCCATGCAAACGTTCGACTTTTTCGAAGAGATAAAGCATTTCCCACTGAATACTCACTCCATTGACCCATAGTTCGGCAACTTTATCGTATTGGTGTTTTTCCATCAACTGCTGGATAAACTCTTTCCCTTCTTTTGTCTCACCAATACTCAATTTCTGCTTTTCACCACCACGACCTTCAAAAATAGCAGAGGATGATTTTCCCTCTACTTTGGATTTTAAAACGGTCATGAGTTCCCATCGACTGTGAGCGACAATGGCTACTCTATATTTCATTTCTTCTCGGGCCACTTGAAAAGTATATAGTAGCCCAGGTAAATCAAGATTTTTATGGCTTAAAAGATAGTGATAAACATTTGCCATGTAGTGGTTTAATTGTTTTTCTGTTTTTGCTGATATTACAAAAATGCCACCACGGGCAAGAATGTTTTCTTTCGTTTTATGGCTACTTTGATTTCCCAGGTATTCTTCTACGACCATATGGACATTTGTCCCACTAAAACCAAAGGAACTAATGGCCGCTCTTCTTTTACCGTCTTTAGCCGGGGGCCAATTTATCAATGAATTGTTGACATAAAAAGGAGTTTTTGAGAGAAACAAATGCTCATTTTCTTGCTTAAAATTTACCAAGGGAGGTATTTTTTGATACTTAATGGCTAAAAGTACTTTGATCAGACTAGTTACGCCTGCCGCCGCTACAGTATGTCCTACATTGGCTTTGACCGAGCTAATGGCGCAATACTGTTTGTTGTCGGTATATTTTCGAAAAGATTTAGCTAAGGCTGCCACTTCAATCGGGTCGCCTAGTTTTGTTCCTGTTCCATGAGCTTCGACCAAAGTTATATCTTTGGGATTTACTTGGCTCTTTTGGTAAACTTGTAGCTCTAATTTTTCTTGAGATTCACCATTGGGGGCTGTGATCCCATTGCTAGCTCCATCTTGGTTAATACCACTTGCTTTTATAATTCCATAAACATGATCATTATCTGCTAAGGATTTATCTAAAGGTTTCAGAACTACTACCCCGACTCCCTCTCCGGGAACAAAACCATTTGCATTGTGATCAAAGGGTTTGCATTTGCCATCGGGAGAAAGCATTCCAATGCTAGAGGTGAGTAAGTGATAGTTGGGAGTATTCATTATGAATACTCCGCCCGCCAAGGCTAGTTCACTTTCTTTGCTTAAAATGCTTTGACACGCTTGATGAATGGCAACCAAAGAGGAGGAGCAGGCTGTGTCAATGGGAAAAGCAGGCCCTGTCAGATTTAATATATAACTTAAGCGAGAGCTTAAAATGGAAAAAGCTTCCCCTAAAAAGCTTTGAGATAAAGAAAAATCCTTTCCCTCCTGTGGATTGTCATGGTAATCTTCATAACAAGCTCCGACAAAAACTCCCACTTTGTGACCAGAAAAAGAAGAGGGAGCATAGCCAGCATCTTCGATAGCTTTCCAAGCTTCTTCAAGAAACAAACGCTGTTGAGGGTCCATGTTTTCCGCTTCGGCGGGAGAAATTTTAAAGAATAGAGGATCAAACTTATCGACATCATCGATAAAGCCCCCCCATTTGCTATAACTTTTTTTACTCGATTGGGCAAGGTCTTGCTTTGGCTCAAACCATCCTAAAATATTCCATTTAGTCAGAGGGACTTCCTTGACAGCAGATTTTCCCTCCGCTAGGTTATCCCAAAACTCCTCTACACTGTTCGCTCCGGGAAAGCGTCCTGCTATTCCGATAACCGCAATATCACTGCTACTAACCTGTTCTTCTCGCAGATGAGGTTTACTTTCCTGTGATTGAGGTGGACTTTTAACATGCTCCCCCCTCTCTCTTTCAGGTAGTAGAGAGAGGATATGGGCAGACATCTTTTCTATAGTAAAAGCGGCAAATAAATCTTGGACTTGGAGTTCAATTTGAAAAGCACTGTTCAAGTGGTCCAAAAACTCTACTAAAGATATGGAGTTTAGTCCTAGTTCGACAAACTCTTTCTCACTATCAAAGTCTCCTGGGATGTCTAAAATATCTTGCAACTCATCGTGTAAGATTCTCTTAACGTCTGACAAATTCCATGCAAAAGAGGTTTTGTCTATTGATTTCTTTTGGGTAAGATCTCTATTTGTTTTCTTTACTCCAAATTGAGCCAAGAGGCGATCTTCTGCTTTCCAGGCTAAAATCTGAGGAAGTGGATTTTGTAATATCGTCTCCAAAGCCTTCATTCCCTCTTCTGCCTCTATGAAGAGAACTCCTTGGTCTCTCAAATGTTTTTGATGCTCTGCACTTGTCAAAAAAGTTACATTATCCCAAAAACCCCAATTTACCAAATGAACAGGATAGGACTTTGCTTGTCTTAGATGTAAGGCATAGGAGTCGATAAATGTGGAGGCCGCGCTGTAGTGGCTCCAGTTACTCGAACACGTCATGGATTGGACGGAGGAAAAGAATAACATAAAGTCTAATGGCTCTTCCTTGGTAACTTCTTGGAGAACCCAAGATGACTGAATTTTGGGATCTAAGGGGGCCAAAAATTCTTTTTCTGTCATGCTCATTATCGACTGGTATTTCAATACTAAGGCGGAGTGAATAACTCCATGAATTGGACCAAATTTTTCTTTTGTCTGCTCAATAGCTTTCTTCATTTGAGATAAAGAAGAGCTATTGGCTTGGCAATATAGGACTTCTCCCCCCAAAGATTGGATTTTGTCGATGGACTCTTGCTTTTTTTCATCTAAGGGGCTTCGACCAATCCAGACCAGTTTTGCAGAAAAATTTTGAGCGAGATACTCACTTAGAACAGTGCCTATATAACCAGCTCCCCCAACGATGACATAGCAACCTTTCTGGCGGTAGGAAGTATTTTGGGACGCTTCTAGAGGTAACTCTAAAATCTCCCTTTGGTAGTATCGTCCTTTGCGTAAAGCCCACAAACTTCCTAACCCTTGTCCTTTAATGGAAGCGATTAGTTTGGCATGGCCAAGGTTTTCTTGCTCGTTGCTCTCGTTTTTATCCATGTCAATACAGGCGACTTGAACTCCCAGAAATTCTTTCGCCATGGACAAAGCTAACCCGACAATACTAGACTCTAGTGGATTAATGGAGTCTTGTTCCAAAATGGCATAAGTTCTATGAGTTAAAATCTTGATCGTCAAGCCAGAAGAGATTAGATTACATTTCTCTAAGGCTTGAGTTAGGTGAAAAAAAACTCGTACCCCATAAATTTGGCTCTTCTCTAAAGATTCTAGTGAGCTAAAGTTATTTAGCGAGTAGCTTTCTTCTCCTCCGACAAAATAAATTTCATCTAGAGAAGAAAAAGTGCTTAAAATAGAGCCAAAAGTATTATCTTTTCCTGGGGAAACTTGCCATGAGTTTTTACTAAACGCTTTGTTTTCCTCTCCTAAACAAATTTCATAAACTTCGTCATTCTGGTAGCAGGAAAGCAAATGTTTGTAAAATTTTGGGGGAGTAAAAGTACGAATGAAGAGAACTTTTCTTTTGTTTGGGTTTCGTGAGGGTTCTTGGCGGGGATAGTCATGAATAGAAGTCCACTTGGTTTGATAAAAAAATTGAGCTAAAGAAGGTTTTCTGACTAGTTTATTTAGATGACTAACAGGCATTGTTTCAACGACAGCAAATAAGCGTGGTATCATGTAGTCGGGTAAACTGTTGCGACATTGTTGCTTAATCGTTTTTTTTACTTGAGTTAAATTAAACTCTTTTTTTAAAGTCAGATTAGCTTTGAGTATATTTCCTAATAAGGGGTCAGGTTCTCCACTAACATAGATATCTTCAACCCCTGGAACTTGCCGAATAATTTCCTCAACAGAGTTGGGGTCAACTAAATATCCACCGACATTGATTACGTCATCTTGTCTACCGACAAAGTAAACTCGACCATCGCAAATTTTTACTCGGTCTTTCGTGTTTACCCAATCATTTCGATCAAAGGACTCATTGTGATAGCTATTCATGGAGCCATTAGTCGCCTTGGCATACAAAACACCATCCACTACTTTGAATTTTTTGCCGTCGAGCAAGGATTCTTCAAATCCTGCTTTTCCATCACTGACACTAATGAGCATTCCTAGCTCTGTCGAACCATAAATGTGAGTAACGGCTACCTCAGGTAAGTATAGATTGATCTCGTCTAAAATACTCTGATTAACACATTCTCCTCCCAGCATGATGCGGTGCAGTTTTGCATTTTGCCAATCCTCAGGCTGACTAGCTAAGAATAGTTGCCGCATAAAAGTTGGCGTGCAGGTTAAAAAATCTACCTGCTGATCAACCAACATCTCACGGCAATGGACAGGAGAAAAGTTATTAGGCATAACCAAGGTGCCTTGGTTAAGAACAAACTGTACAAATACCCGGAACCCACCAATGTGAGATAGAGGGTATGACAATAACCATCTTTTTCCTTTTAGTTTGTCCAGCTTTTTAACGTTTCTCTGTAGTGTCTCCCAAGTGTGGATAGCCAATTTTGGCTTTCCGGTTGTTCCTCCTGTCAATAAACCAATAGTTGCTTTTTCATGTTTCTTCTCTGTGGGTTGCCAATCATCGTTTTTTAAGACATTTATCGAGTCGCCAACGATGGAGACAATGGCTTCAATATTAAATTCTCGAATGTAAGATGTTAAATGCTCGGAAGGGAAATCCTGGGGAATAATTGTGATATCTATATCTAAACGAAGACAGGCTAGCAAGAGAGCTATGCCTGTCTCATCTTGTTTTGGCTGACAAATAGCTTGCCTGAGGCCTACTTTTTTTATCTGCCCCATTAATCTTGAAATAAAGTGATCCAGAGAATCCCAACAAATAGTTTTATTTGGCGTTATAATTCCGCTTTGGGATAATAGTAATGACATTTTCCTAGTACCTTCATAATCTATCTCTCTTATCTATTTGAATTAATTTAATTGTGTTATCAATTAAATTTTGTAAACGTTACCTTATCCCAAGTGTAACGTAATTGTTGATCTATTTCTTACTACTCGTAGAGCATCCACTCAAACTCTGTCCCACTCAATTCTTTCTCAATTTCCTCAAAGTTTTCAATGATATCTTTTAAAGGAAATGGATTTGTTTTATTATAGCGAATAAAAATCTCTTCTTGGAGCGCAGGGATATCTAAAAATTCACAAACTCTTGTATAAGCAAGAGTAGGATCGGAAAAAATATCATCTTCATAACTAAGATAAAGGAGGCTTTCTGGCTCAAGAACATTTTTTATATGGTTATAATTTTTCTTAGTTTCTTGAAGATGCTCCATTAGAGTCATTTTTCTAGCTTTTAGAATCATCGATGTGGGGTCAATTTTAACTGTTGTTACTTTTGTTTCTTGGTCGGAAGTAATGTGAAGCTGAGAATTTTTTAGAGCGATAGCAAATGAAACAGCCGTTCGAAGTTGGTTTCTTCTTTCTAAAATAATAAAACGACAAGTTGCTTTTTCTTTTATTTTTTGAATGTAGTCTTTAAAGCAAATATTAAAGGGTTCTAGCTCGAAGGATTGTATTTCGATTCCTAAAAATTTTTCAAAACTTGTTTCTCTTTTTTTCTCTACAATAGAAAAAACATCTTCTCCTTCTGGCAAGATGCTGATCTCTCCTCTTTTCATCTTTTGGAGTTCATGAAGAAGATCTTCATGAAAGACAGTTCCTTTTGGCAATCCCTTATGACTTAACCATTTTTTTTTCCAGGAATTATAGATTAGCCAGTAAATCTCTCCGGCCCATTTTATTTTAGGATGTTGGTCTAAAAGATCTGCGAGAATAGTACTTCCACATCGACCTTCGTGAAAAATGAAAACAAGCTCTCCCTTTAAACGGCTATCAAAATTCTTTTTCAAATTACCCCAAAAAGACATGTTGATTCCTTTACGGCTTAACATAGTTTTAAATATGTTGCTTTGTTCTACTTTACAACATTTTTCCAATAATTGCTAAAATTTTAATGAGCGAAATTTAAATAGTGGACACATGCTAATTATTCATAGAGCATCCACTCAAACTCTGTTTCCTTAAGCTCTTCTACTATTTCATCAAAATTTTCAATAATATCCTTTAGAAGAAAAGGGTTTGTTTTATTGTAGCGAATAAAAGCTTCCTCCTCAAGTGACTGAATATTCAAAAACCGGCAGACTTTTTTATAAGCAACGAGTGGGTCAGAAGCAATATCTTCTTCGTAAGATAGATAAAGGTGTTTCTCTGGCAGAAGAACTTTTTTTATATGAGAATAAATTCTCTTAGTTTCTTGAAGATGTTCTATAAGAGTTATTTCTTTATCTTTTAGAAACATAGAGCTAGGATTTATTTTGATTTTTGTTACCTGGGCTTTTTTGTCAGAAGTAATGTGGAATTGTAAATTCTTTGCAGCAATGAGAAATGAAGTAGCGGTTCGGAGTTGATTCTTTCTCTCTAGAACAATAAAATGGGGAGTCCCTTTTTCTTTTACATTTTGAATATAATCTTTAAAGCGAATATTAAAAAGATCTAATTCAAAGAATTGTATTTCCACTCCCAAAAATTTTTCGGTACTTGCTTTTCTCCATGTCTCCAAAGCAGAAAAAACATCTTCTCCTTCGGGCAAAATGTTTAGCTCTCCTTTTTTCATCTTTGCATACGTATTTAGGAGATCTTTGCTAAATAAAATATCTTTTTCCTCTCCTCTGTGAACTAACCATTTCATTCTCCATGAATTAAGAATACTCCAATAAGGCTCAGCCATCCATTTTATTTTAGGGTGTTGATCTAAAAGATCTCCCAAAATAGTGCTCCCGCACCGACCTTCATGAAAAACAAAAACAAATTCTCCGTTTAACTTAGCATGGAGGTTTTTTTTTAGGCTCATCCAAAAAGTCTCAATAGACATTATTAATTCCTTTGCTAACTCCTCACTTCGATAGAAGTTAATTGATGCGTCTTAACCAAAGAATTTTTTATTCATAGAGTAGAAGTTAATCTTGCTCCCATGGAAATTTTCCTGTTTTGATGTAACGAGTAATTTTATCGCGATTATCTGTGTCATTAAATACTTCTAAGTTAGCCGCAAGAGCCTTTTCTTTACTATCAAGGAGAGTTGAGTCAAGAGTATTCATATACCGTTTATAACGAGTGATAGCCGTTTTGTTTAAACATTTTAGACGGCGTAAATGTTTACCCAGTACGGCAGCACTGTTTTCTCCATAAGCGTCCACTAAGCCCCACTCAAAGGCTTCTTTAACCGTTACTGGTTTAGTCATTAGAGTCATGGCATGGGCTTTTTGAAAGCCTAGTTTTCGAATTAAAAAGGGAAGCACACAAGCCGGCATTAAGCCAAAAAGAAGCTCGGATAGACTAAACATAGCATGGCTATCTGCTAAGACTAAATCACAAGCAGCAACAAACCCTATTCCTCCGGCATTAGCTTGGCCTTGGACGTGAGCGACACTAACAAAACTTCCTTGGGCAAGTTGTAGCCATAGGTCATACAGAGGTTCAGGGTTAGAGCTTTCCACTGACGAGTCTGTTTCTGCCATGGAGTTAAAGTCTGCTCCAAAACAAAATACTTCTTTTAGTCCTTCCAATATGACAATTTTTGCCTTGGCTTCGCACTCTTGGATGACTTCACTGCATTCTTTGATTAAAGTATCGTTGATTGTATTTTTATCATTGGGCCGGTACAGTTGGATAAAACACAACTGTTCTTCCCATCTCACTTGTAGTGTTTGATAATCACTGTATCCATTCATAGTTTCGATGAAACTCCTTAATTTCCTTTAGGTATAGCCGTGGGTATTCGCTTAAGTTTTTTCTGGTATCCGAGAGAAAATTGGAATCTAAAGTCATATTACGAGTTCCAAACACAGGGGCATTGCTTCCTAGGAGAAGAGACTCATATTCTGGGATACTTAAAGGGTAGCGCTGATCGAGTTGCTCTTCCATTTTTAAAGCATGTACTCTTTCTTGTCCTTGCTGAGTCACTATGCCACTAAAAAATTCGGAACAACATCCTGATCCGTAGGAAAAACAACCAATACGTTTGGGAGATTCCAGATTAGCGTTAGCAATTGTGCTGACCAAAGACAACATTGTTGTCGCTCCCATAATATTTCCCACTCGCTGACACCATATTAGCCCTGGTAGTACTCGATTTTCAAAGTCCTCTTGGATCTCCTGTGGTTTAGCTTGGATCATTTTGCGCATCATGCTACGATGAGCTCCCTGAATCATTCCTCCAAACGGAGTATGAAAAGCTAAGTATTGAAAACTTTGGGCATAGTCGGCCTCAGGCACTCGTTTTTTATACTCAAGAAAAGAGTTTTCACAGCAATCCAGATATGATAACAGCGATAGATCGGCATCTCCCGATTCACTGTCAGGCATGGGTCGGCAAGTGTCACAAACCTCATAGCCATAATAGCCATTTGCCCCTACATCTATTTGAAAAACATAAGGAGCTTCACTTACAAGCATAGCCACTGCCCCCGAACCACCAGATGGCTCTGCGAACGACCAGTCTTCCGTGAGAGCTTCTCCTCCTTCTGTGACCAAAAAACGAGAAGTATCGCTCGCGATCACTAAAGCTTTAGCTCCGGGAGAAGTTTGGGCCAAAACAAAGTTCACCGCCATTTGTAATCCGGCTGCTCCTGAGTAGCAGGCATTTTTTAATTCGAAAAGTCTGCAGTTGCGATTCAACCCCAGTAAATCGTGAAAATAAGTACTCATTGATTTACCAAAATCAAAAGACGACTCAGTGCAGGAAATGACCATTTCAATACGGTCTTTTTCGGCTTCGCTTAAAGCATCGACAATGGGTTTAGCAGCGTTGATTCCAAAAGTAATCGGGTCTTCATAGGGCAAGGCGACGGTTTTTTCTTTCATCAAAAGATTTTCAAATCTTTTGGTGTCTAATTTTCTATGTTGTGCTAATTCGCTAACATCCAAATATGCACTGCCTCCGTAGAAGTGCATAGATTCAATTCCGACAGATTTTGTCATAGTTTATCTTTCTAATTTTTTGACTTAAAACTTAAGCTTTTCCATGCAGACAGCAGTGTTGATTCCTCCAAAGCCTAAGCTGAGACTTAAGGCACGATTACATTCACAGTGTGTAGCTTTTTCTTGAACCCATTTAAAGTCCTCAATGGGATTTTCTAAATTCAAACAGGGGTGCAGTTTTTGATGTTGAAGTTGCAAAACGCTTACGGCTAACTCGATGGCTCCGGCGGCACTTAACCCGTGTCCGGTAATAGATTTTGTTGTGTTGATCAAAGCGTGAGAAAGCCCTGCTTCTTGGATTGCTTGTAGTTCTACTTCGTCGCCCATCTTTGATCCTGTCCCATGTGGACTAACAAAATCAATACTTTGGGCTCTCCAATTAGCTTGGGCTAAGGCCTTTTGCATTGCTTTTATTTCTCCTTCCTTAGATGGATTGGTTTCTCGATTTGCATCCATAGCTAGTCCTACGCCGGCAATTTTCGCTAGAGGTAAGACTTTTCTTTCTTGGGCAGAAGCCAAAGTTTCAACAACGAGAACAGCGCAATTCTCTCCATAAACAAAGCCTTTATGATCCAAATCAAAGGGACGACAAGCTTTCTTCGGATCTTCGCATGTGCTCAAAGGAACCATTGCCCCGAGCGATTCAAAAGCTTGTAGTTCTAGCTCAGATAAATCCATTAGGGCACCCAGGGCAAGGCAAGCTTTAACTTGTCCTGTTGCGACCAAGTTAATTGCTTGGATAAAAGCCAGTTGTCCGCTGCTGCTGGCTCCTCCGGTGGTATAAGCGGCTCCCTGAATACCAAAAATCTGGGTACAAATCCCACAAAGATCTGTGTCCATGAAATTCCTGGCATAGCTAGGACGAATAAAAAGGGGACGGTCTTGGTACTTCAACCATAGCATTCTCTGCTCTCTTTGGGTAAAGTTGGAGCCACCTACGATCAACCCAATGTCTTCTCCTTTCATGGAACCTAGATCTGCTTGGTCCCATGATTGCCTGATAGCTTCTACGGCTACTTGAGCAGATAAGCTTGCGTCTCGGATTTTATGTTTTTTTAACAGAGTAGGAGGAGAGAAATTCTCTAACTCTGCCCCGAGAAACTTATTTTCTCCTCGTCCCGGGCGCTCTAGAACAGAAATCTTAGACTGGCCTAAAAGGAGGGAATCCCAGAATGAATCTACTGTGTTCCCGATAGAGCTTACTACTCCTAATCCACTCACAACTATAGCATTATTAGGATTGTTTTGCATAAATAATACCTGCTAGCTCTCCAATGTTATTTGCTCCAAAAAGTTCTATCCGCGGAACATCTAAGTTAAGAGATTCTAAGGTCAAACCAATGATTTCTGCTCGATCTATCGAATTGGCTCCGAGCTTTTTTAGTGAATCTTTCGGATCAAAAGAGTGGTTCTCTAGTTCTTCTAAAATTTCTTTAGAATACTCCGTGATCAAGGTAAAGATTTTTTTCTCACTTACACAAGACTTAGATTTGTTTTCTGTTTTTTTGTTCTTTGGTGCTTTTTCTGGTTTAGCTTTCGGGATTTTCTCTTTATTTAAGGGAACTGTTGTCGGTTTAGACCTTGTCGTTTTTTCTTTTGTTGGCACACTTTGAGACGATGGCTTTGGGCTGCTTTGAGCTTCTGTTAAGCTTTGAAAGAACATCATTTTATTTGTTAGTAGCTGGGCAGTTTCTTGCATGAGCTTTTCTGCAATAAGGTCGACGTGACGGTTCTTCCACTGTTCTAACTCAGTTCCCTTTACCCATTGGTTAAAGGCACCCAGTGCAGGGCCTGTGTGTACCTGGAAATTTACTTTATGTTTTTCGTCTCCGGCAAAAGCAACCCGCCCACTATAGCCAAAATACCAACGAAATACTAGAGCCATCTTGTGCTTAGAGTTTTTCTGAGCTTTTTCTAAACTAGGTAGATCCCCTCTCTTTTTAAAGAACTCTTGGGTTTCTTGCCAAATTTCAGAAAATGTCTTTTTGAAATATTTTTCCTCAAGCTGAGTTTTAATTTTAGCAGGTATTTCTTCTAAGGAAGAGTAGTGGTTGTAAAGCATAAATAGTTTATTGGCTCGGGCAGGGAAAAATACTCCTCGTCTTAAAACTTGCACCTTGGCTCCCAGTTCAAACATATCTCCTGCCGGTGCATAATCGGTGTCTTGTACATTAATATCCTGAAGCATGGTTTTAACCAAATCACTCATGCCAGCTTCGACGGTGCACTGGTTTATAGATCCTGTGAGAATAAAGTCAGCTCCCATAATAAAAGCGCTTGCAGCGGCCTCTGGAGTGCCAATCCCTCCCGAAAGACCTATATGGATGGGATGTTTGTATTGATGCTCTTCTTGAATCTCCTTCTTCAAGCTTTGAATCGAAGGAAGTAAAACCGTCGGGATCCCCTGATCGGTATGCCCTCCTGAATCGGCTTCGACACATATATCAAAACTCATGGCAACTTCTTGGGCCATTTCTACCTGCTCTTGGCTAACTTTACCTTGTTCGAGTAACTTTTTAATAACGTTAGGAGGAGGGGGACTTAAAAATTTATCTGCTACTTCGGGACGAGAAACCTTGGCAATTATCTTATTTTTACACTGAACCTTGCCTTGAGCATCTCTTTCTAAGCCTTTAAGTCGAAAATAGACTAATGCTGGTGTCATCATCATAAAGGCAGCAGCTTCGACATTTCTAACCCCATGTTTCAGATAGATTTCTACTGTATCCATTTCCATTTGAGGGTCGTCTAAATTACAGAGTAAGTTCATTCCGTAAGACTGACCATCGCTGAGCTCTTTTTGGATAAAACCAAGATTTTCTTCTATCTCTTCTAAGCTCATTCCTCCCGTTCCTAAAAAGCCCAATAGTCCCGCTTTACCTATAGAAACGACAAGTTCTTTCGAAGCAATTCCCCGATACATTGCTCCTGTTAGGTAGGAGTATTTGATTCCATAGCGTTGTTGAAAGCTTTTTGTTCCTAGTTCTCCGGCGGGAATAGATATTTTTTTATTAGAAGTGTTTTTCGAAGAGCGATCTTCTTCGAGTTTTAGTTTTACTTCTTTCACTTTTTCTTGTGATTCCTCAATGTTGTTTTCCTCAATGTTGTTTTCCTCAATAGGCAAGGAGAGAGGCTCTTCTGTCGATTGGATGGTCGTGATCATTTTACTCAGTACAGGAGTTTTCCCTAACTCGACAAATTCAAATTTTCTTTCTTTTGCCATCAAGTAGCGAATGCTTTCATCCCATAAAACCGAGTTTTCGATTTGACGAGTTAAGGTGGAGGGAATTTGCTCTGAAATGTAAGGGCGAGCCGTAGCATTGGCAATAACAGGGATGGACAAAGACTGAAAAGAGAAGTTTTTTATAAACTTTCCATATTCCTGGGCCGCTTCTTTCATATAGCGGGAGTGAAAGGGAGCGCTGACTTTGAGAGGTATGGCCATAAATTTTTCTTTGGAAAATAGAGCAGAAGCTCTCTTAATCACTTTTTTTGGCCCAGAAAGAACCAATTGTTGAGCAGTATTGTAGTTGGCAATATCTAGTTCTGTGAGTTCGTTTTTTTGCAAGTAGTTGAGTAAATCTTCCGCGGAAACTTTGAGCACGGCGAGCATGCTACCACCACTGGCATTCCCCATTAAACGTCCGCGCTCTTGAACTAGTTTTAAGCCAGTCTCAAAATCAAAAACTTTTGAGGCATGTAAGGCATTGTACTCTCCTAGACTATGCCCCATCAAATAATCAATTTTACCCAGTGAATCTTTTTTGTCCATCCATCTAAAAGCGTTGACGACATACAAGGCTGGCTGAGTAAATTGAGTAAGGGTAAGCTCTTTTTTGGGGTCATCTATGCATAGCTCTTCAATATCGTAACCCAGAATTTCAGATGCTTGGGCTGTTTCTTGAGGAAATTTTGGGAATAAGGACTTTCCCATTCCTTTAAACTGGGAGCCTTGTCCTGCAAATACTACTAGTTTCATAAATCGTCTTTTCTATATTAAATAAAGTTTTTATGTAGAGAGGTAACGGCTAGTTTTTAATCAGCAAAAACTGAACCAATTAAGATGAGTTAAGTCATAATATTTAATGAATAACGAAATATTATGAAAATTTTTTCCATTTTCCAAAAATAGTCTATACGAAATATAATGATTCCATAAGAGTTCTAAGTTATTTTGCTTATAAATCAATCATAAATGAATCAATAAGGGCGAGCAAGAATAATTTCGAATTTTAAACTAAATCAAAAAGCCATCGTTCTCTTTATCATTTTTGCTTTTAAAACTGTTAGCTAAAATGGTTATAATGTGAGTAAGAGAAAAGTGCTACACCTTATTTTGTTTTTTAACTCTGCTTAAAAGCAGGGCAGAAAGGAAACTTCATGACAGAAAGACTAATCTTTTTTCTTTTTCTAATGCAAATAGGTTTATTTGCTATCGAATTTCCCCCTCGCCCAGGGGATCGAGATTTTATTTTTGATGGGGCAAATTTATTGAGCGATGAAAAAGAACAAGAAATACGAGGAAACTTGGACTTGCTCTTAACCGAAAAGGCGATTCCGATTATCATTGTGACGATCAACTCTTTGAGTGAATACGACGCCGGTCATCTGAGTATCGAAAGCTACGCTCAGGCCCTTTTTAATCAATGGGGTATTGGCCACCCGAACTTAAGAGTCAAAGGAGAAGGTTTTGGTCGAAGCAAGGACATTAGTTGGAACAAGGGTATTCTTCTTTTGGTTTCTGTCAATGATCGTCGGGCCAGAATTGAACTAGGGGCAGACTTTGGGCATAGTAAAGACCACATTTGTTCACAAATTATGGGAGAGTATATCATACCTTTTTTTAAAAAGGATGATCACGAAGGAGGGATTTTTTATGGAGTCCAAGCTTTGGAGAAAATGGCCAGAGAAGAGCAATTACCGGAGATTCCTCGGCCCCTTTCTCACTATCTCTTGATCGCAGGTGCTATTGTCATTAGTATTTTTACAGTAGTTTCTCTTGTTCGCAAGGGAAGTAGCGGTTGGGCCTGGGTCTTTTGGGGAATTGTTCTCACTGTACTATGGTACATTATCCTTGGGTTATTAAAATCTAAATCTTCCTCAGGTTTTAGTGGTGGTTCATTTGGAGGAGGATTTTCCGGCGGTGGTGGAGCCAGTGGCTCCTGGTAAAAAGGAAAAAGAAAGGATAAAGGATAAAGTTCCATGAATATTCAATCATTTTTTACAGAAGAAGAAAAACAAAATATTGACCAGGCTGTCGCAGAGGCCGAAAAGAAAACCTCTGCTGAAATTGTCCCGGTTCTAACGGACACTAGTGGAAGATATGACAGAGCAGAGGACCTCTTTGGCCTCCTCTTCTCTATTGCTGGAGTAATTACTCTATGGACACTCTTTCAAAGAGTAGACACTTCCGTGGCCTGGGCAGGAGAAAGGAATCCTCAATTTGCTTATAGTCTATGCCTTGTTGTTGCGACCATCGTAGGGTTTTTTATCGTTGGCACCGTCCTTGCCAGTAAAGTCTGGTTCATCCGCAACCTCTTTACCCCTGCTTCGATCAAAGAACAATGCCTAGAGCGAGGAGCTCGCCAAGCCTTCTACGAGTTTAATCTATCGAAAACCCAAGGAGCAACCGGAGTTTTGATCTACATTTCTCTCTTTGAGAGAATGGTATATGTTCTCGGAGATAGCAGCATCAGCGAAAAATTGAGTAACGACGACTTTGCCGAAATCAAAGATCGCATCATCGAAGGCTTTCGCCAAGGCAAAAGAGGAGAGGGGCTTTGCGCTGCCATTGAGATCTGTGGTGAAAAATTAGAGAAGGATTTTCCTATTCAGAAGGGCGATACCAACGAGTTACCAAACTCTATTCGTATTTTTGAGCAGAATTTATAGACCAGAAAAGAGCTACAGATTTACTCTGTGGCTCTTTAAAATCACTTTTGCTACCCTTTTTAGTTTCAGGAGTTATGACATGTTTGGAAATATAGAAGCACTTGAAACACTCCATCAAGAAAGTACTAGCTCTAAGATATCTGTTTCAAATGGGCGCTCAAAAGTAGTAGATGCTTTCGTCTTTTGTATAGTGACATACTTTGTCATATGGACACTTTTAGGCATCTCTGTCTTACTGGAGTTTAAGACTTTTGGATTTCTGTTTATTTTTTTCTTTCTGGTAATCAGTGTTCCCGTTCAATTAATAGTAGCAGTGGCTGTTTCTTGTTATGTCATAGATAAAACGGAGTCACGTGGAATTTTTTTCTTAATTTTAATCCTAAGTCTTACGGCTTTTTTAATCTATGCTTCAATGAGCTATTTCTCCGTTTGGCAAAATTTGTGGGGTGCTTTCTTTCACTAAAAGGGGAACTTTTAAGTTCCGTTCACACGTGTGAACATTTCTAATTTTCACTACTGAAAATAAAAAATCAACAGTCTGAATTCTCAAACATATGAAAACTCAGACTGTCGACAAAGTCTATTCTACAAAAGGGACTCTTTCAAAAACATTAGCTTTGCATTCTATTCATTTTCCTAACTCCCAATATTTATCCATGCCAATGTCCTCAAGAAAATTCATGCTATGGCTTGCTATTATAAGTCCACCGGGCCAAACTTTAAGCGCATTGGTCAAAGATCTTTGACCAACAAGATCAAGGCTGTAAGTGGGTTCATCAAGAATGAGCAACTCCACGGCTGGTAATCTTTGAAATAAACAAATTAATGCCGCCCGAACTCGTTCTCCTGGACTGAGAGAATGCATAGGCCGTTGGGCTAGAGCTAAGGGAAACTTATGGGCAATAAGTAACTCAGCGAGGGTTTCTTGTGAATTAACATAAGAATTTAGACTAAGGTAGGATAAGACAGTCTCGTCTACTATCCAATCAGATCCTCCTTGAGCGATAGAGCCTATACGATTCTCCTTTCTCTTTACGAAACCGCTCGTGGGACTTCTTTTGCCCAGCATGATTTCTAAAAGAGTTGTTTTTCCTGCCCCATTTGGACCTATTAGAGCAAGACGTTCTCTTTCTTGGCAAAGATGAATGTCTTTAAAAAGACTACGTCCCTTTAGTTCAAAAGAAACGTTCTCCATTGTTATAATGGGGCCTTCGTTTTTAGGAAGCTCTGGAGTAGGAAGGGCTAGGGGTAGTTTTACGCCGAGAGATCGTCGTGTTGACTTTGTCCATTCTCGAGCAGCAGCAAGATGAGTGTCGCGGATCTTTTTCATTCTTCCGTGTTTAACTTGGGCTCCGTCTCTCTTTTGGTTGAGCCGTTGCTTTGGGGTTGCACGGTCTAATTCACTAACCCGTCCGTATCGTTTTTTTCGGCCTCTTCTTCGGGCAATATGCGAAATATGCTCTTCTTTCTCAATAAGTCTGTTGAGATTTCGAAGGTAACGTATTTCGCTTGCTCTATGTTCTTTTTCAAGCTCCTCTTGAAGTGTTTCAAAGTTACCAGAAAAGTAACGACATCCAGTTTCGGCGACGATGAAAAAATCTTCAAAATCTTGCAATAATTGAGGCTCGTGCGAGACGACAATTAAGCCGTTTTGCCACTTTGCTAGCCAGCTTTTCAACCATAAAATCCCCCGTTCATCTAAGCCTTGGGTGGGTTCATCCAAAATCAGCAATTGCGGATGACTCAGTTTGCCCATGAGCAATTTAAGCTTTCGGAATTCACCATGACTAAAGGCCTTTTGCTCCAGAATTTGTGTTGGTGGCCTTAGACCAGCAGCAGCAAATTCTTCCTTCAGAGATTTTGATGAAATTGATGCTTGTTCAAACCAACGAAGAGTCATCTCCACTTCAGGATTACCTCGCTGCTTGTTGAGATATTGGCAGACGAGATAGGGCTCTGTTTGTAAAACAACTCTTCCCTGTTGGGGAGTGATTTTACCAGAAAGGATCTTAAGTAAAGTTGATTTACCGACTCCATTTCGACCAATGATAGCAACTTTCTCTTGGGAAAAATGCATGTTGAGGTCTTTAAATAGAACTCGATTTTCATGAGTCATTACGCTGATATGGGAGACTTCTATGAGAGGAGTTTTCATTGGGTCAACTCCTTTAGTTTATGTTGAATTTGAGCAATGGCTTCTGAAGAGCCTTGTATGCTAAAATGCAAACCTTCCGCTTTTGTCTCCGTTTTAAGAACTTTACATTTACTGTAAATCATGGAAAAAATAGGGCTTGCTCTGTAGGGAACAAGGAGATCTAAGGTTTCTTGTTCCCTATGAACCATTTGAAGCAAGGTTTCTTTGAGTTGTAAAACCGCTTTTTCATCTCGACTGCTAAGTGTGATGTAGGCACAGCCTTCACTCATCTCTTCGAGAAGTGTAGATGAGGGAGGGGAAATAAGACGATCCATCTTATTAAAGATATAAAAACGTGCAATATCGCTTGCCTCTAGTTTCTCTAGTAAGCCCACTGTTATCTTCAGGTGCTCTTGCCACTCATAATCTGCGGTATCCACTACGATGAGAATGAGCGATGACTCCCGAATTTCCGCTAGAGTTGTTTCAAAACTAGCGAGCAGACTTTGAGGGAGTCTCCTAATGAATCCGACCGTGTCACTAAGAACAACATCTCCTCCATGCCGACTCAGGCAACGAGAAGTGGTGTCAAGTGTTTCAAAAGGCATATTACGTGCCGAAAGTTCCTCTGCTGTCAAAGCATTCATTAAGGATGTCTTGCCTGCGTTTGTGTAACCTACTAAAACTATTCGTTTACATATATCGCGCTTTTGCCGTTGTTTTTTGTCGGTTTTTCCGAGCTTACCTTGCACTTTTTTGAGCTCAACCAATCTTTTGTCGAGTTTTCGAGCGAGGAGCTCTGAGGCGGTTTCTCCAGAACCTCTACTGCCACTTATTCCCCCTGTCTGCTGATCCATATCGATACCTATCCCACGAATTCGTGGACGCAGGTATTCTAGTTGAGCAATTTCAACTTGGACTTGAGCACGGCGTGTCTTGGCATTGCGAAGGAAGACATTAAGAATAACAGCTTCCCGATCACAGATGGCAATACCTGAGGTATCCTCCAAATTTCTCATTTGAGAAGGAGTCAATTCAGCATCTAAAACGAGAAGATTGGCTTGGCAAGCTTTGGCTCGGGCTGCGATCTCTTGGGAGGCGCCTTTCCCGAGAAGTGTTCGGGGGTGTTTTTTTGTGAGATAATAAATCTCTTGCCCGACAACATGATCCCCTTGAGCTTGAACTAGGGTGACAATCTCAGATAGTTGTGCTTTTTGGATTAAGGGATCACGGCTGTAGCAAACGGAAAGAACATAGCATTCATTACTTTTGTGGTTCTTACTGTTTCCCGTTAGTTTTTCCCGTTGTGTCCACTCTTCTACTATTTTTTCCCAAAGTCCTTCATCAGCGAGGGGAACTTCTTCGTGTTCCGGGATTGGTTTTGAATTAAATTTCATCGTATTTTCTCTTTCGAATTTCGTGCGGAGTGGGCAGACTGGTATTGGTATATCTTTTTCCAAAGTACATAAAGGTACTGTAAGGAAAAGATACAAAAATGAGATGTATCTACCCGTCCTTGGTAGTAAAAATGAATAAATTAAAATCACGAAATAATTAGAAAGAGAAATTCTAGGTGAAATTTAATATGAACATGGGACTAAACCTATGGGGGGGAAATGAAATTGTGGTGGAAAATTTTGATAAGCCCAAACTTACGTTTTAATTTTGAGCTACTATAGTAAAACCGACTATACGAGTTTGGGTTCATAAATTTTTTTTATAAAAATGTATTTGCGTTTTGTCGGAAGCTTTTTTTGTTTTCTACCCAAGGCATTAATATCTGTACTTCTGAATCCTAAGTAAATAAAAGGATAGAAAAGGCAACTCTCAAAAACCCTCCAAAAAGGCATTTCTTTTCTTTTTATAACTTCTGGGATTCATGGGGAAGCATGCTTCTTTTTTGTGCCTTTTTGAAGGAAAACCTTATTTTGTGAGGATTAAGGGAGGCATGGATAGTGTTCACACGTGTGAATAATTTATTCGTTTTTCTTCTTTCTCTAATTTAAAAGAAACATCGCTTATTCTAATCTTTTAGAATAAAATATTGAAATGATAAGAAAGAGCCAATCAAGACTGAGAAAAGCAATAAAAAGTTAGGCGTGCAAAAACTATATGGAAAAAATTATTCAGATAAATCTCTCTTTGCAAAATGGTAAAAAGAAAAACATATCACTAACAATACCTGAGGGAAAAGTTTCCTTTGATCTCCTTATTCCTCCCCTACAACAACTTTTTGACTGTATAGTCGACTTGGAGCTATCACAAGTAAAAGTTTCTTGCCAAAAAGGCTGCTCTGTTTGCTGTAATCAATTGATACCTGTTTCCAAAGCAGAGGTTCTTTTTCTCCATCGTCTTGTTGACTCTATGCCCAAGGAACGACAGCAAAAGATAAAAGAAACTATCCAGCGCATTAAGCAAGCTCTTACTCAAAAAAAATTACCCCATACCCTAGGGGAAATATATAAATCTCCCAGATTTGAGGAAGAGTATTTTGCTCTTGGAATCCCCTGTCCTTTTTTAGAAGATGGTTGCTGTAGCATTTATAAAGATCGCCCATTTATGTGTCGAGAGTACCATGTAAAGTCTCTCCCTTCTCTTTGTATGCAGCCATACAAAAACGACATTGAACGAGTTAAAATGGGAGTCAATTTTGCAACATTGCTATCGGCCTTTTGTGCGAACATCTACGGTGTTTCTCCCTTACCCATTCCCTTGTTTTCTATTTTTGATTTTGTAGAAGAAGACCCTCAGTTTTTACCCGATGACATTTCCTCTTCATGGTTTTTTGAAACTATTCTCAATGCTCTTACAAACTACCAATTTAAAAATTCAGCTATAAAATCTTTGAGCTGGGAATACATAGAAGATTTTCAGCAAGCGCCTAATAACGAAAACGAGCAAGCTTTACCAAAGTTCTTAACCCAATATGCCAATGCTGAAAACATAAAGACTATTTTCCATAATATTGAAGAGCGATATCGCTTAAATAGTAAGGGGTTAGTGGTCGAAATTGGGGCAGGCGATGGGTATTTACGCCATTTAATGGAACTACATAGTGATTCGAAGCTAAAGAAAATATCTGAAAAAATGATAGAAACGGAGAATTCTCTAGCCATAACAAAAAATGCTAGGGAAAAAAATAAAATCCTCTGCTTGGGAATAGAGGATCTTCTTGGCCATTTTGGAGAGAGGTCTCTCTCATTGATTATTAGCATGAATGTTTTAGATATTTTTTCTGAAGAAGAGCTAGGTGAACATTTGCAGAGACTGCGTGATGTATTGAAGCCTGGTGGAGTTTTAGTGCATATAATGTCCTCCGCTATTCATCTCGCTATATTTAAAGATTTGGCCGAAAAATATCCTGATCAAATACCTTTTCCTCATTACGAAAATGGTTATGTGGGTGTTCGTATGGTGCCACAATCACCTGCTCTAGAAAATGAAATTGAGAATATTCCCCGTGGTCCTGAACAATTAGGACAACTTTTTGCCCAAGCTCCGGACATGTACGTTCAATTTTCTCAGATAATTGCACATTGGTGTGAGGAGCACAAAATACAAAGCGAGTGTTACCTCCTGCACCAATTCTCCCTCGAAAAGATAAGCAGAGCAATGGAAATCAATAACTTTTGCGATATCCATTGCGACTATATTCATGCCAAAAAGTATACACAATGCCGCTCTATTCATAAGCAGTTTAAAGGAGCTAATGTTTTCAAAAACGTAGTGGGGGCTTTACTAATCGATCAGGAAAAATTGGAAACTCCAGAGGTCGTTTTGGAAGAGTCTATTTTTGGTGTAGTGATGGCAAGAAATGGTAGTCTAAATTCTCTCTGAAAATTCTGTTCACACGTGTGAATACAAATTTTCCACCTGTGCGGTTAAGGTAAATTCAAGACTCACGCAAAGACGCAAGGAAGAAAATGAAACTTCTCCGAATTTATCTTTTGTATTTATTCTTTGCGGTCTTTGCGTCTTTGCGCGAGCTTTTTCTTCTTTCACATTTGAGGGCAATTGCACAGGTCTCAAAAATTCCGTTCACACGTGTGAACGAGAGAAAAAATTATTCGACAAGAGTTTCTTCTTCAAACTCTTGTAATAGTTTTTTTAAGTTAGCAATAAACTTCGCTTTATTTTCCCCCTTACGATAAGAAAAATGAATATCCAGCTCTTCGTTATCGGAAGAAATTTTCACTTTCCAATCGGGATATTTGGAGATTAAACGAAAGTCATTTGTCTTAATAGGTTTTTCAGTGTCCCCGAGTAAAATTTTCACAATCTCCTCTGTTTTTCTGACAGATAAGCTTTGAGTTAGAATTTTATTCAATAGATTCATTTGATCTTCTTCGCCTTGGAGTCTCAATAGTTGCCGAGCATGTCCCTCTGTAATATTTTCTCCCTCGACAAAGCGATCTCTGGAGCAAACTAAATCCTGTATCTCTTCGGAAAGCTTCAGTAAGCCCAGTAGTTGATGAGCTCTTGTTTTGGACACCCCTATTTGTTTTGCCAATTCATTAAGGTTTTTACATATCTTTTTGTCGAGCATATACTGAAAACATATTCCAATATTAACAGGACTGAGGTCTTCCCTTTGGATGTTTTCAATCATTGCTAAACGAAATGCTTCCTGCTCATTTACGTCCTTAACCACAACAGGTATATTATCTCTTTGAGCATGAACACTGGCTTGGTATCTTCTTTCACCGGCAATAATTTCATATTGCCCATTGTCTTTTGGTCGCACTAGAATAGGCTCAAGGACACCAAATTCTTTTATACTATCAATTAAGCTCTTCAGAGACTCTTTGCTCAAGTCTCCTTTTCCCAGCCGCCTCGGTTGATTCTTACTGGGCTTAATAATATCTAAATCAAACATTTCTACTTGAGATGAGGGGACATTTGTTGGAAAGACTTGGCTATCATTTTCTTGGGCAGTCATGCCTCCATATAAAGAAGATTTTTTTACAGCACTTTTGAGTTTGCTCTTATCCATTTAAAACCTCCTTCGCTAAGGCAAGGTAAGCTTGGCTTCCTTTGGATCTTTTCTGATGCATAATGACAGGTTTTTTTAAAGTGGAAGCTTCTGCAATGACAATATTACTCGGGATTATTGTTTTAAAGCACTTATAGCCGAAGTAACGTTGCGTTTCTTCGATAATGACTTGGTGAAGATTTGTTTTTTTGTACATAGTAATCAATGCCCCCAATAAATTGATATCATGCCCTGGCCCTTCCTTAATTTCAATAATTTGACGAGTGAGGCTGGCCACTCCATCCAAAGCATAGGACTCTGGTTGGATGGGAATAATAAGATCGGTCGAGGCTAACATGGCATTGGCAAACAATAAGTCTAGCTGAGGAGGACAATCAATAATAATGTAGTCATAGTCGCTTGATTCTACTATCCCTCGTAAAGCGTTCCGTAAATAAAACGGGCGATCAATTTTTGAGTTCAAAAAAGATGTTGCTTCTACCATTCGAGGATGAGCGGGAGCAATCACTAGATTTTTTACACAGGTTTCTCTTATTATTTTCTTTATGTCAAAATTTCTTTCCGTTAAAATTTCGTACATCGTTGACTTTAAAGTATAAGGATCAATTCCCAATCCACAAGTCAAATGAGCTTGCATGTCCATATCAATAAGAAGAACTTTTTTCTTATGGGCTAAAGCGAGAGCCGCTCCTAGATTAATGGATGTTGTTGTTTTAGCAACCCCACCTTTTTGATTTGATATAGAGATAATCCTAGTTTGCTTTTTCTTGAAAGTAGCTTTATGAAGAAAGTAGGCCTTGATTTTAAGAAGGTCGCTTTCTGTGTAAAAGCGCCACCCTTTTTCATTCTTCTCTACCTCAGGTATCTTACCATTTTCTTCCCAGTTTCGAATTGTCTGAGAAGAAACTCCGCAAATTTTTGCGACTTCGGCAGACTTGTAGTACTTTTCTTCCATTTACATTTTTCCTTGTGACATTTTTAATAGTTGCACTATTAGTGTTGATATTTTTGGGAGTTTACCCATGAAACTCCCAAATTAATACATTTTTAGAGAGAAATCAAAAAGAAAAATGATTTTTTATATGGATTTTCTTTGGACTTCTGTAAAATGTACTTCCCTCAAAAATGGTAAATAGCTGTAAAACTAAGAGATAGATATCTTTTTGTTTTTTTATTTCTTTTGATAGAACGAGTTAAACTAGTGGAAAAATCACAATGAGCAAGTTCGTACATTTTTTTGTTACCCATCCATTGCTAGTAAACTTACTAATGTTTCTTTTTATCATTGCAGGGGCGCTGGGCATTTTTCATATGAATGTTGAGTCTTTACCTGTGATTGATTTAGGGAAAATGAAAATTACCACTCTTCGTCCAGGAGCGGGACCAAATGACATAGAACTTGCCATTACCATTCCCATAGAAAAAGAACTTCTCAAAGTCGATGGTATTACTAAAATACTATCAAAAAATATGGAAGATCTTTCTATCATCACGGTAACGATGGATTCGAGTGTTACGGATACAGGAGAGATAGAAGCCGATATTCAAAAGGCTGTAGACAGAGCATCGAGTAAACTTCCTCCCGATTTACCCCAAAAACCTTTAGTTGAGCGCTTTTCTACTGCTAATCTTCCGATATTACAAATATACGTTGTGGGAGATGTTTTTGAAGAAGAACTTCGTTTTGTTGCTCAGCAATTAGCAGATGGTTTACGAGAAGTAGAGGGCATTGGAGGAGTAACTAAAACTGGCTATCGGGAGCGAGAAGTACGCATTTTACTTGACCCTCTGCGAATAGAACATTTACATGTAACTTTTGCCGAAATTACTACTGCTATAAAGCGGCACAATGTCAGAGACTCAGGTGGATCACTGGAGTCCTTTGCTACGGAAAAAAAAGTGCTTACTGTCGGACAATTTGCTCATCCCAAAGATGTTGAAAATGTAATTGTTCGGAGTGAGGGAGCAGGGAACTATGTTAGAATCCGCGATTTGGGAGAGGTGATTTTTGACTACGAAAACAAGCAAACCATAAATAGAGTAGATGGTAAGCCAGGAATTTCTTTATTACCTGCCAAAAAAAAACAAGCCGATTCGGTAGCTACAGCACGCGCTGTGAAAAAATATGTGGCAGAATTCCGCTCTACTCTTCCTCCTGGAATTGAAGTTATTGTTATTAACGATATCTCTCGCTTTACTTTGAATATGCTTGAGATCTTGATCAGCAATGGCATTGTTGGATTTATTTTGGTTTTTTTAGTTTTGCTCTTCTTTTTTAATTTCAAGTTGGCTTTTTGGGTTAGCTTAGGTATTCCAACAGCTATGCTTTTTACTTTTGCTTTGATGCCCTTTTTTGATTTAGCGATCAACACTCTTACTTTAACCGCTATGATATTGATGCTCGGTTTGTTAGTTGATGATGCCATTGTTACCGGCGAAAGTATTTACAGTTTTAGAGAAAAAAACATAAACCCGGTAGAAGCTAGTGTAAAAGGAGTGGAAAAGGTTATGACGCCTGTATTTGCCAGCTCTGTCACAACGATACTAGCATTTACGCCCATTGCCTTCTTAGGAGGAATCGAAGGGAAACTAATGTGGGCTCTTCCTGTGATGTCTGCTTTAATTTTAGGCTCTTCTTTGTTTGAATGTAAACTTATGCTTTCCTGTCACCTAGCTCATGGAAAAAATAAACCTCTTCGTCCGAAAAAATGGGTAATTTGGCTGCAAAACATCTATCGTGTTGTGCTCTATTACATGCTTAAAGTTCGCTATCTTACTATTTTTCTTTTTATTATGGGGTTCATTGCTCTAGTAGACTATGGTTCAAAGACTTTAAGGTTTGATCTCTACCCAGATGAGGATATTGATACAGTTTTTATAAAAGTTGAGCTTCTCAATGCTAGATCTCTTTCTTATACCAGTGAAAAAGTAAAGGAACTAGAAGTACTCGCAAGAAATGCTGTTCCTAAAAGCGATCTCCTTAATATAACAACTCGTATTGGAGACCATGATAATACTCCAGCCGAAGCTTCCGAAGGTAGGAACTCTGCCTGGGCTTTAATCACCATTTTTATGTGTCCCCAAGAAGAAAGAAAAACGAATTCCAATGCAGTTATCAAAGAGTTGCGTGAAAAAATAAAAGACCTAAGCGACTATAAAAGTATTATTATAGAACCGCTTAGACAAGCCCCTCTTACGGGAAAACCAGTAGAGCTCGAAATCATTGGCAACGACGAGGGGCGTTTTGAGCTTACAGAGAAATTATTAGAGTACTTAAAGACATATCCAGGAACCAAAGGTGTTTACAGTAGCTACAAACCTGGAAAAGACGTCCTTCAACTAAAGTTGAACTACGAAGTTATGGCAGATTTTGGCCTTACAGTGTTGGATGTGACCAATGCAGTACGCATTGCCTTTGATGGGAAAATAGTAGATGAGTTGCAAACGGTGAATGAGACAATTAAATATCGTTTACAGTTGCGCAATTCCAACGAAAAGAAAATGGACATATTAAAAAATCTAACGATTATTAACGACCGTTTTCTTCCGGTGCCCTTGCGTAGCTTTGTTGAAATACAATTAGAACCTGGAGAAACTTCTATAAAACATTACTTGGGAAAACGCACTATTACAATCTATGCCGACATTGATCGTAAGAAAACCTCGGTGCAGAAAATAAATAATGACATTAAGGCTTTTGTTAAAGAACAAAAGCTCATGCAGCACTTTCCTAAAATGCGACTAATCTATGGAGGAGAACTGGAGCAGCAAAAATCAGCCCTGGGAAATGTTGGGACTGCTTTTGTTATGTGCTTTGCTCTCATATTTTTTGTTCTAGTGATCATTTTTAACTCTCTGACTCAACCATTTCTCATTCTCATTTTAATTCCTTTTTCCCTAAGCGGAGTTATCGTGGGTTTTTCTTTGCAAGATATCCCACTAAGCATGATGGCCTTAATGGGAGTTTTAGGATTAGTCGGAGTTTTGGTCAATGACTCGGTGGTTATGATTACAGTGCTAAACTACTATCGCCAGAAAAAAGGGACAACTGTTCGTCTAGAGAATATGGAGATTGCCGACTCGGCCAAAGAGAGGATGCGCCCAATTCTTATTACCTCCGTCACCAGTGTTGCTGGATTAATGCCCGCAGCTTACGGTTTTTTAGGTTCGAATCCCTTTGTAGTCCCAATGGTAATGAGCATGGGATGGGGAATTATTTTTGGCACTGCACTTTCTCTTTTCTTATTGCCTTGCTTGTATGCCGTGGATCAAGATATAAAAAGGATGAAAAGAGTCCGTAGTAACAAGACATTATTGACTGAAAAATTTACCAATCCAGAGTAAAACTATGGCTTTTCTGCTACCGCCAAAGCTATTTGCCAGGTAGTATTAGTTTGCTTTTAACCAATATTACGAGTGAAGTGAAATAAGTTTGCGAGTATGCTCCATCCATCCTTTGACTAAATTTTTGACAGTATTGCGTTGATGGCAATTGTTAGAGTACCGAACAATGATAAGTAAATGATCGTCTTGGGTTCTGACAATTAAATCGAAGAAGTAAAGACGCTTATGCTCGGAAGATTCAAAAAGATAAGTATTTGTTTTAACAGATGTCTTTAGAGGAATAAAGGGTTGATAATTTAAACGAATGGGACTTACTTCATGGGCAAAAGGTAGTTGTTGTTCCTGAGCAAGAATCTCATAGCTTATACCTCCTCTGGGAATAGAATGAAAGATCTTACTAAACTCACTTGCTTTATCCAAAAGAGAAGCCTTCTTCGAAATGCTTAGGCCTAAAGGAACATCTCCAGCAAACCAACCTACTGTATCAGGATATTGTCCTACCTCTTTCATCTCACGTCGGTGTAAGCGGTGTACAACTACAGGTGAATGGCAGTCTGTCCACTCACTAAGGTACTTGTACAAGCCTACTGCTAAAGGGGTAAAGATATTCCCCTTGAATTGTGAATTGTTCAATCCCAGTTCTTCAAAGAAATAACGCTTTTGATAGCTTTTCTCTGAGGCTATAAGATTGGCTCCCTCTAGATCTCTTGGGCATATCATTTTTGTTTCTTGAATATGCTTTGACCAAAACTGTTGATCTTTTATTTTTTGATTGTCTCCTAACGAATAGACACGACTCACATAGTCTTGGTAAGAGAGTTTAGGGAGAACCATTGCGCTTTCAGAGTTTTCATAGAAATGAAATAGATCTTGGATAATCAATGCGCAAGATATCCCATCCGCAATCAAGTGATGAGTCACCATAATCATTTGATATTGATTTTTCCCCAGGGAGAAAATTGCACAGGCTAAGAGAGGGGCTTGGTTAATTTTAATTTTGCGATGAAGTTGTTTTTCTATTTCCTCTATTTTTTGATTTTTGGCCTTAGCCCCCATGTTCTCCAAGTTATGTTGTCTTATATTAGAAGCTTCTATTTTTTGTTCAGATTGCCACCAAATTTCCTTTTCTTGAAAAAAGGAATTCCTCAAAACAGGGTGTTTTTCTATGACCTTCTGAATACTTTTTTCCCAGCGAGGTGAATCCAGTTTTTCCTCTAAGGAAAAAGTGTGATGTTGAACTATATGCCAAGTGGGATCAGAACCAAATTCATTCATGAAAGATTGTTGAGCAGGAGCAAGAGAGTATTTCTTTTCTCTACCAAAACTATAGCCAAATTTCTCTGCTAACTGGATTGTTTTGTTGGATAATAAATCTACCTTGTCTAAGTTTTCTTTCCAGGCATCAGCTAAGTGCGCTTCAATTTTGTCATGGTGCAAGAAATTAGGATCTCCAATGGTTAAAGAGCTACTACTTAGGCCATGAATCATATGGCTCTTATCATAAGGATTTAGCATGCTTTCTTCAAAATCCAAACTTAAACATTTAGATAAATTTTTAACAATCTTTTGTGGATTTTTCACTAAGTCTTCATAGTAAATTATCATCCAACGTTTTTCTGGAATTTTAGCTAAGAAATCTAAAATATTCGAGTTGTAATCGCACCATAGTTTTTCCGCATATTCGCGAGGATCTTCTTTAACTCCTAACATCTTATCAAAGCGATTTTTGACAAAAGATTCTATAACCGCGAGAGGATGGCGAATTAAATGAATATAAAAAGGTTCTTTCTCCATTTTCTCGGCTCGTTGAAGAATTTTTTTGTCCATCGCATACATGGGAGATTTATCTACAAGGTACTGTTGGGTCATTAAACTTTGCAGATATTGATAGGTTTCTTCTGTCGTGAACTCTTTTTCTTCTAATTCTTTTGTTTTCTGCTGCGCTTCTTTAGGTGAAGTTTTTTCTAGTTTGGCGATTGCTTCGATTAAGCCCTCTCTCAGATGCTCCTGATGATTATTTTTTAAGAACTTCGATCGTTCTTTCAAATTTTGGAAGGGCAATAGATATAGTTCAGGAGGGGCAAAGATCTGAGAATGCCCCATCATCATAGAGCGTAGTAAGGTTGATCCCGCACGAGGAGTGCTCAAAATATAGATTATCGATTGACCATCATTGCCTCTTGCTCGCTCTTGAGCTAGATAATTTGCCAATTTGTTAATTGTATTGTACTCAAATAGTTCATTTATATAAAGACGTAGCCCCCAGCTTAACTTTAATTCCTCAATAATTTTCATTCCCAAAATGGAGTCTATTCCTAAATTTTCTAATGGGGTGTTGCCGTTAATTTGATTTTTAGGAATTTGAGTAAGTTTAGATATTATTTCTTGGAAAATAGTAGCTAGTTGGCTCTCTTTCTTCTTAAAGTAAGTTTTTTGATTAGAATTTCTTTTCTCTTGTAGTTTTTTCAATAAGCGTAGTTGCTTGGAGGGACTCTTTTTTAAACTATCCCTTTTTTTATGGGGGGTTGAAATCCAATATCTTTGTTTTGCAAAAGGATAAATCGGTAGACTGATACCTTTTGTTTTAGTTCTTCCGAAAAATTTAGGAGTCATAAAAATGAAATGAGATCGTTCTTCTGATAATTTAGAACTGTTTTGGTGGAGTAAAGGATGAATTATGGAAACACCTGGCTCTGATTTTGAGTTCCTTTTTTTATGGGAAGTTGGAATCCAATATTCTTTCTTTTGAAAAGGATAAATCGGTAGACTGATACATTTTGTTTTAGTTCTTCCGAAAAACTTAGGAGTCATAAAAATGGAATGAGATCGTTCTTCTGATAACTGGGAACTGTTTTGGTGGAGTAAAGGGTGAATTAGGGAAACACCTGACTCTGATTTTGAGTTCCTTTTTTTATGGGGGGTTGAAATCCAATATCCTTTCTTCTGAAAAGGATATGTCGGTAAACTAATGCGTTTTGATTTTGTTTGCTTATCGTTTGAAAAGAATCTTTTTCCTGTATACTTCAATTTAAATTGTTGCTCTGACAAATCGGAAGTCTGCTCATGGAGGAATGGATGAATCATCGAAGTACCAAATCCTGATTTGGAAACCACTAGACTATCCTTAGTTTCTGCTATCCAGTATTTCTCTTTCGCAAAAGGATAGGTTGGCAGTGAAATCCTTTTAGAATCTTTAGAAAACAGCTCATGAAATTCTAAAGAGTATCCTTGGATATAAAGGTCGGCAATTGTCGCTAAATGCTCTAAATATTGAAGAGGATTAGTTGTTTTTCGGCATTCTTGGATGCATTGATTTCCGTAATTTTTTAAAGAAATTTGTTCTCTCACTTTACTTTCTTGAATCTGGGCAAGATAAATTTGATTTACAGATTCTGTTTCCCTCCATTTTTCTAAAAAACGGATCAGTTCTTCTTGGTTGCGAGCCATACAAGAAAGGCGATGACTTCGGTGCATTCGACCAACAAAAAGAGTATAACTCAAATCGTTCATGGAAAGTTCAGATGTATTTTTAGAGAAGAGAAGAAGATTGTTTACCTGTTCCTTTAGTTGGGCTAAAGTTCGAGCAGAAAGTACAATTAAGTAACCGGGTGAAATTACTGTTGTATTAGAAGCCAAAGGAGCTTCTTCTATGACCAAGTGAGCATTGGTACCGCTAAATCCGAAAGAACTTAGAGCAGCTCTCCGCGCTTGATTTTCCCCCGTTTTCCATTCTTGCAATCGGGTATTGACATAAAAAGGGCTGGATTCAAAGTTGATCGCAGGATTTCCTTCTTCAAAATTTAGAGAAGGAGGAATTTGTTGGTGCCGAAGAGAGAGTAAAATTTTTAGAAGTCCAGCTATTCCTGCAGCGGTGGCGGTATGTCCAATGTTCGTTTTAACGGAACCAATAGCGCAAAATTTTGTTTTTTCTGTGTCTTTGCGGAAAGCACGAGTGAGGGCCTCATATTCAATAGGATCTCCTAATTTAGTACCTGTTCCATGAGCCTCTACTAATTGAATACTTTCTGGATGTATTTGAAAACGCTCATAAACGGTTCGCTCTAGTCTTTCTTGTGATTTTGCACTGGGGGCAGTAATTCCATTGCTATTGCCATCTTGGTTGATTCCGCTACCTTTAATTACCCCATGAATGTTGTCTTTATCATCCAGGGCATCTTTTAGACGCTTTAGAACAACGACTCCTACTCCTTCCCCGGGAACAAAACCATCAGCTTTGGCATCAAAGGTATGGCATTTTCCTTGAGGAGAAAGCATCCCCGCCCGGTTTGAGCTTTGGTAAAACCCTGGAGTTACTTGTAAAAAGATTCCTCCGGCTAATGCTATTTCTGTTTCTTGTGCTCGTAATCCTTGGCAAGCGAGATGGACGGCAACTAAGGAACTAGAGCAAGCTGTGTTAATTGCAATAGCAGGGCCTTGAAGATTTAGGTAGTAGGCAATCCTTGCCGGAATGACAGATTCTGAATTTCCCCAGAAAGCTTGCGCAGGAGATCCATTTGAAAAAACTTGAGAGTAATCAGAACTTACACATCCCACGTATACTCCGCATTGTTTTCCCTTTATACTACTTCCGGCATAACCTGCGTCTTCTAATGCTTTGAAGGATTCTTCCAAAAACAACCTTTGCTGTGGGTCCATGTAAGTGGCTTCCCTGGGAGAAATCTTAAAAAACAAAGGATCAAATAAGTCAATCGAATCGATAAAACTTCCTTGGCTACAATATTTTTGATCTGGAGAAGTAGAATCGGTAGAGTCGTTACAGTTGCTACTCTTCCAACGAGAGACTTCTTCGACTAAGTTTTTTCCTTCTTTGAGATTTATCCAAAACTCTCCCACCGATTCTGACTTTGCAAAACGTCCACTCATTCCGACAATGGCTATAGAGCTACAAGTTGTAGAAGAAGATTGTTCGGAAAGAAAAGAAGTTTTTTCTTTTACGAAAGGACGTCTTAAAATCGATTGGAGTCGAGGAATTTTAAAAATTTCTTTCTCTTGTGAATTAAGCAAGTTAGCCAAACCTGGTGAGCTACCACTTCCGCTAGAGTTACTTTTGCGTTGGCTTAATTGCTCTGTTATATTCTCTTCCCAAGTAAATACAATATAGCGGCTTATTTCATTGACGGAGTTATAGTCAAATAAACTTGTCGTTTCTAGTTCAATTTTGAGAGTGTCATTGATAGCTTGGACAAGATCGACTGCTATAATCGAGTCTACTCCGTAGTCAGAAAAGGATTCATCAGAATCAATAGTACTAGATTTTACTTTTAATGACTCCGATAGTTTTTCTGTGACAACTTGACCAACGTGGTCTTTCCTCATTTGATCGGTAACATCAGTAAAAAGAAGAGTTTTTTCTAGTTGTTTCGATTTTTCTGGTTGTTTCGATTTTTCTGGTAAAGAGATTTGAATTACAGGAGTTGATTCCTCAGAAAATTTTGAGGCAACTTTATTTTCGGGAGGCATCTTCGAAACAATTTTTTGCCGAACAAGGCCATCACTACTCGCAATAATAATTTGTTGGCCAAACTTGTGGGCTTTTTCCGCCGGAAAAAAGATAGATTCAAAACCAACTTCATCTAAGACTTCTCTCCAACTTTCAGGAGATAATCCAGGAGAGCCCTCTAACCTGAGAGAAACATCTTCATATAACCACCATCCTTCTAATAGACCAAAGGTAAGATGGGTAAATAAAGACCATCCGCTAACTTCATTGAGGAGAAGAATCCCCTGGTTTTTTAGGGTTGCTTTGGCATTTAGTAAGGTTTTTCTAATACGAGGCGTTGCATGTAGGACATTGGCAGCAATAACAAAGTCATAATGGTTTTTTGCAATCGACTGTTCTTCTAAGGGCTGAGATACGTCAAATATTGCTGTGCTAATAGCGGGAAATTCTGGTTGATAGTATTTCTCGGCGTGCATCAAAAAAGCTTTTGAGATATCTGTATAGCAATACTCTTCGATGGAATTAGAAAACTCCTGTAGTTTTGGTAATAGTTTTGCAGTGGTTCCCCCTGTCCCGGCCCCTATTTCGAGAATACGAAATTTTCTTTTTCTCTCCTTTTTCATTGCTTGCCTAATAGACTCTACTAAGGTAGTCCCTAGCACTTCATTAAAATAATCAGAAAGTACGTTTCCTTTGTAAAGTCCTGCTATTAAATCAAAAGAAGAGCGAGGAAAAATCACATCTGTTGCTTGTTGCTCACCCTTTAAGATTTTTGGTAGAGCTTTTAAACAAGTCTCCAACAAAATGATTTGCGCTTGTTGATTTTTGGAAAAATGAGGATTCTTCATTCTCTGAGATTTTTTCTCTTCCCACTCTTCCCATAAAAGAGAAAGCTCTTTAAACTTTTGATTAAAGGTAAGTTTTTCGCTCAAAAGTTTTTCTTTTTGCAAATAATGGATTGTGGTACTAAGCCAGCGTTCATAGAATAGACCGGCTTGTCTTCTTGAAGAGAGTTCTTTAATTTTAGAAATTTTCCCAGTGAAAAGCCCTAAAGAAGCAAGGTTTGCAGAAAGAATTGTCTTCATCAAAGAATCCATTTCTCTTGTCTCTAGTCTTTCGAAAGAGGCCAGTTCTTCGAAGGAATCTTGTTGGGGTAATGTTTTTTGCACTTGGGAAAGCACAGATTCTGAGAGCTGGGGATAAGAAGTTATTTCTTCTTCTAAACACAGCTCCTCTAGTAATTGAGGTTTTAGAGCTTTAAGCAAAACCATTTGGTCCACCCTAGAGCTCAAAAACATTTGCAAGAACTCCATCCCTTCTTTAGGTTCAATCGAACCAATTCCTAGTTGCTCCATTCGTTTCTTATAAGAGACATCGGCAACGGCTCCGACACTGCCCCAATATCCCCAATTCATAATTTTCACAGGATAGGGATGTTTCTGATTTAGCATGTGGGCAAAGCTATCTTTGAAAGTACAACCGGCGGCATAGTTGGACTGTCCTGGAGATTTACTAAAAGACTGCATAGAAGAAAAGAAGAGCATAAAATCCAAATCTTCCTTTCCAAAAACAAGATCCAGGTTGATACTAATATTTACTTTAGTGGAAAAACTCTCTTTAAATGTGGATTCTTCCATTTTAATAATGCTTTGATCTTTGAGGACGATGGCCGAATGGATGACCCCATTAATTTGGGAATAAGTCTTTTTGATTTCAATAAATGCTTTATCCAGAGAATCTTTATTTTTTGCATCTGCCGCAATGTATATGGGTTCTGTTCCAAGAGAGCGGAGAGATTTGATTTTGTTTTGAATGAGAGCATTTTTTTCTCGTCTGCCAATCCAAACAATCTTTGCTTGGTAATGCTTAATCATAAAACGACTCCACACTTCACCAATACCACCAGCCCCGCCGATAACTACATAAACTCCTTCTTTTTTATATGCGCAGGTTTTTTGATTTTCGTTTACAAGACGAACTAACTCTTGTTGGAACCATTCCCCTTTACGATAAGCAAATCCATTTCCCTGGGGACTGTAGGATATAGACAAGCATTCCTTAGAAGAAACCGATTCTAAAGAATCTATATCGAGTAAGCGTAATTTCCAAGAAGTTAACTCTTTGGCGAGGCTTCCTACTAGTCCAAAGATTCCCGCATGAGTTGGGGTGACGATCTCTCGCTTTTTTACCAACTGTGTTTGTTTTGTAACGATTGTCCATTCGATTTCTTTACTCGCATATCCTAAATTCAAAAGTGCTTTTGCAATTCGAAAAACTTGTAAGACTCCTTGCTCTTGTTTCTCATCTTGTAATTCATCTTGTAATTCATCTTGTAATTTTTCTTGTCGCTTTTCTTGTCGTTTAAGAGAATTTTTCGGCATTTTTTGAGATAGATCAGGAGCTATCCAAAATAAATGGCTATAGTGATTAAAGGAATATTCTTCGAGCTTTTCTTCTATTAATTCAATAGTTGCTTCTGCCGGTAACTCTAAAGAAACAGTGTTTTGGTAGGATTTTTGGAGCCAATCTAGGGGGCTTTGGTTTACTCCTACCAATAATATTTTAGAATCTTTTGTTAAGGAAGAACATTTGATCTCGTTTTTTAATGGAAAAGCAATGGAATCCCAAACAGGAACTAAAGATTCTAGTTGTGCCTCTGTTTCATTCACACTTGGTTCTGTTTTTTCTGGTAAAGGCTGAAGTACTCCTTCTGACTTTCTAAACGAAAATCCTCTGATTTTAACGCAAACATTTCCTTGGTTATCGCAAAGATCCATGTCCAACTTCTGGACCTTCTCAACTGGTTTACTAGTATTCGCGTAGCGTATCCAGGCGTACATTTGCTTTGGACAAGGCTCGAAAATTTCCAGAGATTGTAAAGCGAAAGGAAGACTTCTTGTTAAGGTCGCCTTATCTTTTTTGAATATGTTAGGGTCTAACATCAATCCGATGGATGATTGAAGGGCACAGTCCATTAAACTCGGATGGAGAACATACTCCTTTTGCGTGTCTTCAATGAAAGGAGGAAGAGATAGTTTTGCTAGAACTTGATCTTCTCCTTGATGAATTTCGATAACTCCTTGATGAGCGGGTCCATATTCTATTCCCATAGACTGGAAAGCTTGGTAGCAAGTCTTCCCATCTAGTAGACCCTTCTTCATTTGGGACTGGATCTCTAGGATATCAATGGTAGAAGTTTTTTCTTTTGCCCTGATTTTGGCAATGCCCCTTGAATGCAAGTTCGTTTCATCTTCCTTTTCAGTATAGATTTCATAGGAAATTTGCCCATTGTCATTTCCTGCTAGTCTAATATGTACTTTTTTATCAGGTTTGTTAAATCTATCAGAGGATTCATCGATTAAAAGAGCTTGGGACCAAACGATATTTTTAAGCTCAATGGAAATCTCTTTTTCTTGCTGTCCGGATGCTTTTTCGACGGCGACTCTAGCCATTTCTAAATATCCCACAGCGGGAAATATCTTTTTTCCATTTACAAGGTGATCTCTTAAAAAGAATTCTTTGCCTGTAAAAATAGAAGTGAATCGTTGCTCTGATAAATCAGAAGTATTTTCATGAAGCATCGGATGAATGATTGAGAAAGAGCTTGATTTTGAAGGTGCTAAGTGCCTATGGACTTCATCGACCCAGTAACGCTCTCTCAAAAAGGGATAAGTGGGAAGAGAGATTTTTTTAGAATCTCTAGAAAATAGCTGATTAAACTCTAAAGAGTATCCCAGAAGATAAAGTTCGCTAATGGTCGCTAAATGTTCTAAATACTCAATAGGATCAGTTGTTTGGCGGCATTTTTGAACGCACTGATTCCCGTAGTTTTTTAAAGAAGCTTGCTCACGTATTTTATCTTCTGGGATGTGGGAAAGATAAATTTGACTCCCCCTCTCTGTCTGGCACCATTTCTCTAAAAAACGGATCAATTCTTCCTTGCTCCGAGCGATACAAGAAAAGCGGTGAGGCAAATGCATTCGACCTACGAGCAGAGTATAGGATAAATCATTCATGCTAAATTTAGTGGTCTTTTGGCAAAAGAAAAGAATGTTTTTCACATGCTCTTTGAGTTGCTCAAAATTACGAGCGGAAAGAAGAACCAAATAGCCAGGAGACTCGATGGGCTTTCTGGTCAAGAAGGGAGCTTCTTCAATTACCAAATGGGCATTCGTTCCGCTAAAACCAAAAGAACTAATGGCCGCTCTTCGTTTTTGATTTTCCGAAATTTTCCATTCCTGCACCTGGGTATTGACATAAAAAGGACTAGATTCAAAATCAATGGCAGGATTTCCTTTTTCAAAATGGAGAGAAGGAGGAATTTGTTGGTGTCGAAGAGAGAGTAAAACTTTTAGAACGCCCGCTATTCCTGCAGCGGTAGCGGCATGACCAATGTTCGTTTTAACCGATCCAATAGCACAAAACTGAGTTTTATCTGTGCTCTTGCGAAAAGCACGAGCGAGAGCTTCATACTCAATGGGGTCCCCTAGTTTTGTTCCTGTCCCATGAGCCTCCACTAACTGAATGCTTTCAGGAAGAATAATAAACCGCTCATAAACCGCTTGCTCTAATCTTTCTTGCGATTTTCCACTGGGAGCGGTTATTCCATTGGTGCTACCATCTTGATTGACTCCACTGCCTTTAATCACTCCATGGATATTGTCTCCCTCGTCCAGAGCATCTTGGAGACGCTTTAAAACGATGACTCCGACCCCTTCTCCGGGAACAAAACCATTTGCCCTTGCATCAAAAGTATGGCATTTTCCCTCAGGAGAAAGCATACCAGCTCGATTAGAACTTCTATAAAACTCGGGAGTTATCTGCAAAAATACTCCTCCGGCTAGGGCTATTTCTGTTTCTTGTGACCACAATCCTTGGCAAGCGAGATGAATGGACACCAAGGAACTGGAGCAAGCCGTATCGATAGAAATGGCCGGACCTTGCAGATTAAGGTAGTAGGCAATCCTTGCCGGAATAACGGAGCTAGCATTTCCCCAAAAGGATTGGGCGGGAGCTTTTGAGAAAAGTGTCGAGTAATCAGAGCCACTACACCCCACATACACCCCGCATTGTTTCCCTTTTATACTATCTCCGGCATAGCCAGCATCTTCTAAAGCCTTAAAGGATTCTTCTAAAAACAATCGTTGTTGGGGGTCCATGTAAGTCGCTTCCATCGGGGAAATCTTAAAAAACAAAGGATCAAATAGGTCGATGGATTCAATAAAACTCCCTTTACTGCAATACTTTTTATCTTCTGAGTCAGAATCTGCACAATCTGTGTTCTTCCAACGAGAGACTTTTTCAACTAGGTCCTTTCCTTCTTTGAGATTCTTCCAAAATCCATCTAATGAGTCTGATCTTGCAAAACGTCCACTCATTCCTATGATCGCTATTGAATTTTCATCCTTGGTAGGTTTTGTAAACTCTCTTGGGCTAGAAGAAAGCAAAGTTGTTTGAAATGAAGTCTCTTCAGAAACTTTCACGACAATTTTACCTATATTAGCCCGGTCAGAAAGGGCTTGGTAAGCTCCTTGGATTTCTTCAAAGGAGAAAATTTGGCAAATAGTGGGAGCAATAGCCTCTTTTTCATATAAAGAGAGCATCTTCTTTAGAGAGGATTCGAATTTTTGAGGATCTTCAAACCCTAACTTTCTCATATCTACGCTATAAAAACTTTGGTTGTTGCTCAAAATAGAAAGGTCTATTGATTTTGCTGATTTCAGGGCCGTCATGGCTATCTCAATGTATCTTCCACCTGAGGCGAGACAATTCATCCCTTTTTGGATAGCATCGCCAGGGAGAGTGTTGATGACGACATCAACCCCACGACCTTCCGTTAAACGAAGAATTTCTGATTCAAAATCATTCTCTAGATAATTAATAGAAAAAGGAACTCCCTGTGATTGTAAATACTCCAACTTTTCCCTTGTGCTTGCGGTGGCATAAATAGTGGCCCCATAATATTTGGCCAACTGAACTGCAATCAGTCCGGTTCCCCCTGCTGCTGTTTGAATGAGAATGGACTCCCCTGCTTGCAGCTTTGCTTTAGAAAAGGCATCCACCATCGTTAGACCAACGACAGGCAAGGCAGAAGCTTGTTCAAAAGACATTGAGGACGGTTTTAGAAAGACTTGGCTTTGATGACAAACTATAGCAGTAGCATGAGCTCCTAGCGATTTATCGGCCAATACAATAACCTCATCGCCTATTTGTACATTTGTTACCTCGTCACCAACGTCTGTAATAATACCACTCGCTTCAAATCCAGGAGTAAAAGGATAAGGAGGCATCGTGGGATACATTCCTTGGACACAGAGTAAATCTCCGAAATTTAAAGAAAAAGCTCGGATGGAGAGGCAAACTTCGTCAGGCTGAAGAGCACTGAGAGAAGATTCTATAATTACCAGATCCTCAATTTTTCCTGGTCCCTTAATTAAGGCTCTACGATAACCTAAGGGAGAGTTTTTGTTTGGTAATAGCTGCGCATTTTGTCGGCTCTCCCTATTTTTTCTGCTTTTTCTGCTTTTTCCTTGATAGCCAGAGACCTGGGCTATGATTTCTTGAGATGGTTTTGGGAATACGGCAGATTGGAGAGAATCCCGGATAGTTTGGTCGTGTTTAAGAAGAACAAACTCTGTTAATTCAAGGAGAGTGCTGTAGTCAAATAATACAGTGGTCGGCAAAAGAGTATTTAATTTTTTATTGATGAGGTTGATCAACTCTACGGCAATGATGGAATCTACCCCATACTCGGAGAAACTTTGGTCTTCTTGGATTACGCCTTTTTCCATTTTTAGAGACTCTGTAATACAATTTTGCAGCACTTCTTTGACATGCCCTTGCACCATTTGGTCAGTCACATTTCCCGAGGATAATGGAGGGAGTTTTTCTGGGGACGACTCTCGTTTTTCTGGGGGCATTTTCTCTGCTTGCATAGGTTCTCGTCCCTGTGGTGTATGAGGTAATTCTCTCGAAGATAATCCTGTCATTTTAACGCGAATCTTTCCTTGTTCGTCGCACAAATCAATGTCTATTTTTTCGATTTTTTGGCCGGAATAGCGCAGCCAAGCATACATTTCCTTTGTGCAGGGACCTAAAACTTCTAAGGATTCTAGAGCAAAGGGAAGACTTAGTTTTCCCGAAGTGTTCTCATCAAAGGCCAAGCCCAGAGAAGACTGCAAAGCGCAATCCATTAAACTGGGATGAAGAACATAATCGTTCAGAGTATTCTCGATGGAAGGAGGAATAGACAATTTAGCCAGAACCTGTTTTTCCCCTTGGTAAATTTCGACCACCCCTTGGTGAGAAGAACCATAATCTATTCCCATGCTTTGGAAAATTTCGTAGCAAGTTTTCGCCCTAAGGGTTCCTTCGTTCATTTGATCTTTAAGCTTTTGAATATCCAGCTTTTGAGTATCCAGATTTTGAGTATCCAGATTTTGAATATCAGGAGAGGGAAAGTCTTTCACCGATTTAAAGACCGAGATTCCTTGGCAATGAATAAGCTCTGGGGCATTTTCAGATTTACTATAAACTTCGTAGTGAATCTGACCATTGTTTTCGGTAAACAATCGGATATGCATTTTTTTACCGGAGCCATTCACTGATTTATGAAGAAGAAAAGGTTGAGACCAAACCAAGTTTTTTAGTTGAAGGATAAATCTTTCTGGAGAAAACTCTCCTGATGCTCTTTCTACCGCAGCTCGTGCCATTTCAAGATATCCCACTGCGGGTAATATTTTTTCCCCCTGAACCTTGTGATCGTTCAGGAAAAACTCTTGTCCTGTAAAGAGAGAGGTAAATCGTTGTTCCGATAAATCAGAAGTATTTTCATGAAGCAAAGGGTGAATTATGGAAAAGCCAGTTTTTCTATGGAAAGCCACTAAACTATTTTTTTTATTATTCCATGTGGGAATCCAATATCTTTTTTTAGCAAAAGGATAGGGGGGGAGACTAACGCGTTTTGGTTTAACTTCCTCGTAGAGTTTATCCCAATCAAAGGCCCCACCTTTTACCCAAAAACGAAGAAGTTTCGAAGTCTTTTTGTCTTGAACCCATGTTTCAATGGCCTCCTGCAGCTCTGCCTCTGTCGTATCTGTTGTATTTGTCGTATTTACCGTATTTACCGTATTTGTCGTATCTGTCTTATTTGATATAAAGAGAGGAAGCTCTTTACCTCGCTTGACCTGTCCTTGGTAGCACTCTTCTATTTCTTGATTTCCCGATAAAAATGCTTCCAATTTTTGTTCTAATTCTAAAAGAGAGGTGACAATAAATCCCAATCGTTCTTCTCTTGCCTCTCGCCCTACCTGGAGGGTATAGGCTATATTCATTAAGCTTTGGCTTTTTTCTTCTTGGAGAAAGTGCCACAAATTTTTTGTTAGCTCTCGCAATTGTTTTTCAGTTTTTGCGGACAAGGGAACAATAACAGGAGAGCTAGAGATTTCTGTTTCTATTTCTGTTTCCGTTTTAGAGCCCAAATACTCAGTCACAATCAAATGGGCATTACTTCCTCCTGCCCCAAAAGAAGAAACCCCCGCTATTCTAGGAATTTCTTGGCCTTCTATAACAGGGCGATCCCAATCTCTAAGTTCTTGGTTGACAATAAAAGGAGTATTTTCAAAGTCAATGTTCGGATTCAAAGAAGAAGAATGGAGTGAGGGGACAATCTTCTGATGCTTCATCTGCAATAAAACCTTGGTTAATCCCCCGATTCCGGCAGCCCCTTCACAGTGGCCAATATTAGATTTTGCGGAGCCAATGCGACAGAATTTTGTTCTTTGGGTGTACTTGCGAAAGGCTTGGGTGAGAGCGGCAATTTCAATGGGATCTCCGAGCTTAGTTCCGGTGCCATGAGCTTCTATGTAACTGATCCAAGCGGGATCAATTTTCGATTCAGAAAGGGCTGTTCCAATGGCGCTACGCTGTGCTTTCGGATTAGGAACTGTGTAGCCATGGGTTTTTCCACCATGGTTAATGGCACTACCTCGAATGATACCATAGATATTGTCATTGCTTTGGATAGCATCGGTCAAGCGTTTTAAGAGAACTACTCCGACTCCTTCCCCGGGAATATAACCATCGCCACCTTCTCCAAAACTTTGGCACTGCCCCTCTGTAGAAATGAATTGTCCTTGGCTTAGCATAAGATATTTATTTGGATTTATCGTAATATTGACACCACCGGCGATAGCTAAATCCGTTCTCCCATACTTTAAATCCTGGGAAGCTAGATGAATAGCTGTCAAGGAAGAAGAACACATACTATCCACTGTCATACTGGGGCCGTGAAGGTTAAAGAAATAGGACACTCTGTTCGCAATACTTGCTAAGCTTCCCGAAGTTTGATATTCTCCGTACATAGTCCCCGCATAGACCCCTACTTGTCCTAGAGAGTATTTGTTTTTGGACATGGACAAATCATCGCGAGTATAACCGGCATCTTCCATGGCCATCCAGGTATGCTCTAAAAAAAGACGTTCTTGGGGGTCGATATACTCTGCTTCTCGAGGAGAGATATTAAAGAATAGAGGATCAAATTCGTCTACTCCTTGAATAAACCCGCCCCATTTGCTGTAGTGAGAACCCGTTTTACTTCGATCTTCACTGAAGTAGTCTCTCCAGTTCCATCGTTCGGGGGGTATTTCCCTTATGCAGTTCTTCCCTTCTCGTAAGTTTTTCCAGTACTCTTGGACGTTTGCAGATTGGGGATAACGGCCACTTAACCCGATGATGGCGATTTCTAAAGGCTCAGAGTGGGAGTTTTTAGGAGCGGTTTGGGCATAAGCAAAAGGCTTCTCTTTTTTTTCCTTAGAATCAGAGATCGGGGCACTTGCTAAGGAATTTGTTGATTTTTCTTCGGAAGAAAGAGGGGAACTTAGAGAAAACAAAGAAACCAGTTTCGATTCGTAGGAGTCCATAAAGTAAGAAGCTAATTCTGAAATACTCTCGTATTCAAAAAAGAGCGTTTTAGGAAGTGAACCAAAGGTTTTTTCTAATTGCTTGGTCAGGTTCATGGCCAAAATCGAATCCATGCCATACTTTTCGAAAGGGGCTTTCACGTCTATTTTAGAGAAGGGAAGTTTCAAAAGAGAAGCCAGGTCTTTTTTCAAGTACTCTTGTGTTTTTTCTTCTAGTGTTTGAGGATCTATTTTAGGATTTATTTTAGAATTTATTTTAGAATTTATTTTAGAATTTATTTTAGAATTTATTTTAGAATTTATTTTA
>JAJDCR010000158.1 GCA_029260735.1 Planctomycetota bacterium
TCGAACCTGCGACCTCCGGGTTATGAGCCCGACGAGCTGCCTGACTGCTCCACCCCGCGTCTTTGTTTTTCATTGACCTACTTATACATTAAATATATTCGTTTGTCAAGCTTTTTTTTAATATGTCTGAGAAGAGAAAACTAGGGAAAGTTTTGTCGGGAAAGAGTCTATTTCTTCTTGCATCTTCTCTTCGAGTAATATATTATGTAGCGGTTCCACAAAGTTTTGGGACACGTAATTGTACAGGTCAACTAAGTATCTATTCTTCGTATACTAAAATGTTTTTATTTAATTTTTAATGACATTATTTAGTAAAAAAACGAGGAGAAACTAAATTATGAGTGAAGAAAAAAACATCCATTCAGAAAATAGCGAGGCTCCCGAAGCTGCCTCACAAGAAAAAAACACTGAGCCTACTGTTTCCGTAGAAAACTCAGAATCAGCTTCAGAAAATCAAGAGGCCAGTGAGCCCAAAGAAGAAACAGCAAACGTCGAATCTGCTTCCGAAAATGTCATTGATGTTACCGACGTTGTCGATGTTACCGATGTTGTCGACGTTACCGACGTTGTCGACGTTACCGACGTTGTCGATGAGGGAAAAAATCAAAAAGAATATGAATTTAATGCAGAAGTTAAAGAGCTTCTGAATATCTTGGTTCACTCTCTTTATACCGAAAAAGAGATTTTCCTTCGCGAATTGATTTCTAATGCATCTGATGCTCTAGATAAAATTCGTTTCCATATGCTAACAAACAGTGAAGTTCATGGAAAAGACCAAGAGCTAAAAATTCAAGTTTCTTGGGATAAAGACAAGGGTACCTTAACCATTAAAGATAGTGGAATTGGAATGACTAAGGAAGATATTATTGAAAATATCGGAGTTATTGCTCATTCTGGAACAAAATCTTTTATAGATACTCTAAAGAAAGAGAAAGGTGAAAGTGGAGTAAACCTGATCGGTCAATTTGGAGTAGGTTTTTATTCCATTTTTATGGTCTCAGACCAAGCAACTCTTGTTACTCGCTCTTATAAGCCGGAAGAAAAAGCTTATCGTTGGGTTTCGGATGGTTTAGGAAGTTACAGTATTAGTGAAGTAGAAGACGCTGAGCGTGGTACTACAATTACCTTGCATCTGAAAGAAGACGAGAAAAGCGTTCTGGAAGAGTGGAAACTCAAAGAGGTTATTCGTAAGTACTCTGACTTTGTATCTTATCCTATTTTCTTAGGTGAAGAGCAAGCCAATAAGCTTTCTGCTATTTGGGCAAAATCTAAATCAGAAGTGACCAAGGATGAGTACAATGAGTTCTACAAATACCTTACTCATATGCAAGATGAGCCTTTAGAGTGTATTCACCTTTCTTTTGATGCCCCCATCCAATTCTATAGCATAATTTATCTTCCTCGAGAAGTGCCTTGGGATATGAAACACCAAATGCCTGAAAAATGGAAAGGTGTTCACTTGTATGCTAAGCGCGTTTTTATAAAGTCGGATTGCGAAGAGCTTTTGCCACAATATCTTCACTTTGCTCGGGGAGTTGTTGACTGCGATGACTTGACTTTAAACATCTCTCGAGAGACTTTACAGCAAAATCAAATCATCCAAAAAATCAACAATAATTTGGCCAAGAAAATCTTGGATAGCCTAATTAAAATGGCAAAAAAACGGCCAGAAGATTATACTCTTTTTTGGAATAACTTCGGAAAGTTCTTAAAACAAGGTTACCGTAGTGATTATGCAAATAGAGAAAAAATAGCAGATTTAACACGCTTTAATTCTTCTCACTGTGAAGATGAAAAAGGCTTGGTTACTTTAAAAGAATATGTTGAGCGGATGCGTCCGAATCAAACAGATATCTATTATATCTCAGGCGAGAACAGGGAAATCATTGAAAAAAATCCTAACCTGGAGATTTTTCGCAAAAAGGGAGTAGAGGTTCTTTACTTAACAGACCCTTTAGATGATTTTCTTTTTGAAGATTTTCGAGAGTACCAAGATAAAAAATTCTCTGGAGTGGACAACGAAGAGGTTTCTCTCAATAGTGTTGATGACACAGAGAAAACAAAAGAAGATGAAGAAGAAACTACAGAAGCAAGTATTTCTGACAAATCCTTTGATGATCTTTTAGGCTTTTTCAAAAATACTTTGAAAGAAAGAGTTTCTGACGTCAGAGAATCCAAACGTTTGGTTGATAGTCCCTGCTGCTTGGTTAGCGGAAAAGATAGCATGGGAGTTGGGATGCAAAGAATGATGAAACTAATGGATGAAAACTACCAAATGGTAAAAAGAATCCTAGAAGTGAATCGCAAGCACCCTTTGATTGCCCAAATGGCCAAAGTTTATGAGAGTAATCCTCGAGAAGAAATGCTCCAGATGTATTGTGAACAATTAGTTGATAATGCTCTGCTTTTGGATGGTTCTCCCGTCGAAACTAAGGATACGGTGACAAGACTGCAGAAAATGATGGAGTACACCGCACAACTCATGGCTCAGCAAAGTGAGTCGGTTAAACAGGAAGAAAAAGCTGGGTAGGTAACATTATCGCGGCAGACATCCGTCTGCCGCAGTTTTTTTCTTGATGGGAGATCTGTGTGGATACTGCAAATCTATGGCTTAATTCGCAACTACCAGCTTTTATTAGAGGAGCTAGACTCTACCCAAAGCCGCATCACCAGTCGAAAGATCTGGCTTATTATGAAGAGGGTAAACAGGGGCTAGCTTTTCATTTGGTGCAAAAAAGTAACAAGAGAGAGTGGATTCTCAAAAAATTTCACCCTCCTCGCCAATTAGATCGAGATTACCTTAACGCTATTCGTTCTCTGGCCCCTCCTGGTATTACCTTTTCTAGTGCAAGTCGTCGTGTTGTTCTAGCTAAAAAAGATCTTCAAGTGAGTGAAGGACTCTATACAGGACCTGATTTTGAGAACTGGCTCGACGGTTGCATTCTGATGAAGAAGGTTGATGGAAAATCTTGGAAGCAAGTTGCCCAAAACTTGAAGACGGGAAAACTGAATCTTCCTCTGGGACAGAGGCTTTTATTTGCTCGCAATTTGAGCCAATCGATAGATCTTCTAATGGAAGCAGGGTGTGCCCATCGAGATCTTTCTCATGAAAATCTATTTTTAGATTTGCAGGAGTATGTTGTTTACTTGGTGGATTGGGATAGCATGTATCACTCTTCTCTAAGTCTTCCTGAAAATAGTATGGTAGGAACTCCTGGTTACATTGCTCCCTGGCTTCGAATTGATTCTACATCATGGGATAAAAATAAGAGTTGGCAAGAAAAAGCCGACTTATTTGCTCTCTCTATCTTAATTGCAGAAATTCTTCTCACTAAAAAAGGTACGAGCTCTCCTGGAGAAGGGGTTAATTTTTCTCAAAAAATGCTTCTAAGCAAAAGAGACCCTTATATGGCAGAGGTGATGGAGTCTTTCTATCAAATGGCGGAACCTTTGGGAGATCTTTTTCGACAAACGATTATGGCAACGTCTTTTGAAGAGTGTCCTCAGCCTGTAGATTGGATTGAAGCACTTGACCACTTGGAAGAAAGCTTAAATGAAGATAAAGAAGAAGATGATGACAGTTCCTCTTCTATGCAAGTAGTTGAAGATGAAGCACTAGAGGAAAAAGAAGAAGATAAAGAAGAAGATAATGAAGAAGATAATGAAGAAGATGAGCTACCTGAAGGAGTAACAGAGATAGAGGATGCTTTTGAAAAATTTGAAGATGAAGACTCTGAAGAAAATTCGGAGTCTTTAGAAGAAATGGAGTATGAAGAAGAAGATATTCTAGTTTCTTCTTCTGTTAATAAAAGCCCTCTTTTTAACAGAGAACAAGTAAAAAAAATATCAATAGCAATATTAATATTTCTCTTTCTACTCGTGGGCCACTATTTTCGAGATGATCTAGGCTCTTTTTTTTCTAGCTCGGGGGGAAGTGATTCTATTCCGACAACCCAAATAAAATCTGCAAATGATTCTAGTGCTGTGTCCGAAGATGGCACTCCCATGGTCACTCCTTTGGAAAAATATTCTCTAAAAATTCTCTACACCCACGATGATTTAAAAATGTCTATTCGAGATAGAGAAGTTGCTTTGAATATGGCCAATCAAGCCTATGTTGATATTGCACCTGGTAACTATCCTCTAAGCTTAACCTTTACTGGCGTAAAAATTCTCTCTGATGGTCGAGAACAATACAGCGATCCTAAAAAAATAACTAATACCATTCGGTTTGGTGATAACCAAGACATCATTATTCAAATTGACAGGCAAGAGGAAACATGGAAAGTACTAGGAAACTAATAAGTGTGTGGCTTAGTTTGGCTCTAATGTGTTTTTTAGTAGGCTGCACGAGCACCCCGGAAACACCTCCGACTAAGCTTGAGAATCAAGTTACAAATGAAAATACGACTCCCGAAAATTTTACCTCAAAAAATTTTACCTCAAATGAAGAAAACCTTGGTAGTCAAGTCAGTGAGCTCTCAGAAGTTCCTTCCTCTTCTCCCGGATCTTATGAAGATATGATCGCTCAGTCGACGAATATGCAAGGAAACTATCCTCAGTTGAAGACCGCAGCTTCTTCCTATGCTGATAATAACTATCCTTCCGATAGCCAAGAGAGACATAAGACAATGACAGTTGCAACTATTGCCGCAGGTGCTCATTATTTGGACGGAGATAAAAAAAATGCAATAGTCTATTCTCGAAAAGCTCGCGATTTTTCGGGAGAAAGTGGAATTATCTTTCCGGCTAGTTGGCAAGGTGATTTGACCGCAGATAAATCTGTTGCCGAAGCTCAAAAGGTCGCACGAATGAAAGATTTTATTATCTCTACTAGCAATGAAGGTTTAGAGCCTTACAAAAAAGGAAGTTCCTTCTTTCAAGCAGCTCAATATCCGAATACTATAATTAACTATCGGCAGGGCTTAGGTCATGGTCTTGCAGACGAAGAGCTACGTTTGATTTGTTATGTTCGTTTGGCAGCCAGCTTATATAAAGTGGGTAACTTAGAAGAAGCTCGCAACACATTTTTACACTCTTGGTTGGTGTTTCCTGATCAACTACCGGAAAAACTAAATTCTTCGGTTAATTTTGGAGACGGAGCTACGCGCAGCTATTTGAATGATATGCTTGAGGATTTTAAAGACAAGTAGGGACAAGGCTTATCTGAAATCTTTAAAGAAAAAGATGATCGAAAACCGTTCTAAGCACCATGTTCCCTGGAGGGTGAGGCTCCTGCCGAACAGGGGATGTGCTTTGTTCTTGATATTGTAATCTTCGCACAACCCCGGCGCGGCAGGAGCACCCGCGATATAAAACGTTTTTTCAATATGAAACCTATGGCAAATGAATGTGCCCTAATACCATCAGGGGCCAATCACAACCCCTGCTCGGCAGGAGCCTCGCCCTCCAGGGAACATAAAATAAGCCTTCGAACGGTTTTAGATTTTTTGACGTCTAGTCATCATCCAAATCATCATCATCAGAATCGGCTTTTCCATTTTCTTCCTCAGAAAACTCAAAAACTCCATCCTTTTCCGACTCAAGAACTTTTTCTTCAAGCTCACCCTCTTCCTCATTTTCAGAATCATCCTCTTCATTCTCAGAATCAATTTCTGTAGATATTTCTTCCAGAGAATCTTCTTGAGGCTTCCAAAGATCAAAGGGAGGAGTAACGGTTCCTGATTGTTCCCAAAGTAAGTCGAGAAGTTCTTTTCGGTCTAAGCAGCAAGCTTGGAAAAAATCAAAAACGGAAATTAAAGCGATATTGTGTTCTTGGGCAAACTTTTCTAAGGAGTCTGTCACTATAGAAGAAGGACGCTCTTTTGGATTGAGTTGTCGATGAGCGTTTACGACTAGAATTCCTTTTGCTTCTCCTCGACAGAGCTTAACGAGCTTTTCTCCTAGCCAAAGAGAGGCTTTCCCCTCACAAACAGCTGTTAAGACTACACCTTTAAAGGAATCCTTAGTAAACCTTAAAACGTGGCCCTTACGACGAACTTGTAAACCCCACTCGTTGAAGAGAAAAGAAATAGCATTGATTGTGTCAGCAAAACTACCGGCAAGAATATTTTTCTGAGTATCTTCTAAACGAGATAGTTTATGATAAATTTTTTCGCATTCTTGCTCTAGATGAAGGATTTCTTTTTGTTGTTCTCCTAGTTTTATTTCGAGTTCTTTTGTTTTGGGAAAAGAGTAGGTTTTGAGCCACTGAGGTTTTATTTCGGTGGAAGGCTTAGGAGGAGGCCAATTTTCTCGATCAAAGGCCTTTGCTAGAGCTGTTTTTAAAGTTTTTTGATTACCAATGCCTAGAAAACTAGGCAAGAAAACGATTCTCGAGTTCTTGTGCTGTATGCTGAAGGCAATCGCTTTATTATGCTTGTTAGCGATGGCTAAAGGGTGAAAATGTCCTTCTGCAGAAACTGTGACTTTATGATCGAATTGTCCTAGGTAATCACCAAAAGGACTATCCTCTCCGTACTCTGTAACTGTAAAACTGGCGGCAGGAATTTCTTTAAACTTGAGATGATATGTGTCCAGAATATCTTTAAGCCAATCGTAGTTACTTACTTTGATTTCTCTGTGTTGTTCGTTGAGAATTCGTCGGAAAGGATGTAGTAGTACGACAAGGATACGGTTGTCTTCCGATAGAAAATTTTCGACCTCACTTTTTAAGCGGTCAGTTTTGGCTAAAATCTTAGCAAACTCGTGATTAGATAAAGTCTCTCTATTTTCTAGAGAAGTATGAGAGGTCACTATAGCGGTTGCATTACTAGGATTTACCACAACAATTTTACTTTGATCATTTTGCGGTAAAGAAGTAACACAATTTCCGATGACTGTATTGAGTGAAGTTACTTGCATCATGATTGAAATTTTCGTTTTTAAAGAGTAAAAAAATGGAAAATAGAATTTACTATGATATCACAATAGGTTTACATCAAAAATGAAATGGAAGAAAAATTACCTAAAATTCCCATTCAAAAGCCCAGAGTTTAACTGTGCAATCTGTGCTTGCCGAATATCCCCAAAAGCCATCTTGTGAGATGTATACTTTTGTGAGAGAAGATAGATGTCCTTTTGTTTGAAAAAGACATTCTTTTGTTTCCCAGTTCCACAACTTAATCACACCATCTAATCCTCCCGAGAGAAGAAGCTTCTTTTCTGGGCGAAGATGTAAGGCTGTAATCGGTTGGTTGTGAGCAAGAAAAGATTCTGTCGATTGACCAGTTTCAAAATTCCATTCTCGAATATATCCGTCTAAGCCACCAGAAATAAAAGAAGTGTCATTGCTTTTTTGCAAACAGAAGAGAGGAGAGGAAGGTTCTGCTATTCTTTTTATAGGTTCTCTATTGTTTAAGTCCCAAAAGTGTATGGAGCCATCTAAGGCGCTGGTAACCGCGAGATTCTCATCTTCTCTCACAGCTAAGGCTACCATGTGTTTTTGGGGGCCGTGGCAAATCCCCCGCGGTTGCCCATACTTTCTATCCCATATCTGTAGTGTTCCATCAGAACCTGTCGAAATGAGGGTATCGCTTTTTTTGCTAATGTATAAAGAGTGTACACAACCCGTGTGGCCTTGTAGATTTTTCCAGCTATCACTATGAGGAGACCAAAGACGGACATTATTGTCATCTCCTCCGAAACAAAAGGTTTTTCCTTCATCGTAAGAGTTTAGGCATCTAATTTTAAAGCGAGGTTTTTCCCAAAAAATATCACCGCTTCCTTCTTGTATTTGCCAGCGATAGATGGAGTCTTCTGTCGCTGAAAAAAAACTATTTGTAGAAGTTACTACAAAATCGTAGACTTTACTTTTGTGAAGAAATATAGATTTTTCTATAGCTCTTTTTAGCTTGGACAAAGATAGTTTTTGAGATTGGGCTAGTGTGATAATATGCTCTGTTGCTGAAAAATAACCTTGTCCGCTGGACAAATCTCGTATCTTTTGCCACTCATGAAGGCTTTGAAGAATATTATTTTCGGCTGCGTATGCTTGTGCTTTTTCTTTTATAACCTGTAGTTTTTGGCATTCCTCCAAAGGCTTTGGCTGAGAGAGCTCTTCTAGCAAATATGGCGCTCGAACCCAGCAAGGACAAGCTCTTTGAGATGTGTTTTCATAAATACGAATTTTCCCATCGCAACTTTTGGCGACAATTCGTGATTGATCTGTTGCTAAAGACAAGTTCTTAATTGCACTTTTATGCCCTTCTAAAGAAGCGGTTTGTTTTTTATCTGGAATACTCCAGATAAAAATATGACCGCTTCTGTCTCCTGAAGCTGCTATTTTTCCATCAGGACTTAAGCTAATGGCAGTGATATCTTCTTCATGTCCTTCTAGAGTAGCAATACAGGTTTTGCTTAGGACATCCCAAGCAAAGAGTTTTTTATCCCACCCTCCCGCCACAACAATTAGACCATCATCAGATATTGCTATGCTGTTAATTCTATCTGTGTCTTGGGATAAATGAGCAATGGATGTTCCCTCTCGTAGGTTCCAGACTTGAATAATTTTGTCACTCCCACAAGAAGCGGCTTTTCGTCCATTTGCCGATATAGCTAAGACAGTAGTCTTTTTTTCTTTTTGTAGTTGATGCAGGAGTACACCTTGCTTTGCTTTTTCTTCATCTTCTTCTTCGGCCTCAGGTTTTGCTATGTCGGTATAGATATGGCTCCATGTGGAGGTGATTTTGCGAGAATGAGCGTAGTTTTGGGTGTTACGAATACCTTCATCAAAATAACTTCGGGCTTTAGCCCACTCTCCTTTTACTGCGAGAAGCATACCATAAGCAATCAGTAAGTCAACTAAAGGGAGTTGTTTTTGTAATCCTGTTTCCCAAGCTTGTTGGGCTTCTTTGTGGTGGTCAAGAGCAAAACAAGCAGCTCCAAGTAGATACCAAAGATCTGCGCCATCGTATCCTTGTTTGGCTAAGTTATTTAATTGATCCATTGCTTCTTGATAGCGTTCTAATCGATAGTATAGTTTGGCTTCTAGCATAAGGATTTCTTCGTTTTTATCCGCTAAAGGCACTTTTTTCCATTCTTCTAGAACATCTTGGATAAGACTTCCATATTCTAGACAAACTAAACTTTGAGTGTGTAGAACCAAGAGCGGATCAATACTTTTAATGCATCGGGTTTTGTCTAAGTATTGAGATACCGTGATACGACTACTCTTTAGACGTAGCAAATTAAGATTAAGAATAGCTCCTACCCTCTGATTGTGTAAGAGAGCTACTTCTTGTAAAAATTCTTCGGCTCTTTCGTAGTCACCTTCGTCGATTTTGCCCAAAGCTTGGTTGTTTAGAGATATGGATATTAGCTCTGTTTCTTCTAATTCTTCAAAAATATAGGGAGCTTGGTTCTCTGCTTTATAAATCGATTGAAGATTTTTTAAAATAGAAGAAAATGAAGGCCTCAATGAGGGATCTTTTTCTAGGCACTGGGTTACTAGCTCACAAAGAGCAGGAGAAGCACTCGGGGCTATTTCTCTTAAAGGAGGAATTGCAACTTCGTTATGAAGGCGAGTGTAAGAAGAGAAGAGATTTTTTACTTCGCTCTTGTCGTCATAAAAAGGTAGTTTTGTTGTGAAAAGATAATAGAGGAGAACGCCAAAACCATAAACATCATTAGCAAAAGACAATGGCTTTTGGTTTGACTTGCGGGTGAAGTGCTCTGGAGGAAAATAAGCTAGGAGAATTCGGGGGTCTAGTTCTCTGGAGTTTTGTTCTTGAACAAGAAATGGATTACGTAAGCCTTTTGTTGCGTTCTCTACTCCTTCCCAAGAAGCCCAGCGAATGTTGGAAACTTTGACCTGTCCTTTTTTGTTAAGCAAAATATTATCGGGCCGAATGTTGCCATGGACAATTCTTTCTTCATGGAGATGTTGCAATCCGTAAGCTATTTGCAAGGCTGTTTCAATAAACTGAGAGGAATAAGGAGAGGCTTCTCCTGGAGAAATTTGGGATAATCTTTGCCCTTTGTCTCTTTCCAAAAAAAGATAGAGATTATCTTGGACTTGAGAGATGAAGTGAGCACCAATGATGTTCGGGTGTATTCCTAGGTTTACCCAAGTTTGTCCTTCTTCCAGTAGACGATCTCTGTTCTGGGATGATATTTTAATCCTTTTAGCATAAAGGGAGCGCTCCCAGTCTAAATGCCAAATTTGCACTATATCACCTAGCTCATCTTGAGCGAGAATTTTTTCAACAATATATCTGTTTTCTATTAATTTTCCCAATTCAGAATTTCTCATAATTTCTCATAATAATGATACATGCCCTATTCTTCTAAAAAAAAAAGAAGATCCAGAGAAAAGTGAAAAATAAGCCGGATCCTGTTTCTTTGATTTGTTTTAATCTATTTAATCTATCAAAGAGGCGATCATTTATCTAGGCTTTTTGTTGCCAAAAAACTCCTACGATCTACCCGGAAGTTTAAACGGAGCGGACAGCTCCTATCTTCTCTATTTGATCTTTCACCGGATGGGGTTTACCTTGCCAAAGATGTCACCATCTTTGCGGTGAGCTCTTACCTCACCATTTCACCCTTACCTAAAAATAGGCGGTATATTTTCTGTGGCACTTTCCCTAGAATTACTTCCGGTGGGCGTTACCCACCATCCTGTCCTATGGTGTCCGGACTTTCCTCTTCTAAAACTTTTTCAGAAATTCTTGCGAAGCTTCTTCTTGAGTTTTAAAAGCGATCGCCTTTTCGCTTTTCCTGGATCTTCAAACACTTTCAGCGTTTCTTTTGGCTGCTTGAACGAGTTCACAAGCACTAATATATTCGTAAAAATCTCCGGGAATTCCTTCAAACTCTTGCCATGAATGAGGCAAGTGCTGAGTATTATCGACTTCATATTCTTGAGCTGTTAGCAAATTTTTCCAAGCTCGACGTAAAAGAATAGAGTCAGGATTTTTGTTCTTTGCTCGTAAAATGGCTTCCCTTGCTTCTTTAAAAAGGATATCTAAGCGTTGATCCTTTTTTAAGTCCATATAGATATCTTCTGGTTCTCCTTGAGATTTTCTTTGTATAGTTTTTGGAATTGTAATGTTAAAAGATCCTACACTCTGCAAACATTGTAAAAAAAATCTTAGTCGCTGAAGCGAAGCGATCGTGGAACTTTGAAAAAAAGGAGCTTCTGCAGAGAATTTTAATACTAAAACAGGTTTAGAAGCTTTGCAAGCTTCTAGAAAGCGACATAGATCGCTTACTGTTTCTTTAGCATTAACTTGATCAGAAAAAATGTGATCAATTTGTTGAGAAATTCTTTCCTCTGTTTCGACAAGGGTACAGAAGGTATCGATAGAAGAGCCATTTAATCCTGAAATTTTTTTCAAACGGGAGAGATTGTTCACATTTTGTCCGTGCTGTCCTAGAAAATATTGGCCGGAAACAAGAGTCCAGCGAAAATTGAATTTCTGTAGAACATCAGGAGTCAAGACATCTAGCCAGCCTTCCTCAGGGATAAATCCTGTAGAGGGTTCTCCTAACATTTCTTTCTCTATTTCTCGAGCAAAAGTGAGTTGATGGTAGATATCCTCTTCTGGTAAGTTAGAAAAAAAAGCTGAGCTATAACCTTTTATGGCGACTTCGACTAAGTCAGATTCTTGCCATTGGGTTAAGGCATCCAGAAGATTTTGTTTACGTTGATTTTGAAAAATCTCTAATGTTCGTGCTGAAAAACAGTGTACAACAGGGATTGATAGCTCTTGCAATAGATCAAAAATGGGTTCGTAAGCTGTTTCAAAGAGCTTTGGGTATTGATGGAAGGGGAGACCTGTTTTCTTGGGGGTATAGTTAATCATCACGACGAGGTCGATCACTTTTAACTCCTTCTAACGAATACCATCAAGAGCTTCTTTTGCTACCTGACGAACATCTTTATCTGTATCAGATTCAGCTGTTATTTTTAGTTGTTTTTGGGCTGTCAAGTCCGAGATCTTTCCCAAAGATTCGGCGGCCAGAATACGAAGAAAAGCATTTTTCTCAGCTTGTAAAATATGCACTAAATAAGGAGTGGCTGAGTTGCACTTGAGCTTTCCCAAGGCTTGAATAACCTCTCTTCTAACGCTACTGTGTTCTGATTGGATAAAAGGTAAAATGTAAGGCGCGGTAGAGGGCTCTCCAATTTCTCCTAGTGCTTCGATAGCTGCTTCTAGAACACCTTGGTCATCATCAGTAAGAGCATGGAGAATATAGTTTACGGCGTCTTTGTTCTTTATTTTTCCTAGGCTTTCGATGATTCCCTCTCTTACCGCATAGAGAGGGCTTTGCATATGAGAAAAAAGATGAGGGAGGGCATTTGTCCCCATCTCTCCTAGAGTTTCTATGGCGGCTTCGCTCAATAACAAGTCTTTGCTTTGCAGGGATTGTATGAGGTAAGGTATGGCTGCTTCACCAAACTTTGATATTACCAATATACTTTTATTACGTACTTCTGGACTATTATCATTGAGTTTTTTTATTAGCTCTGCCAAAGAATCGTTGGCATCAATATTTCCTAATGCTTCTAATGCTTCTAGGCGAACAGATTTTTCATCATCATCTAATGCTTTTAAGAAATTTTGTTTGGCTCTTTGAACATTTAGGTGGCCTAAAATACGAATAGCGCCTTGGCGAATCTTTGTATTCACACTATTTGTCGCCTGTATCAGGGTTGGTACAGCTCTTAACCCCAGTTCTTTAAAATCTTTTGTAGCACTTTCTCTTTCGGCAACATCATCTGATTTTAAAAGATTCAGCAAGTCGCCCATCTCTTTACGAGAGATAGTACGTCTCATGATAGTTTTTCCAAATCTCCAAGAATGAGACTTCCAAAAAAAAAACCCCAACGAGCAATTGATACTCATTGGGGCATAGGGGAGGTCAGAGTTTATTTTTCTTGGTGTATAGTATATTAGCTTGTTGAGGGCATGTCAAATAAAATTTCATTTTTTTTTCTTTTCTTACTTTATCTGTTTTCTTGGTCTATTTTTCCGATGTATTTCTCTAATTTTTGAGCTATTTTTCTAATTTTTGAACTATTTTTCTAATTTTTGAGCTAAAAGGTAGTAAGGGAATTCTCGACCGAGGCTTTTTTGAAGCCCTTTTTTATAAAATTTTTGTGCGAGAGGAATATTTCCTTTTAATTCATGCCCCAAACCCAAGAAGTAACAAACATCATTACCGAGAAAAGGTATCCCGCAAAATGGCTCTAATTGTTGGGAGAAACTTTTTTCACTTATCCATTCTAAAATTTCTTTTTCTATGCCTTTTATTATGTATTTTTCCCATGGGAATTGCAAACCTTTTTTCCAAGTTTGCTCAGCTAACAAACTATCTCCCTTCTCTAAGTGTAAAACTCCTTGCCAAATAAAGAAAAAATGATACCAATTGATCGCTGATGACTCTTGAGGAGAAAGGAGGGATATATATTTTTGGGCTAAAGAGCTTTCTTGAGAGGATAGAGCGACTTCTACTATTTTTTGATAGAGTTGGTATCGAGAAGGAAAGTCCTCTGGCATTTGTTTTTCTTGATTTAGCAGCTTGGCTAGACTTTTTTTCCAGAGACCTTCTTGATGATAAATTTCTCCTTCTAAAAAAAACTTCGTTTTTGAAACGACGAGAGAGGAGTTATTTGATTTTTCTAGAAGTTTTTTGGCGAAAGAAAAATTTTCTTGGGCTAAGGCTAACTGGACTTGTTTAGACAGAGCATTAGCTTGTGGGAATTTCTTTTGAGTTATTCTTTTGAGAATGTCTGTCGCAGATGAAAATTGTTTCTGCCAAGTGTAATTTTCTAGAGAAAGAACATCTAAAGATAGACTCTGGTAGCCCGTTAGTTTTAATTTTGTAATTTTTTCTTCGACTAATTCATATTTTCCCTGCCTAAAAAGAATGCTGAGGCTTTTTTCTTTGAGAAGATTAGATGAACTTTGCTCTAGGATAGAAAGAGCTGTGTTAGGATCTAGGAAATGGCTATAAGCAGAAAGATAAAAATCTCGATCTAGACGTTTTTCTTTTTGTAAAATCTGATTAAAATAGTTGTGAACAAGAGAAAGTTTACCTTGGGCAGCAAGGCTTTTTCCCCACATAATACGAGCTTCTATGACCAAAGGGCGGATTTGTAAGAATTTTTCCAGCGAAGCTACGGCTAGAGGAAATTTTTCGGAAAGAAAAGCATATTTTCCTTCAAGCCAATGAAACTCAGGATACTGCTCTAACTCTTGAGGGAAGGATTCTTTTAATTTTGTAATTTTTTCAGGAACAGAAGCTAGGTCAAGCTCTTCAATATCTAAATCAATTAAGGCAAGGTGAACGGACAAAAAGGTCGGATTTTGCTGTAAAGTTTTCCAATACCATAGACGAGTTTTTTTTGTATCTCCTTCAGCTAGAAAAACTCTACCCTTAAAGAGATGGAAATCGGGATTATCGGGAAATAGCTCTAGAGCTGTATCAATATAGAAATGTGCTTTATCTAGTTGCTGCTCTTGTAAGTACAAGTTAGCTAAAAGGTAAGGGAATTTTTCTAATTTGGGATTTTTTTTAAAAGCATTCTCTAATAAATCAATAGCCAAAGGAAAATTTTCTTGGTAGATGGCTTTGTGAATTTTCTCGTTGAGTGGGGCTATATCTTCTTTTTTCATAGCTTGTTTTTTGTGGGTTTGCCAAATAATAAAAGCCCACAATAAAATCATAACGAAAAACCACTTTTTCATTTGTTTCATAGCTAGCCCTTGTTAAGCAAATACATGAAATAAGTAAGTTGCCACAGAAAGATAAGTGAGAGCACTCATTGCATCGTTGATTGTTGTAATGAGAGGGCCCGAAGAAATTGCCGGATCAATTCCTATTCTGTTGAAAAAGAGAGGAACAAAAAATCCAGAGCAGGTGGAGAGAAAAATGGTAAAGAACATAGATATTCCAATGGCTAGGCCATAGATGGGGCTGCCAATCCATAATGTGCTAATCGTTGCAACGAATAGGCTACAGCCGACTCCAATAATGAAACCAGAAAGAAGCTCTCTTTGAATGACTTGGCGAAGATTCTTGTTGAAGACTTCTCCATAAGTTAGATTACGAATAGTTACAGTTGAGGTCTGGAGTCCACTATTTCCACCCATGGCACAAATCGCCGGAAGAAAAGTAATGAGAGCAATATATTTTGTCAGAGTGGCTTCGTAGTGGTTTAGGACAAAGGCAGAAATCAGGCTTCCTAAAAGGCAGGTCAAAAGCCAAGGCAGGCGCATGCAAGCGACAGTAAACCCTGAAGCTATATGAACTTCTTCTGCATCCATTCCTGCCATTAGGTAGGCATCTTCCACGGCCTCCTCGTGGGCAACGGCAACGGCGTCATCAATTGTAACACGACCGAGAAGTTGTCCTGAGTTGTTGACTACCGGGACGGCGTAAAGGTTGTACTTGTACACAGTTTGGGCAACGAACTCTTGATCGTCGTGAGCATTTACAACAATAGGGTTGAGTTGCATAATATCTTTTACTAGGCAGTCTTTTTCTGCGATAGCGATTTCTTGGAGGGGAACCACGCCTGTTAGTTTATGCTCTTCATCTACAACATAAACATAAAGGAGCATTTCTTCCTTATTGCATGCTTTTATTAGATCCAGAACTTCAGAAACTCTTGCTTCCATTCCTACTTTCATTAAGATGGGGGTCATAATTCCCCCAGCACTTTCTTCGCTGTAAGAAAGTAACTGCCGTAGTTTCGTTTGTATATGCTTAGGAAGCTGAGAGAGAAGTTGCTCTTTTTCTTCGCTAGGTAGGAGTGTGAGAAGGTCTACCGCTTCATCAGGCTCCAGTTCTTGGAGTAGATCAAAAACCTTGTCTTTATCGCTCTCTTGGATTACCTCGGCTTGTACATCTTCAGGTAACTCAACAAAAACATCACCTTTTTGTTTACCATCTAGAGAATCAAAAATGCTAACTTGCTTTTCATCGGACAAATTACTTATTAAGTCGGCGATATCTGCAGCGTGTATGTTGCGAATAATAGAAGATCCCGCTTCTATTTTTTCATCGCGAGAGAGTTGTTCTGATAGTCTTTTTACTTTGGTTTTGTATAAACTTCGAATATTCATAAGCGACCGCCTTAATCGTGGGTCTTTTTTTCTGTTTTTTCAGGGTCTTGAAACGAAGCTAAAGAAAAGATAACAATTAAGAGAGCAAGGCCTGAGATAGTTTGAACAATGGTCATACGTTCCTGAAGGAAATAATAACCGATAAACAAAGCAGATACTGGGTAAGTTAGCTCAACAAGGGTTGACACTTTGGCAGGAGTATTTTTTAAACCTTTGTAATACAGAAGCATGGCAACAGCTCCAGCAGAAAAAGCTATACCGATTAAGTAAAGCCACTGAGAAGAGGTTACTTCTGCGATAGAAAAACTTTGCCCTAAACACAGACTTAGAATGTAGGCACAAGGGACAACAATACAAAATCGGGCAACGGCTAGAGAAAAATAGTCCATTTTCTGGAGTAATAATTTGCCGAGAACAGTGCTTGCCCCCCAACATACAGCTGCTCCTAAAGCTAGAAGAGCGGCCCAGAACTCTCCCGGTTTGCCTGTAATGTTTGGCTTATAGCTAGGAAAAGAAAGAAAGTAGGCCGAGATTAAACCTAATATAGCTAAAAGAATGTACCTTTTGTTTAAGCTTTCTTTCAAAATAATACAGGCTAAAATAATAGCAAAAAGAGGTTGGGTTTGTTGAAGAAGAACCACGACTGTGTATTTGATGTAATGAATCTCAGCAAGAGCGGCAGTGTAAAAAATTGTCCCCATAGCCCCGCCTAAAATAGATACTGCGAACATTATACCCAGTTCTTTGCGGTTTAGCTGCTTTATGTTTCTCCAGGCTTTAGGGAATAAAGGAATGAATAAGACTAAGCCAACTAAATGCTCTAGCATAACTAAAGTTGCCGGAGGAATGGTGTAGAGTTCACGACGGAGAATTCCATCTAAGCTCCACAGAAAAGCTGCTAGCATTATATAAAACGGGGCTATTTTTTTCATAAATACCCTTTTTAGTTTTTGGGAGGGTTAACTTGACTTGCTTGGATTTTTTTTAGAATTTTTTCAAGATCTTCTTTTTCGAAGAAATAATTTTGACCACAGTAATCACAAACAATATCAATTTTTCCTTCTTCATCGATCATCGACTTTACTTCCTCAGCTCCAAAAGTAAAAAAAGCTTTTTCTGATTTACTTTTGTTACAAGTGCATTTAAACATGGGAGAGATAGTAGACATATGCTCTAAAGAGTAGCCAGGTAAATATGCTTGGACAATTCCATCGGCATCAGCTCCTTGACCAATAATTTCAGAGATAGAGGGCGATTTCGAAAATATTGTTCCGAGGCTTTCTAGAAAGTTATCTTCTTGAGGAGGCATTGCTTGGACAAGAATTCCGCCAGCAGCAGTAATATCTCCTTCTTTGCCAAAGTAAACCCCTAGGCTGATAGCAGTTGGAATTTGTTCGGAATGGAAATAGTAATAGGCTATATCTTCTCCTATTTCTCCTGTGTAGAGAGGAACAATTCCCGTATAAGGTTTTGTGTTTTCCTCTATCATTTTTTTTACACTGAATAGACCTTTTCCAATCCACTGAGCAATGTTCCATCCTTTTCTCGCAATAGGAACATCTAAGTCAGGAGCGCTACAGTAGCCTCGGACATATCCTTCATAGCTGGCATCAGCAGTTAAGAAATTAAGAGGGCCGTCACCAGAAACTTGTAAAGTTACAACGGCATGATCTTTCAGGGTGGAGGCCATCAAAAGAGAGCCAACGAGAAGTCTTCCTAGGGCAATTGCGGGAATAGGGGAAAGGCGATGACGTATACGAGCATCATCCACTGTAATTGTTGCGTTGGTCGCAATCACACGCATGTTGTTTTTGTTGTCAATATATTTGACTAGACTGTCTTTTGGGATCATAGACTATCCTTTACTTTTCGAAGATCCAAAAAACTTCTAATTAGGAATGGTTTCCAAAAAAGGAGGATGGTTTGTTAGTTGTTTAAAGAGTTTGGGAAGATATAAAAGAAGAAGTTTTTATATGGGAGGAAGATTAGGGAGTAATAATGACACGCTTGGCAGGACTCGAACCTGCAACCTTCGGATTCGAAGTCCACTGCTCTATCCAATTGAGCTACAAGCGCATTTTCTGATTATTATATAACAAAACAATACAAAAATTGCAAGAAAAATTTAGATTTTTCTTTGAGGTTTAAAAGCTATGTCAATTTCCCCAATAGTTATTTGATCACCTGAATTCAAAATACGAGGAGAAGATAGTTCCAAGGGAATAGTATTCATCATTACTTTAGCTTCTTGGTCTTGCTTTGAAATGTAGTAAAATCCATCTTTGTAGCTTAGGCGAAGGTGATAGGGAAACAATGATGAATTTTCAAAAAAAATAGTGCTATCTAAAGATTGTCCAATGGTGATTTCTTTATTAAAAAGGAGATATGACTCTTCTCTCATATTTGTTATTCGATGTAGCCAAAGTGAATTTTCTCGGAGGTGAACTTTTAAATCGAGAACACCTCCGACATCAATTATTTGATCTTGCTTTAATTGTATTTTTTGTCCATGTAGAGCAATACAATCGACACTTGTGCCATTTGTGGAAGTATTATCTTCGATGAAATATCTTCCTTCGTTTTGTTCTATAACAAAATGTTTTCGGCTTATATCTGCCGTTGCCCACTGAAAAGTCACCTCATCTAAGGGGAAAAGAGCCAGTTTGACGTCATTGTTTTTGTCTCGTCCAAAAGAAACGGGAGCTTCTGGCAACAACCAAATATGATTTATAGTTCCTTGAAATCTAATGACCAACAAAGAATTATCATAATAGTTTTCTTTTTTTTCTGATGAATTTAATTCCATGAGGAGAGTTAACCTTACACTTTTCTTCTCTTCAAAAAAACAGTTTTTCTACCAATTCCCTATGTGTTAATCTAATTCTAGGATGCTTAAATAGGGATTGCAAGCAAAATTTTGGAAAGCTTATTGATAGAATTATTTTTAGAAACCTGAGGGCAAAACTTTCCCTATAACAAAATAGATGCTATAATTTTCTTATAAGGTACTATTTTTTTAGAAACTTCCTATAAAAAATTTTAGAGCTTTCCAGTAAATATTCTTTTTTATTTATCATTTGATAATGTTTTTTGCTGAAAAAGCTCTTACAAAGATAAAGATTTGATATGCACTCACAGAAAAGGTATTTTATTATTGTTCTTCTTTGTCTCCTTTTTTTGCTTACCTTTACCCAGGGAGAATCTCCCAAGTGGGGTAAGAAAACAGAAACCTATCATCATTATTTGAAAATCGGAGAACTTTGGAAAGAACGAAACTGTCGCCAACTGCAAAAACTCTTAGCGGTAAGAGTTACTCTTCATTTAGGCCCTTGCCATAGCTCAAAAAAGCCGCGTCAAATTCAAGGACGTTATTCAAAGGAACAAGCCGTTGGCATACTCAAAAGCTACTTCGAAGGAATTCGGATTATATCTCTTCGTTATTTCCCTAAAAAAATGAGAGAAAGACGAGCTGTGGCTCTGTACCGCTATAAAGTTCCGACTACTGGAAAAGTTAAACAAAAACTGCTTTATATTCACTTAGGACAAGAGAAGAAAAAAGGCGGTCGTGTAGACTGGGTTATAGAAAGTATTCAAGTTGCAGGGTAAGATAATCAACTAGAGGAAAGCATCTTAAGGAAGGATTTTTTATGAAAAGTTGGATAAGTATTTGTCTTTTTTTTGTACTTGTACAAATTTCGAGTCTTTTTGCTCTTACTCAAGTAACTAAATCTTTGGCAAAAGGGCTAACTTACCCTGGCCTTTCTCCCGATGGAAGTCATATTCTCTTTACCTTAGATGGAGATATTTGGGTAGTTGGAAATGATGGAGGGAGTGCTCGGAGATTAACACTGCACGAGGCAGATGACTTGAAAGCACGTTGGTCTCCGGATGGCAAATGGATTGCCTTTACTTCTTTGCGGAGTGGAAATCCTGATATTTGGGTTATGCCAGCGGAAGGAGGAGCTCCTCAGCAATTAACTTTTCATAGTTCACACGATCATCTTTGTGATTGGACACCGGATGGACAGTGGTTGCTTTTTACCTCTCTTCGGTCAGGGGGAGATGAGCTTTGGAAAATCTCTACTCAGGGAGGAATGCCATACCGCTTGACCTATCATGGCGGAGGAGAAGGAAGTTTTTCCTTGGATGGTAAAAGTTTGGTCTTTGGACAAGGTGAGGTTTCTATTGGGAGAAAAAACTACCAAGGAGTGAGTAATTGGAATTTGTATTTATCGGATTCTGAAGGGACAACCTCACGTCTATTGAATGATTACTCTGGAAATGATATTACTCCTTTTTTTTCCCAGGATGGAAAGTTGGTTTATTACCTAAGTGCTCAAGCCATTCATCCGAGGTATCCCCAAAAGCTAAACTATAACCTGCGACAAATATCAATAGAAACAGGCGAAATGGAAGCTCTTACTCAGATGGGAAAAGATGTTCAGTCACCTCATTTTAGTTTAGACCGAAAGACTGTTGTTTTTGAAATGAACTACCAAATCTGGAAGATGGATTTAGATACTAAGAAGCCAAAGCAAGTGCCGATTACAGTTTCTTCTGATATTAAGGAACAAGAAAAAATACGTTTTGTTACAGAAGGCAATGAAATGGGACATTGGTCTCCCGATGGTACTCAAATTGCTTTTGTTTTAAACCGTAATATTTGGAGAATGCCCTCTTTTGGAGGAGAAGCAAAGGCTCTTATCGAGGGAAATGATAAAAAAGAGTGGCCTCGGTACTCCCCTGACGGAAAATATATTGCTTATGCTTCTGACCAAAATAAGAATAGTGATATTTATCTTTACTCTCTCAAAACTAAAAGCGAAGTCCAGTTAACTAAGCATAGCAGTAATGATTTCTTTCATAATTGGTCACCAGACAGTAAAAGTTTAGTTTTTACTTCTGAAAGGAGTGGGAACCGTGACCTCTGGCTTATTTCTGTTGATGGAGGTGATCTGCGCCAAGTTACCCACAAAAACACAGATGAGGACGATGCTGCTTTTTCTCCCGATGGTCGATGGATTGCTTATGATTCGGGAAAGGGAGCAAGTCATGAAATCTGGGTTATGCCTGTAGATGGAACAGAAGATGATGCTCGTGCTCTTACTTCCTTTGGGGAATTGTGCCAAGTTCCTACTTGGTCGCCTGATAGTCGTTGGATTGCTTATGAGAAAGTGGATAGTTCAGGAGATAGTTCTATTTGGGTTGTTTCCGCCCAGGGGGGGTTGTCAATGCATGTCGTTTCCCAAGCTAATTTACCTTCCTGGTCGCCTGATGGAAAGTATATTATGTACGAAGCGAGTAACGGAAACAAGAAAAGTCTAGCCCGTATAGAGGCTCCTCAGGAAGTTAAAACAGGACACAAAATTCCTTTCTTTGCCCAGTTAAAAATTGATTTAGAAAAAGAGAATGGGCAAGTTTTTGATGAAGCTTGGCAAATCATCCAGACCCACTTTTACGACTCTAAGTTTCATGGGATAGACTGGAAGAAGATGAAAGAGAAGTATCGTCCCATTGCTTTACGATCTAAAACTACTTATGAGGTTAACTCTATTATTATGCGCATGCTAGGAGAGTTGAATGCTTCTCATATGGGTATTTCGGGTCCACATAATCGGCAAGAGAATCAAACAGGCTATCTTGGCTGGACTTTAAAAGTAGTGCCAGGGCAAAAAGGTTTTCTCGTGGAAAAAGTTCTTAAAAACTCCCCTGCGGATAAAGCTTGGATTAGAGAGGGAGATCACATTCTAAAAGTAGAAAATACGGTGGTGACTCCTCAAACAAATATGGTGTCTTTTCTCCAGAACAAAGTGGGGAAGAAAATACGTGTTTATGTCGCGGCGGGAGGAAATATCAATAAAGGAAGGTATGTTAATCTATCACCTGTTAGCCAAGGGCATATTCAAACATTACACTACCACAAATGGTTAGGGGAGCGCATTTCTTTGACACACTCTCTTTGCAAAGGGAAAGTTCTTTATTATCATATATCTGAAATGAATCAAGCAAACCTTGTTCAGTTTCGATCCATTGTTAAGCGTCTTTCTCAAGTTATGGACGGAATGGTCTTGGATGTTCGGAACAATGTGGGAGGACTGATTCACGAAGAACTCTTGGCAACTTTTATTATACCTCCTTATGCGGTTTATAGGGACCGAGACGGGGCAAGCCAAACCCAACCCGAAGTATATTGGGATAAACCAGTTGTTTTGCTCATTAATGGAAAATCCTACAGCGATGCTGAGGTTTTTGCCCATGCTTTTCAAGAACTGAAACTAGGGCCTGTTCTAGGAACACCTACGCCAGGTGAAATTATAGGAACACGAGATGTTCAGCTTTCTAATGGAGCGACTTTTCGCGTTCCTCGTAGAGGTTACTATACCTTACAAGGACAAAACCTAGAAGGTCAGGGGGTAAAACCTGATTATAATATTCCCATAAGCCAAGAAGACTTAAGTCTAGGGCAAGACCCTCAACTCATAAAAGCGACAGAAGTTGTTTTGGGGTTAATTGAAGAGAGGAAAAAGATAAAAAATGAGGCTCTTGGGAAAAAAGGAAAGTAGGGGAAATGCGCATTTTTTGTTTTTTTTACTTAAGTTTATTCCTACATGGATATTTTAGTTATGGTCAAGAAGCTCAAATTGAGATTCTTGATCATTCTTGGCAAGTAGAGGAAAACGGTCAGTTCCTTTTGGTTAAGGGAAAATCTTATTTTTCGGTAGATGTTGTCTTAAAGGCTCAGTTACGATTTCTGAGCTCTTTGGGGGAGTTGGTTGTCAAAGATAGCTTGTTGAGAACTCATGAAGGAGTTTATGCTGTCCAGTTAGGACCTTTCCCTTTGAATAAAATGATTCCAGGTAAGTACGCTGTTTATGTTTATTATTCTCCTATGTTTCAGCGTGAAAAAAATAATCCCAAGATGGAAAATGTTAGCTTTGTTGAATCTCAGCAAGAAATGACTTTGGGGACAAAAGAGGAATATAAGATTCTGTTTGAAGCAAGAGTCAAGGAAGCTCAGTCCCTTCTTTCGGAAATCCAACGTTTATATGAGCTAATTCAGCGCGAATTTTTCTATAGCAAAGAACATCGGAAAATGGATTCTTGGTACCGCTGGTATCCGAAATGGCAAAAGCAACTGGCGGAGTTGAGAAAAAAGGAAGAACACTATCGAAATCGTTTTTATTTTCCTTTGTTTCCTACTGTTACTCAGAATGTTTTTCCTCTTTTAAATTTACTAGAGGATACTGGGGAAAGCTACCAAGAAAGTTTACATGATCCCTCTCATTCTTTGCTAGATATACGCTCTCAACGTTTTTTGCGGCTTTACCAAAAAACAGATAACCATTTTAACTTTGAAAAAATTGCTTTGTCCTTTAATTCTCAAAGGTACTTAGAAAAAGAGATTCTTAGCCTTCTTCTAAAGGAAGATTCCACAACTTCTTTGATAGAGAATGGATTAGATCGGGTAACAAACAAAGAGAAGCAAGAACTACTTCTTTACTTATTAGAACTCCAGGGCTTATATGATGATCTGAAAAGACAAGCTGAGGAAACTCAGAGTAAGGTGGTATGGGGGAAGAAGAGTAACCAGTGGCTACTCTCTGCAAAAACTAAGTTTTCTGAAATGGAGATGAAGACGACTTCTTTGATGCTAATACCATATTCTAAAGCTAAGCGAAGTCTTTTGTTTAGTTGGTGGGGTATTTCTCTTCAAAAGAGTTTTTTGGGAAGGAAATCAAAAAAACTTTTGGGAATTGTTTTTGAAGAAGAACTAGCTCATTTGTTACAAAAGTATGGGCTAAAAAAAGTTCCTAGATACACAATCAAAAATAACTTTGAAGAGTTTAAAAAACAGATAGAAGAGCTTTTGGTATTGGTTCAAAAAAATTCTCTAGATTCTTACACCAAAAAAAACTATGTCCAATCTTGGACTAGTCAACTTTTAACAAAGCAGAAAATACATCAAAAATTAGTGTCTTTTCAGCCAGAAGATTTACTCTTACAAAAAGCTCATCTCTTTTACAGTTATATGTGTATGGAACTAATAGACCTTCAAGATATTTTTGTCCAGTTGGAGTTAACTGAAGAAAGAAAATCTTTGATTGTGAGGAAGAGCCAAGAGTTAATTGCAAAAATGGGTAAGCAAATGGAAGAGTTTTGAGGTTTGTGTTTTTTTTGAATAAGAAACGACCCTAAATACCGTGCGAGGCTCCTGCCGAGCCGGGGATGTACTTGGTTCTTGATATTGTAATCTAGGCACATCCCCTGCTCGGCAGGAGCCAAAGCCCTCCAGGGAACATTGTGCTTAAACAGTTTTCGGATAAGCCTCATTCTATATATACTTGTGGCTTGCAACTGGAACCTCGATTTCTAAGAACGATTTCAGACAAATTCTTCAAGCTTCATCTGGGATGCCATCTAATCCAAACTCTAAAAAGTGATTGATAACTTTCTCTGTTTCTCGGCACTTTTGGTTGGATTGTAGTCTCCCCTTCAAAAACATAAAAGTGAAGATATTCTCTTTTAAATCTTTCTTGTAGAAATCCATAAAGATATTCTTTCCTCTTTTTACAACAAGAAGCATCTCTTTTAGTTTTTGACTACCTCTTAAATTTTTAATTTTTAGAGTAGAGTCGATATCTCCCAAAATGGGTTCGAATTCGGTATTAATTAGCTTAATATCTTTGAATTTGAATTCTAGGATTCCGTCTGGCGGTTTTGCCTCTGGATGGTTATCATACCAATCAACCAATGCTTTGTATATGTTTCTTTCTAAATTGGTCATGGTATTAAAAGCATTTAGCCTTTTTTGTTGGGGCAGTATGCGAGCTAAATGTTGTTTTAATTCCATCCTTCGCGTTTCTCGCATATTTCTTAGCTTTTTCTCTGCATCTTCTACCTTTTTTAAATGCAAATGGTATTTATCTTGGTCTTCTAGAGTTAGATATTTTTTTTGCATTTTGTCATAGAGATGGCGTTTATACTTTGCTTTTAAGAGTTCGTGGTGCTCTTTATTTTTTTCAATATTGATTTGCTCTTTAGCAGCCCCTAAATGCTCAGGTTTTTTATTTAAAAAAGGTTGGGCATTTTTAGTTCCTACTTTTCTTTTTTGAGGTCTTAGGACAGGAATTTTTCGGCTAGCTGCCCGAGGATTTGTGGACTGAGAAAAATTTGGACCAGCTTGTTGAGGAACGCCGCGGTGTTTTCTTTCAATAAAGCTTTTACTTGATGTTCCTTGTTTACCTGTGATTTTGCTTGTTATAGCATTCTCTCTTGTTGGATTTGCCTCTTCGTAAGGAGGTAAATGCTGCTGCTGAGGTTGTTGCTGTTGTGCAGGATATCCTCCGCTAGGTTGTTGTGGAGATCCTGCTGGTTCTGGAAAGCCTCGCGATGGAGGAAACAATTCTTCAGGGGTTTTTTTCTCTATGGTGGGCTCTGAAGGTGAACTAACTACAGGAGGAGGAGGAGCTTCTCCTGCGTATTTAGGATAGCTTTCTATCCTTTGATTAACTTGAGCTTTCTCCAGTTTTTCCGTCATAAAATCTCTATTGCTCGCAGGCTCTCTGGTTCTACGATTTTCTTTATGAACAGGAACTGGAGGCAAAGGTTTCTCTGTATGGATTCGTTTTGGTACCACTTCTTCTGAGGGACGAGACGGGGAGGGAGCTTGGATTCTTCCCAGTGGAATAGGTGCAGGCTCTTTTCTGGAAAGATTTTGAGCTTGCGCCTGCTTCGGTGAGTTATTATCCATAACTGTCTGAGCAGGAGGCAAGTTCTCTTCTTTTTTGCTCTCTTTTTTTTGGACATTTACTTGTTTGAGATGCTCTATCCAAGCTTTTAGTTTGTGTTGAGTAGTTTGGCCAAAAGTTCCAGAGCTATTTTTTTCCCTTTCACTCATTGCTTGCATTTCCCCCAGCTACAAATTGTGTTTTGCATAGTATTATCTTCTTCGGTAGCTTAATAAAGATATATATCTTTATTCCAAATAAACCGTAAACCCTAAACCCTAATTGTAGATTATACTAACACATCTCCTCTTACTTTCGCAACCCAATTTCTTTTCTTTTTTCTATCCAGCTATATACCATAGGAATTATTATTAGAGTTAATAAGGTTGAGGAAAGAAGACCACTAATTACAGTTATTGCTAGAGGTTTTCTTATTTCGACTCCTTGACCTGCTCCAGAAAATAATATTCCTGTCATTGGCAATAGTCCTAAAACAGTCGATAAAGTAGTCATGAGAATAGGGCGTAAACGAATTCGGGCTCCTTCGATTACGGCTTCCTCAAGACTTTTTCCTTGTGCTCTTAATTGGTTAATACAATCTAGCATAACAATAGCATTATTAACCACAATTCCACAAAGAATAATTACTCCAATTAAAACCATGATAGAAATAGGTATTTTAAAAAGAGTTAAAGAGAAGATTACTCCCAGAAAAGCCAAGGGCATGGTAAACATAATAATTAAAGGCTGTTTAAGTGACTCAAATTGACTCGCCATGACGACATAAACAAGAAACGCTGCCAATAAAAGAGCAAACTGTAAACTTTGGGTGGCGACTTTTCGTTCTTCATTTTGTCCTCCTACTCGAAAATAAGATCCCTCCGGCCAATTTATTTTATTTAAGGTTTTTTCTATATTTATCGCCATGCCTTTGAGGTCAATACCATATAGATTTGCACGAACTAAAACCACTCGCTGTTGTCCCAGGTGGCGAATTTCGGAAGGTCCTTCTCCATCTTTTGTTTGGCTAACCTGAGAAAGATAAACTCTTTGGTCATCTTTGCTGACAACTATGCTTTTTATAGATTCTAAACTCTGTCTGTCTTTTGCTTGTAAACGAACAATAATAGGAATTTCTTTTTCAGATAAACGGAACTTTCCCGCGTTTTCTCCTTGAATTTTATATCGAATGGTGTCGGCCACTTCGGCAACTCTTAGTCCATGTTTGAATAAACGATGATGATTATAGGAGATTTGGAATTCTGGATTCCCTTTTTCTAAAGAAATTTTTATGTCATAAAGTCCAGGAATCGAATGTAGAAGACTAGTAGCATGTAAAGATAAATCTTTTAACTGATCGAGATTATACCCATAAATTTCTATTTCAATGGGAGTTTTGGTGCTAAAAAGAGCGGGACGAGTAAAGCGAATAGATTTAATTTCGGGAATATTGGGAAGAGACCCCCGTAGAGAGTTAATAAAAGCATCTTCCTCTAAAGCAGATACTTTACTTGTGTTTAAGATACAAGTTATGACAGAAGTGTGCTCTCCTTCTTCTGAATTGGCCGTATTTGTTTTTTCGACTCCCATTTTACTAAAAATTTTCTCAATCTCAGGTATAGGAAGTAGATGATCTTCGAGTTGCTTAGTTACTTTAGATGTCTTAGTTAAAGGAGTACCTGTATTCAAAGTGATATGTAAGTTAAATTCCCCTTGATGTAGCTCAGGTACAAGCTCAGTTCCGATTAAGAAAAGCAAGCAATAGGTAGCTAGAGCAGAGAGAGCTAAGACCCCTCCCACTACCCAGTAAGAGTTTTTTAAAACCCAGCGCAAGAGTTTAGGGTAGTGTGAGGCATAACTTCCTAGTACTTCACCTATGGCAAGAAGAGGAAAAAAAAGATAGCGAAAAAGTCTGCTGATCAATTGCATTAGTATGGCCAAAAGGCCCAATAGTATGTGAAGAAGAAAAAGAGCGCATTTTGCTGTGATTTCCAAAAGGAAACTGATAAAAAACTTTGTCCAAGTGAAGATTTTTTTGAAACCTTCTGAACCAGATAATATTTTCAAACTTTGAAGAGTAAGGTAATCTTCTTTGGACCATTTTTTCTGAGGAAGAGATTGTTGGAAATCTCGTGAAGAAAGTACAGGAATAACAACAACCGCAACAACTAAAGAAGCAAGAAGGGAAAAAACAACTGTTTTGGCTTGGTCTGTAAAAATCTGTCCCGCAATTCCTTCTATATACAAAATAGGCAAAAATACAGCTATTGTTGTTAAAGTTGAAGCTATAATGGCTCCTCCGACCTCTTGGGTTCCTTTGATGGAGCTTTGTTTTAAACTATTTCCCCCTTGTTGATTACGGACGATTGATTCGAGGACGACGATCGCATTATCAACAAGCATACCAATCCCTAAAGCAAGTCCTCCTAAGGACATTATGTTTAAACTAGTGTTGGATAAATGCAGAGGAGCAAAGGTTGCGATAATGGAAATAGGGATGGCAATTCCTACAACAAGAGTGCTTCGAGAATGGCGCAAAAACAAATAAAGTATAATAATGGCAAGTATTCCACCACTAACCCCCGTTTTAATAACTTCGTGAATAGCTTGTTCAATAAAGAGAGATTGATCGGTTAGGACTTGAAGGAAGACTCCTGAAGGAAGCTGTTCTTGAATAGAGGTGAACTCTCCTTTTCCTTTCCTGTTCTTAACTCTTATTCCTCGGTTTTTTCGAAAAGAAGATTCTTTTTTATTTTCGACTTTTTTCTTTTCATGAAGACCAAATAGTTTTAGTCGTACAGCCTTAGATACAGCGACAATATTTGCTTCCGCTTCTTTATATATTTCGACTTCAACGGAATTTTTCCCTTCAACCCTCGTAATAACTTCTCTATCTCGATGAGTACGAATAACCTTCCCTATATCTTTTAAAAAGATCGGAATGTCATTTTTGTAAGATACAATAAGATTATTGATCTCTTCCAGGTTCTGGAATTCATTACGAGTACGGACAAGATAGGTTCTTTCTCCTTCTCTAAGGAGTCCGCAGGGAGTGTTTAAGTTTTCTTCACGAATTCGTTGGATAACTGTATCTATAGTAATTCCGCGAGCACTAAGCTTTCTTTCATCAAGTTCTACCCTGACCTCTTCCTCTAAGCCTCCTAGTACCCGAACGGAAGCGACCCCTGGTACAGTTTCAAGAACTCTTTTTACCTCATATTCTGCAATGTTTCTTAGGCTGTATAGAGAAACATCGCCAAAAAATCCTAATCTTATAATAGGATCAAGAGTGGGGTCATATCTTAGAATGAGGGGGCGTAAAACATCTTCTGGAAGATTGACTCGATCTGTCTTCTCTCGCACCTCTTGAATTACAGTTGTCATGTCTGTATTCCAGGAAAATTCTAAAATTACATCAGAAATTCCGGAACGAGAAATAGAGTTGTAGGAAACGAGATTACTGATGGAGGCTAAAGCTTCCTCTATGGGATCAGTGATATTCTTTTCGACTTCTTCAGGAGCACTGCCAGGGTATTCAGTCCGCACAGTTAAAGTGGGGTATGTTATGGGAGGCATCAGGTTTAGAGGCAGGCGGCGGTATGAAACAAGGCCGAATACACAAACAGAAATCATAACCATCAAGACTGCGATAGGTCTAGATACAGCTAGAGCGACTAATCGTCCCAAAAGTGAAGTGCTCGGCGAGGTGGGCATTATTGATCTCAAGAAAAAAGAACCGTGGGGAAGAAGAGGAGATTTTAGGGCCTCCTCTTCTTATATCTAAAGAGACAACAGGGTCAACAATTTTAAATCTGTTTTGCAGAGAAACCTTATGTTTTTACACGTTCAACATAGCGTCCAGTGCGAGTATCTATCTTGAGAATTTCTCCTTCGTTGATAAAAAGTGGCACTTGAATCACTTTACCTGTCTCTAAAGTAACAGGCTTGCTTCCACCAGTAGCGGTATCTCCCTTTGCTCCCGGCAAAGCTTCTGTTACAGTTAAGCTAACAAAGTCAGGCAAGCTAACATCAATCGGCTCCCCTTCATAAAAAGTGAAATTAACAACATCTTCTTCTCTTAAAAAATCCAAGGTGTGAGCGACTTTATCTTCATTGATGGGAGTTTGCTCATAAGTCTCTTGATCCATAAAGTAATATAGATTTTTATCTCTGTAGAGGAACTGGAGGGCTTTTTTCTCTATTATAGCTTGCTCTATAGACTCTTTGGCTCGGAAAGTATGCTCGAAAATACTTCCTGTGATCAGGTTTTTTACTTTTGCTTTGACAAAAGCAGGTCCTTTTCCTGGTTTGATATGCTGAGAGCCTATTACTTGATGAATGACAGAGTTTAAAATAATTGTTATGCCTGGTCGCAAGTCATTACTACTAACCATACTCGTAAAGCCTTTTTCTGATAGTAAATTCTGATAGTAAATTCTGATAGTAAATGGAGGACGAAGCTCCATAATAAAGGGAGGGCGAGGCTCTTGTTGAGCTTCGCCCTCCAGAATTATAATTCTCTAATTTCAAGGTACCTACTACTTACAATGCCGAGGATAGTAGCCCCCATTATGGTGGTAACGTCCTCCCTTTTTGTAATAGCCATAGTATGATCCACCTTTTGGATGGCGGGGTACTAGGATAGAGTAGGGAGAAGATGTGTAAGCGTTAGGATTACCTGGGACAAAAGAATGTCCAAATCCATACACTCTTACTTTTCTTGAATCAGGGTAATAGCGTGGTGCTTGGTAGTAGAGTCCTTGAGATAAAATATCGGAAGGACTTTCATAGTTCTTTTCAGGCCACCCGTAATCATGGCTGTAGTAAGTAGAAAGGAAGAACTGATCAAAAGGGCTCAATTCTTTCTTTTTCTGAGAAGGTTGTTTTTCGTTTGGTACTTTTTGAAGTTCTTCCTCTGCATTTGCGGGAGAAATTCTTTCCGCAAACTCTGGAGTTTTGGCAGGAGTTTTCTTTTGACCTGATTTGATTAAGGTTATAATGATTTTGTCACTAACATTAGATTCTTTTAAGTGAATGATGTCATTTGCAGACAAAGATATTTTGTCGTCACTTGCTTGAATGATGTTAATAATAATCTCATCACCAACCTTAGCTTTACTAAGGCGGACAATGTCCTGTAAATCAAGTGCTCCGACCCAACTTCCCAACAAGAAGAGAAAGCATACTAAAAAAACATAGGAATTTTTCATTTTATTCTCCTTTTAGATTCAGGGGGTTTTGGAGATCTTTTGTTCTGTTTGGCAGATATCACTTATTATTGGTTTATAGATATTCAAAGAAACCCCTTTGTAGCTGTATTTACTCTATACTACCTAATAGTTACTAGTATTTTCAAGAACTTTGCCAGAAATTTCACTATATTTATTTTTTTCTTAAGGATCTTATGTTACTTTTCCAAGGCTGTCAGAAAAAAAATCTTGACAAAAAAAACGACAATGCTAGAATTGGAGGTACTTATAAACATCTAAACTAGGGAATTTCTAGGTAGTAGGATTTTTAAGGTTTGGATTAGAGTATACCAGATTTTTTTGTGATACAATCAGCAATCTTTATTATTTTTATGTGTCACAACTTGTAGAAATCCAAAAACAAAGCTGGAAAAGAGTTCTTCATCTTTAAAATAAAGCAAAATAAAGCAAAAAAAAGCAATTAAAGATAAAAACTAGAACGAAAAACTTTTCTCTTTGTTTGTTTTTTAGATGATAGACTCGAAAATTAACGTACTTTTTATCTTCACAAAAAGTACTTTTGAAAGGTAGCGTCTATGAAGGCGAAGTATTCAATAGGGTTAGGTAGCATTCTTTGTTTCTTTGCGGCGCTTCTCCTAATCAGTTGTGAAAGCCCTGCCCCTGATAAACAAGGCAAAAAAGAAACTCCTAAAAAGGAGCAGAAGGGTGAAGTAGCAAAAAAGGAAGCCAACGGAAACCTGGCAAAGGAAAATATTGGTGAACAAGCTAATGAAGTTGTTTTAAACCAAGATGAGCAAAGACTCAATGACTTTGTCGCAAATAAGTCTATAGAACAACAAGGAAACGAAGTTGTTATTACCCATTTAATCAATAGTGCAAAAGGTAAAATAGCTCGTCATGAATACAAGGCAGCTGGATCTTTCTTGGATGAAGCTCTTAAGCGAGACCCCGCTAACTCAGAGGCAAATAGCCTACGAGTAGAAGTAGGAAGTTACCTGGGAGAAACTCGTTTCCGAAGTGAAGATTTAATTCAGGGTTACGAAAAAGAGTTAAATGTCAAGCAAGAACAAGCCAAACTAGAAGCACGTAATTACTACAAAAAAGGTAAAGGACACTTTGCCAACAAAGAGTATGATAAGTCTATTCGCTCGTTTGAATCTTGTCTTGAAATTATCAAATGGGCTCCTTTTGAATTGAACTTAAGTGGCATGGAAAAAGATGTCAACGATCATATTAAAAAAGCCCAAGCGGGAAAAGAAAGATGGTTGGCTAAAGTACGACAAGAGAAAATGCGAGAAGCTCAGTTAGAAGCAGAGCGTTTAGAATCAGAAGAACAAGGTCGCAAGCAATTGCGTACAAGAATATTGCTAAGTCGTGCAACAGAGCATTACTCTGCTCGACGATATGACAAAGCAGAGGCTTTGATTAATCAAATTCTAGAAGAAGATCCCGCAAATAAAATAGCTAGAAAATTACTCCAAGATGTTCGTGATGCTCGTCACTCCACCATTGCGGATAAAACATTAGCACGAAGAATTGATGCTTGGAAAGAATTTCTTCAAGATGCACAGGAAACAATGATTCCTTATAGCCAAGATCTTATTTATCCTGATCAGAAAACTTGGCATGAGGTTATTGCAAAAAGAGATGGTGCTAATCAACTTGGGAAAAGTGGCCCCAAAAAAACTACGAGTAATGCAGAGAAAACCATTCTTTCTCGTTTGGAATCTCTACCTATTACTTTGAATTTCAATGAGACACCTTTTCAGGATGTTATTCGTTTTATTCAAACAACTGCGGACATTAACATTGTTACTGATCCTAAAGTTATTCAAAATTTTGAGATTGAGGGGACAAAAGTTACTCTCAATGTAACAGACCTAAAATTGAAAACAGCTTTGAATATTCTTTTAGAGTTCCATAACTTAGTTTTCACTTTCCGTGACGATGTTCTTTTTATTACAGATAAAGAATCTGAGTTGGCTAAGGGAGAAGCAATTACAGTTCTTCATGATATCCGTGACCTTACTGGTCAAGTCAAAGATTTTCCTGGTCCTAAGTTGAAACTAGAAGCACCTGGTGAAAACGGATCTACAGGAACTGTTTTTGATGAAGGAGAAGGGGACGGAGATCCTGTTTTAACTGGTGAGAGACTAACCGAGTTAATTCGATCGAGTATTGCTCCTGATAGCTGGGAAGCAGAAGATTACTCTATCGCGGAGACTTCTGGTCAATTACTTGTGATCAACACAGATGAAGTTCAAGAAGAGATCCGAAACTTTCTTTCTGATATGCGTCGTTTTTCTGGTCTGATGGTTGCGATTGAAGCTCGCTTCTTGACTGTTACAGACGAATTTTTGGAAGATGTGGGAGTTGAGTGGCGTGGTATCGGAGAAAACACTCTTACTGGAAACGGCGATAGAAACCGCATTATCATTCCTACTGTTCCTCAAGCTGTTGCTGGTGGTGGAAATAACAATGACCAAGACAACATTGGGCAAAGTAATTCTCCTGCGGCTGGTTTCTTTTTCCAAGAGAATGCTGGAAAGAACAGAAGTATTGATACTCGTGCTCGTACTGAAAATATAGACAACGTTAACGTTGTTGATTTTGCCGAAAACCTAACTGGTCAAGGTGGTTTGGCTATGCAGTTAGCCTTCTTGGATGACATTCAACTAAATGCCGTCTTAGAGGCTGTTCGCCAAAATGCCAGAACAGAAGTTATGGCAGCACCTCGTATTACTACATTTAATACACAAAGAGCACACCTTACTGTTGTGAATCAAAGATCCTATGTTCAGGATTTTGATGTAGAAGTTGCTCAGTCAGCTTACATTGCTGACCCTGTTATTGGTGCTATTCAAGATGGAGTAGTACTGGATGTTCGTCCGACTATTTCCAATGATCAAAAGTACATTACCTTAGAAATGCGACCCACCATTGCGACTTTGATTGGTGGACAGTTTACTCCTTTGATTACTACCCTAGGTGGACTTGATCAGGTTACGATTGAAATTCCTGAATTGGAATTGCAATCTATAGAAACGACTGTTCGAGTACCAGACGGAGGAACTCTTCTTCTGGCTGGTTTCAAAGACTTAAATAGTTTTGATCGTAAACAAGATGTTCCATTTCTCGGAGATATTCCTGTCATTGGTTTTTTCTTTTCTCGAAGAACTAAACTTGATTTCAAAAAGCAAACCATGATTTTGGTGAAAGCAAAAGTTATCAATTTAGGAGAAGAAGAAGAAAAAGCTGTTGGCTTCTCTAGGTAATTGAGATCTTTTGATCAAAAAAATATAGAAAAACAAAATAGAGGAATTCACTCTTAATTTTAAGAGAGAATTCCTCTATTCTACTTACGGGAAAAACCTGTGAAGCGTAAACTCCGAGCGATATTTCTAGATCTAGATGATACTTTATACTCTACCACTAATTTTAGTTCCCTTGCTCGTCGCAATGCTGTTCAAGCAATGATCGACATGGGCTTGAAGATGCCTGCTGAAAGGCTGTATCAAGAGCTACAAGAAGTTGTTCGGGAGTTCTCTAGTAATGACAACGATCATTTTGGCAAACTTCTTTTACGCATTCCTCCCTCCACATACTCTGGTATAAATCAACACTTCCTTATTGCTGCTGCTGTAATTGCTTATCATCAAACAAAATTTACAAATTTAGTTCCTTATGCGGATGCTCAAAATTTTTTGGAAAGAATATCTCAAGAAAAGATTATTTTGGGAGTGATAACGGCAGGACAAACGATTAAGCAAGCGGAAAAAATTATTCGTTTGGGTCTGTATAAGTACTTTACAGCTAATGCCATTTTTATCACAGAACAAATAGGCATCTCTAAGAGCAATCCTAAACTATATCAGCAAGCCTATAACACCTTTCTTCTCTCTCCTGATGAAGTTATGTATGTCGGAGATCACCCTACTCGAGATGTTGATCCCCCTAATCTTCTTAATATGATCACTGTGCGAATTCGTAAAGATGGCAAGTATTGCAATGAAGAAGGACAAACTAAAGCGGACTATGAGATAGGTCATTTTGATGAACTTCTTCGTATTATAGAAGAAAATTTTATCCTACCTTAGGATACTTTTTCTTTTCCGATCAGTTCATGGATTTCATGGATTTCTTTAACTAAAGCAACTATCGCTTGTTCGATTTTTTCATTTTCCTCGTTATCACAAGCTTCTTCGATTTGCTCAGCAATTTTTTTGATTCTGACAGCATTGACTGTTCCGCTAGCTCCTTTCATCGAGTGGGCTGCTCGTTTTACACAGATCATATCATTTTCAGCAAGAGATTTTTCTAATTGTGATATGTATTGTGGAGCGCTTTGCTCTATGAAAAAAAGTCGAAGATCTTCCCAGAAAGACATATCTTCACCAAAATTTTTTAGAGCAGCATTTTTATCAAAATGAATGAGCTCTTTGTTCTTTCGTTCGGTGCTTTGAGATTTTATCGTCATCACTCGATGAATTATTTTATATAATTCCTGGATATCGATAGGTTTCGAAAGATAGTCGTTCATACCTGCTTCCAAAAATTTTTCTTTTTCCCCTTTTATCGCATAGGCAGTTAAAGCAATGATGGGAATTTGGGCATAGCTTTTTTGGGAATTGCGAATTCTTTTGGTCGTTTCTAGGCCGTTTAGCTTGGGCATTTGAATGTCCATAAGAATAATGTCAAAGTTTTTCTTATCTAAAGCTTCCAGAGCTTCTAGTCCGTTGATCGCAGTAAATACCTTGTGGCCTGAGCGGGCTAGAAAATGACAGAGAAATTTTTGATTGAGTTCATTGTCCTCGACAAGGAGGATTTCTCGAGAAGCTAAGTAAATTTCTTCTTCTTTTTTTGTTTCTTGTGAAGGATCTATTCTTTTTGTGATATCGCGAGTTTTTTCAAGAGACACTCTAAAATGAAAAGTGCTTCCTTTTTCAGGGACACTCTCTACCCACATATCCCCTCCCATCATTTTACTCAGTTTACGAGATATGGCCAGACCAAGACCTGTTCCTCCGTATTTTTTAGAATATGAATCGTCGATTTGACTAAAGCTTTGAAATAAATGAGGAACTCTGTCGGGAGAAATTCCAATACCAGTATCTTTGACAGAAAACATTAACTCCAAGATGTCACCTTTTTCTGCAACTAAGCAAACCTCAACATTAACACTGCCTTCTTTCGTAAATTTTAAAGCATTGCTGAGTAAATTCTTGACTACCTGCCCTATACGAGCAGAATCTCCACGCATTTTTTGAGGTATATCGGAGTGGATGGTCAGAGTAATCTGAAGATCTTGGTATTTTTTTTGAATGGTAAAAAGAGCCACTATCTTTTCAAGAGTTTCGTGCAAATTAAAGTTTGTCGGCATCAGCTCTAGCTTACGAGCTTCTATTTTAGAAAAATCAAGGATGTCATTGATGATGGTGAGGAGGGAGTGAGTGGAGGTTTTCGTCATTTCGAGAGTTTTGCGTTGCTCTGAATTAAGAGGAGTACTTAGAAGTACCTCTATTGCTCCCATAACACCACTTATAGGAGTTCGTATTTCATGACTCATGTTGGCAAGAAATTCACTTTTGGCTCTACTGGCATCTTCGGCTATCGTTTTGGCGGTTACGAGTTCTTTTTTTACTTGGCCACGGCAAATAGCATTTCCAATAATGGCACAGACTGTAAGGAGTGCTTCAGATTCAATATGAGACCAGGGACGGAGAAATTGGTAGTTTTTGAAGCATAGTAAGCCCCACCAAACATCGCCTACATAAATAGGCATGGCAAAAAAAGATTTGATTCCCTTGCTTTGGAGGAATTTTTCTTCGAGGGGAGGAAATTTGTCTAGAGTGCCATATATGGGTTGGCGTAATTTAAAAAGATCAATCCAGCGTTTATGTAAAGCTGAGGTTAAAATGAAGCGTGGGTTTTGGGTGATGTTTTGCGCTTTTGCATGGACTTCTTCTTTATATTCATCTTTCTCTTTTTTCCATTCACAAATATTTCGCGTGATAACTTCATCGTCCATCTGTGAAGTTATTTTCATAATATGAACGTGGTCAACTTCGGTGGCATGCCCCAAGTTTTTTAATAATTCTCGGGTGTGAGGCAGCCAACTAAAATCGAGAAGAAATTTTTCGGCAGCAAATCCTACTGCACTTAAAATAGCATCTCGAGTTTTGAGAACTCTCTCTTTTCTTTTATGAGATGTAAGTTGTTCTTGGAGTTCATGTAACTCACAGAGAATTTCTTTTTTACTTTTATCCTCAAGTTTACTTTGCATTTTTTCACCCTAACCCCATGAAAAAGAACACTGCAAAAAAGCGGTGTTCTTTTTTTCGATTATAATAAAGTGACTAAGCAAAAGTTTTTTACACACGGAGTGTTATGAAAAACTTTTGATTGGCTACTTAGTACTCTCTCATTATACTTCGATGGCGTTGATCTTGTTGCTTCTCTTTGAGACGACTGAGACTATTCACTGTTCGATCTAAAGATTTATCGATACAAGAGTACATTTTGTCACCATTTTCGGTGATAATAAGTGGCGATTGACGAGGAATACCAATTTTTATTTCGACGTGAAATTGATGGCTTTCTTCGAGAATCACATCAATGTATTCTATTCTATGAAAGAATTTTTGTAATTTTTGGAATTTTTCATAAATATGAGCTTTGATCTTATCAGAAAGGTTGAAGCTACGGCCGGTTATTGTGATTTGCATTTTATTTCCTCCTTATAATAGGTTTTAGTCGTTAGAAAATAACTTAGTGAGCTACCAAATTTTTTTTATGAATGGTTCCCTTATTTACTTCTATTAAGAAAGCTTCTCTTGAGAAACTTTCTATTTTGTATCTTACAAAAGCATTTGCAGTTAAGCAAGTAAATACGATATACTAAGTGGTCAATTTTGTCTGAAAAGGAGATAAATCAGCTTATGCGCTTTCGAATGAGAAAAGGCAGAAACTCTAGTTGGTTAATTGATCAACTGGCAGAGTATAATTTAAAGAGTCTAGAGCAGGCTCTATTTTTTTTACAAAGTCAATATAAGAAGAAAAAAAAAGTGATTGTTCTGGGAGATTTCTCTAGTCCTTTAGAAGAAGATTCTAAATTATATCGCAAAGTTGCCAACCTTTTTGTAAGATATCCCGTATATCAAGTTATCGCGATTGGGAATAGGATAACGAAATACCATTCTTTTTTCTCTCCCTCCTCTAAGTTCTATCACAATCACCAAACCTTTTTCTCCGATTTTTCCTCCTATTGTGTAGAGCAAAGCGTTTTTTTGGTGCAAGGGGAAAGAGATTTCTCTTTTCCCTTAATTGAGTTTTTGGAACAGAAAAAGCACCAAACTAAATTAGAGGTAAACTTAGATGCTATTTGCCATAATTTAAATAGTTATCGTTCTCGCTTAAATTCTCAAACCAAAACTATGGTAATGGTTAAAGCATTTGCCTATGGGAATGGAATATTGGAGGTGGCTCAAGCACTAGAGCAAGAAAATGTTGACTATTTGGGTGTTGCCTATGTTGATGAAGGAATTTTCTTGAGGGAACAGGGAATTGAGTTACCCATTATGGTGATGAGTCCAGATCCCCAATGTTTTCCTCAAATGCAAGAATACCAACTAGAACCAGAGGTGTATTCTTTCCGAGTTTTAAAGAAACTTTCTACCTATTGCCAAAAAAATAACTGGTCTGCTGATATTCATATAAAATTAGATACAGGTATGCATCGCTTAGGTTTTGGAAAAGATGATTTAGAGAGTTTAGTGCTCATTTTAAAATCGAATACTTTGCTTCGAGTGGCAAGTGTATTTTCTCATTTAGTCGGGGCTGAAGAGAACATTCATGATAGTTTTTCGGAAAAACAAATAGAAGAGTTTGTTCTGGGGAGTTCCTTCTTGGAAAAGAGTTTAGGATACAGTGCGATTAAACACCTTATCAATACAGCAGGAATTGTACGACATCTTAAAGCTCAATTTGACATGGTGCGCTTGGGCATTGGCTTATATGGTGTTGATGTTGTCTCAGAAGAAAGTTCTCAAGTTCTTTGTGTTACCACGCTGAAGACATGGATATCGCAGATAAAAAAAGTCCGAGCTGGTGAAACCATTGGGTATAGTCGACGGGGAGTTGCTGAAAAAGATCTTCTAGTTGCGACGGTTTCTATTGGTTACGGGGATGGATTTGACCGCCGTTTTGGTAATGGAAGAGGAAAGGTTTGGATTAATCAACAAGAAGCTCCTGTTGTGGGCAATGTTTGCATGGATATGACGATGATAGATGTTACAAATTTGGATGTCGAGGAAGGGCAAGAGGTTGTTATTTTTGGGCCGAATATTTCTTTGACTACATTGGCTGAGCAAATAGGAACAATACCTTACGAGATCTTAACGGGAATCAATGAACGGGTGAAGAGAGTATTTTTTTACTCATTAAAAGACTCTGCTTTAATTAATACGGGAGAACAATAAATATGGATACACTTCCCATTGTGGATATAGAAAAACAACTTCATTTAGCCAGACAAAATCTCTTAGATTTAACTAGAGGGAACCGACTAATCAACTATCGGCCTTCTAAAGTCAGGAGTATTCAAATTATCGATGATACTCCGGCTAATCTATATGAATTTCTAGTCATTCATGGGAAAAGTATCGAGTTTCGGCCTGGCTCTCCTCTTTTGGTAGAGACGCAAAGTGAGCAAGAAGATGAGGAAGACCTGGAAGAAACATCCCTTCCGTCCAAAGAAGATACTAACTCTCTGAATATTGAATTGGAATATAAAAGAAAGCAACGTTATTTACGAGGCTGGAGACATGTTAACCTGGAAAGTGAAGAGCTTCAAAAAAGACTTTTCCAAACAACTCAGCAATCAAAGAGCTTTATTGAAGAACAGGGCTATACTGTGCTGTTTTTAGCTTTGGGATTTTTAGAATGGCGCGATAGTTTAGAAGGAGAAATTAGTCTTTCTCCTCTGGTTTTAGTGCCTGTCGAAGTAGACCGACATAGGGTGGGAAGATCTTACAAGTTGCATTGGACAGGGGAAGATATATTTACCAACATCTCTCTTCAGGCAAAGCTAGAAGAAGAGGGAGTTCGTATACCAGACTTTGAAATGCCAGAAGATGGCCAAGGAATTTTCGAGTATTTCGACAAAATCGAGAGAATTGCTTCGGACGAAAAAAACTGGCACGTGACCAGTGACATTTATCTCGATTTTTTTAGCTTCACTAAATACGTTATGTATCGTGATTTAGATCCTGAAGCTTGGCCTAAAGAGTCCTCTCCTGCCCAGCACCCTCTTATTCAAGTAATGTTTAATCCTCTCTCTCGTTCAGATTCTTCTCAGGAGAGTTTTCAGGCAGAAAAGGCTGATGAAGTTTTACTGGCAAAAGATGTTTATCATGTGATGGATGCTGACCCCTCTCAAGTTGCCGTTATTGAAGATGTCAAAAAGGGACAAAACATGGTAGTGGAGGGACCTCCTGGAACAGGGAAATCCCAGACGATTACCAATATAATTGCGACAATGATGGCAGAAGAAAAGAGTGTTCTTTTTGTTAGCGAGAAAATGGCTGCTTTAGAAGTGGTAAAAAAACGTCTTGACCAAGTGGGGTTAGGTGATTTTTGTTTAGAGTTACACAGCCGTAAGTCGCGAAAGAAAGATGTTATTGAGGAGCTAAAAAACTCTGTTCTAGCTCCTCCTCCTCCTTCGATGGATTGGGGAGAAAAATTTTCTCAGTTGGATCACCTAAAGTCTGAATTGAATGAGTATGTCAGAATTCTCCGAGAAACATTTGCTGAGATAGGGCTTTCTCCTTTTGATCTCAACTGTATGAAAGAATCTGCTCTTCAACATTTTAAAAAACAAGACAAAGATATTCCACGGGTTCGATTTTCTAATGCAGATAAGTGTACTTATGAACAGTGGGAAAATGCCCGAACTATTTTAACTAGCCTATCAGAGTCTCTCTCACTAGTTATCCCTTTAGATAATCACCCGTGGAAAAATAGCGACCCAGGGGTGGTTCTTCCTTCTGATGAAGAAGAGATTTATGAGTGGATAGAAAAATGCACTCAACCCTTAAAGAATATAGATCCTGTTTTAAACGAGCTAATCAATTTGGCAGGGGTAGAAAAACCTGATACTTTATCTGATTTAAAAAATGTCATTGAGGCAGCCCAAGTAGTTGCGCAAAGTAAAGTTATTTCGAAGGAAGTTCTTTTAAGCCGAGAGTGGGCAAGTAACACTGGGCGACCTGAGTGGTTAATTGAGCAAGTGGAGAAAGCCCAAGAGCAGAGAAATTTGATTTTAGAAAAATTTGAAGATCGAGTTTTGGGAAAAGATGTTACTAAAGTTTTAGATGAATACAAACGACTAGCGATTAAGTATTCTCGATTTTTGAGTGGAAAATTTCGTTACCTTAAGTGGGAAGTCCGTTTTTGGTATAAAGACCAACGGCCACGCAAAGCTCAAGAAATTATCTCTGATTTGGAAAGAATTAATGACTATATAAATTTAGTTGAGGATATTAAGAAATCAGAGAGAGAGGCACAGAATCTTTTTGATTTTTGGTGGCAAAATGAACATAGTAAACCAGAAATATTGAAAGAATTTAAAGAGTGGATGGAGAAGTTTCAGCATCATCTTTCTCGAAGAGTAATTTCTTTGAAAGCGGTGGAGCTAGTTTCTCAGGGAGTTGTTTCAGAGCCGATTGAAAAAGCCGCTTTAAATGCTCAGGAAATTTATGATTCTCTTTGCCAATGCTTGGATTTTTTAGAGCGGCGTATTGGAATAGAATACAAAGATATTTTTCAGACAGAATACGATGATATTCCCTTTGCCACTTTAGTGGACAGAATCCAAGTTTGGAAAGACGAGTTACCTCAACTCCAGCGTTGGTCGCAGTTTGTTTCTTGGCGTAAAGACTGCTTAAACTCTGTGGCAGCTCCCATGATTAATATTATTGACAGAGATTTACTTAAGCCAGAGGATGTCCTTCCTTGCTTTGAAGGAAATTTTGCAGATGAATTACTCCGAGATGCCTTTGCTCAGTATCCTCACTTAGCCAACTTTGTTTCTGAGCTTCATGAAAGTAAGATTAAACGTTTTATGTCTTTGGATCGAGAAAGTATTGCCCTAAATCGACGGCGTTTGGCTCATCGACTTTATCATCTAAGGCCTTCGATTATCGGAGGAGCTTCTCCTAATTCTGCCGCAGGAATTTTGTTAGGAGAATTCAATCGCAAGTCAGGTCATATGCCCATTCGTAAACTGATGACTTTAGCCGGAGAGCTGATCCAAAAAATTAAACCTTGTTTTATGATGAGTCCCCTTTCTATTGCTAAATTTTTTGATCCAGAAATTGTTCGTTTTGATATGATTATTTTTGATGAAGCCTCTCAGGTTCGGCCTGAAGATGCACTCGGAGCGCTTTTACGTAGCGACCAAGTTGTTGTAATGGGAGACACTCGGCAACTTCCTCCCACGAGTTTCTTTGACCATATAGTTCAAACTCCTGATTTAGAACAAGAAATTGCCTCGATCTCTGATATGGAGAGTATCCTTCACCAATGTAAAAGAAGTTTCCCTACGCGAACTCTAAGTCGCCATTATCGAAGTCGTCATGAGTCATTGATTGCGGTTTCGAACAATGAGTTTTATAATAATGAGTTGACTGTGTATCCTTCTCCTATGCACGAGTCGCCGGAATATGGTCTTCATCTCCATCATCTCCCTGACACGGTTTATGATCGAGGAAATACTACGACCAATCGCCAAGAAGCAAAGGCCGTGGCGAAAGCTGTGACAGAGCATTACCGCAAGACACCCTATAAAAGTTTAGGAGTGGGTACCTTTAATATTAAGCAGCAACAGGTTATTTTAGAAGAGATTGAGCTAGAGCTACTCCAAAACCCAGATATTGAGGAGCTTATTCAAGATAACCGCCAGGAAGCTCTTTTTGTAAAAAATCTGGAGACCATCCAAGGAGATGAACGCGATGTCATTTTTTTGAGTTTAGGGTATGGATTTGATGAAGGGAAGCGTATGACTCTCAATTTTGGCCCCTTAAACCAAGAAGGGGGAGAGCGTCGCTTAAATGTTTTAATCTCTCGGGCCCGAGATAGGTGTGTAGTCTTCTCTAATTTTCGAGCAAAAGATTTACGAACAGATGAAGGAACTCCTTATGGAGTACGTGCTTTAAAAGTATTTCTTCAGTATGCCGAAAATCGTAAACTGGTCACTCGACATAACTACTTGGATCATAAATTGACTTCTTTTGAGAAATCGATTCAAGAGTTTTTAGAGGGAAAAGGGTATCGAGTGGATGATAAGGTGGGGTTTGGTAGTTTCCGAGTAGACTTGGCTGTTGTTAATCCAAAAATTCCTGGACACTATACCTTGGCAGTAGAGTGTGATGGACCTAAGTACTATCAGTCCCAAGTTTCACGAGAACGTGACCGTTTACGGGAACAAATTTTGAAAAGCCTAGGATGGCAAATCTACCGAGTTTGGTTTCCTGATTGGTACCGCAATAGGACAGAAGCAGAAGAAGCTCTTTTGAAAGCAGTTAAAGAAGCGGAAGAAAACATTCCTGAAGAGGTTTTCAGTAAAATTACTGTTGAGACTAAGGAAGAAGAGTCCGGAGAAGAAGATTTAGAGAAAGGTGCGGGAAGCACTACCCAAATAGCTCTTCTTGATACAGTTCGGGACTATCAACTCTGCGAAGGCCTAGAAGTTAAGATATCGGGAGATTTAGCGGAGCAACCCCTTCGTATGCTCATTGAAGTCGTGGCCGAGGTTGTCGAAGTTGAAGGACCAATTCATTTTGATGAATTGGTCCGTAGAGTCCGTGATCTTTGGGGAGCAAAGCGAGCTACTCCCAAAATCAGCACAAATCTTCAGAAAGCCTCTTCTCTAGCCCACGAACAAGGGCGAATCGTTGAACGAGGAGATTTCCTATGGCCTAAAACCTTAGTAATAGCTCCTGTGCGAAGGCGACGGGGGGATATTTCAGCAAAAATAGATCTCATTTGCGCAGAAGAGATGGAAGAAGCGATGAAGCTTGTTTTGCGACGACAGTATGCTACTATGCCAAAAGATCTTATGAAGCAAGCAGCTCGTTTTCTAGGATTTAAGGTCGCTTCTAAAGCTGTGGTGGAACGTTTGCATGGGGTTTTGGATGTTCTCTTGGAGAAAGGTGATCTCCGTCAGTTGCCCAATGAAATGATTGATTTGGATATGGATTAAGGGTTATCTAGTCTTTGTGGCCTAGGCCACAAAGACTAGATAACCTTACAACCTCTTCTTTAACGATTTAACAATAATACTTTGGTACTTTTTGTACTTATCAAAATCAGAGACATGCTTTAGCTTATGTTTATTCTTTTGTCCTGGGAACTCGGCATATTTCTCCTTTTCTGACTTAAAGTAAAGACGACAAACCCATTTTCGAGCGTTGCCGTCTAAATTAATGGAGTAGTAGTTTTTGTTATCTTTAGCGGAGAGTTCTCTGTCGGAAGGTAAATCTTCTGATACTAGTCTTTTAACTATCTCAAGAGCCTCTTCTTTCTCATCTTCGAGGGCAAGAGCAACACTTTCTTCATACCGAGCATGAAGATATTCGTATTCGACTATAACCCAGCTTAAAATAGCATCCTTCATGTACTGAAAATCTTTCTCAATTTCGATTTTCTGTTCTTGGACACTAACTAAGCCTCGTTTTTTTCCATCCACATAATAACTCATCCAGTTGCCTTCTAGATTTATTTCTACTTCATACTCATGATCGGAATATTCGCCTTTAAGAAGGTATTCTTGCTCATTTCCTTTATCTCTTGATGTTGTAGATATGCATTTCTCCGGCAAGGGATCTGGTTTTTCTTCGTCTTCTGCAGATTGATCCTCATCAGGCTCTGAACTAGTGTCATCATCGTCATCTTCGGGCTCGTTTTTCGTGGATTCATCTTCGCCAGACTTTGGACTAGTGTCATCATCGTCGTTATCTTCGGGCTCGTCTTTCGTGGATTCATCTTCGTCAGACTCTAAACTTTTGTCATCATCGTCGCCATTTTTAGACTCATCTTTTGCAAGTTCATCTTCATCAGGCTCTGGCCTTGTGTCACTATCTTCGGATTCGGCTTTTCTAGATTCATCTTCAGGTTCATTCTCATTAGATTTTTGGCTGGAGTCATCATCTTCTAGCTCACTATCTTTGCTTTCCTTGGGCTCACTTAGATTCTCGTCTGAACCGTCTCCAGCGGGGGCTTTGTTATCAGAATTTTCGTTTGTGTTTTCTTCTTTGTCAGATTCATCTTTATCAGATTCTTCTTTATCTTCTGCTTCCTGGATTTGAGCAGATTCTTCTACATCACTAATGGAATCAGATTCTTCCTCTTTTTTCTCCGTTGCCAGTTTTTTGGGATTGGAGTAACAAAGTCCAGAAATAGAAATAAGAAGTAAGCCAAATAAATTGAGTAAAACCCCTAACACTTCATGCTCATAAAGAGATAGGACAACACCTAGTAAGGCACATATGAGGCCAATGAAAAAAATATCTTTTATCACTTTCAAAGTAATATCCCCTAAAATAATTTTCCCTTCGCGAAAAAGAAGCCGTATATTACTCGTAATTCATATTACTACATAAAAACATATTTTGCAAGAGCTTATAAAAAAAAAAGACAATAACATAAAAGAATTTCTTTGACGTTATTGTCTTTTTCAATGCTCACTATAAGCTAAGCTGTTGACTTTGTAGTTCTATAGCTTGTTTTTCCTGACCTAGAGAAGGGATTATGGTTTTGAAATCATCAATCTTACTCGACAGAGATGTCTAAAAACATTAACAAGTTGTTTTCTCCGTCTAAAGAAACGTAATTGTTGAAGAAACTGTTTGCTTCTCCTTTTATTGTGATACGCCCATTTTGATAATCTTCGGGCTCTTTCCCTTTGCTTATCGATCGTAGATAAATTTGAGAAATTTTTTCGTGGGGGAGTTCTTTTTTTAATAGCAGAGTAATTTGCTCTCCGCTTACTCCTCCACCAGGGAAAGGGGCTTTTATTGCTCTTATCTTTGCTTGTTTTTCAAATCTTCCTTGAGGAAAATAAATGTTTTGTACTCTTCTCCAGTAAACAGTGATTTCTGTTTGAGGAGGAAAGGTATCTTTTTGTCCAGTAATGTGAAAGACTTTATATTTACTTGTGTCAATCTTTAAATCTTGGGAATTTTCTATACCTAGGTTACCTTCTTCGTCTTTGTTTAGAATAACACTGCGAAAAAGAATTTTTCCTTTATGCCGAAATTCCAGAAGTAAAAAGAATCTTTTGGATTTTTCATTTTCTTTTTCTATAGCTGCTTTGTGCAGCTTGACAAACTTGTACTCAGGAGCTTTCTCTTGCAGAAGATAAATAGCTACAAATATAGTAGCACTGATTTCTTCAGATTGGACACTTACCTCTGTATAGCGATTAGGAACAGGAATTTCGGATATTTTTTGGAAAGCTTTGCTTGTGCCACCCAGTTGCTCTTTTTTATGGATGGTCAACTCTCCTTGGAGGCTTTCATAAACTCGGATTCTCCAAGTTGCTTTTTGTCCTTGAGACAAGAATTCTATTTCGAGTATGTAGTTAATTCCTGCAACAACTTGCGTTGCTGCAGAGTTTACCTGGAGGAATTTATAGTTTGGATAGTCCTTTTTCATAAGTTCAGTTACTTGCTTTGCTACATACTGAACATCAGGAGAATCAAGTCTTTGCTTGGTGAATCCTCCTGCAATAAGATCATCTTGGGCATTCATTCCTGAAATTACTCCCAAAAATATTGATACAAATATACATAGATACTTCAAAGTGAACTCCTTTGCTTGATGAAATTTAGAGAAATGAAGGAAGGGCTTTCTGTATAATAGCAACTCTGAATTTTTTTATCTAGAAAATCATTGATTTTCTAGATAAATTTTCGATAGAGTTAAGGGACTCTAAATTTGCTACTTCTAGTTTGACACTGAGATAACTTTTTGACAAATCTTCTTTTTTTTTGTAGGATGAACAGCTTATATTTTTCCTGTTGTGGGAAATATTTTTCTTAGGGTGTTGTCACTGAAATTTTGTTTAGGATGATACCTTCTTATCCCATTTTTTTATTGGGAGTCAGATTTTATGTTTAAAATAGTTTTAGCTTGCTTTGCCGTCGTGCTATTTTTTGTGCCAGCTTCCCTGGTTGCAGAGAATTTCCTGGTTGGTACGGGTATTTATGATGTTACGGGGCCAGCCGCAGAAATTGGTATGATGGGCTATGCTCGGATGGATCAGACAACAAAGGGGATTCACACACGTCTTTGGTCGCGTGCCTTTGTCATTGAGTCAAAAGGAAATCGCATTGCTTATGTGAACGCGGATCTTTGGGCAATTCCTCAGGCGGTTAAGTTAGCCGTAGTGAAGAAACTTCAAAAGCGTTATGGAAATATCTATAATGTAAAGAATGTAATGCTTTGTGGGACTCATACTCATAGTGGGCCAGGAGGCTATTCTCATTATACTCTTTACAACATCACTATTTTGGGCTTTTGTGAGCAAAATTTTAATGCCATTGTGGAAGGGCTTTATCAATCTATCGTTAAGGCTCATAACAATGTTGCTCCTGCTCGGATCTTTTTGGCTGAAGGAAGTGTTGATAATACTTCGATAAATCGTTCTTTAGAGGCCTACCAAGCCAATGTCGATGCTAACCTGTACCCTCCTACAGATAATAGTGTGACAGTTTTACGCTTTGAGCGTTTGGATGGCAAAGAGTTTGGAATGATTTCCTGGTTTGCGGTTCACACCACCTCCATGTTTTATGGCCATGATAAATCTTTTGAAAATCCTAATGGAATGATTTCTTCTGACAATAAAGGCTGGTCTGAGTTGAAGTTTGAAAAAGCCAAAGGGACAGATTATTGGGGAGAGGAAGAAACCTTTATTGCTTCTTTTTCCAATAGTACATTAGGTGATGTTTCTCCTAATGTCTTAGGAGGACAAGAAGGGGGAGGTATTAATGACTTTGCCAGTACCCATATTTCGGGAGACAAGCAATTTCAAAAAACATGGGAGCTTTATCACGATGCTCGCCGCGAGCTTTCTCCTAATGTCAACTTTCGCCACACCTTTAAAGACTATTCTAAAGTAACAGTTTCTCCTGAGTATACGGATGGGCAAGAACATAAGACCTCCTATGCTGCGATTGGATTGGCTTTTGCTGCTGGTGCGGAAGATGGGCCGAGTAAAATACCTTACATTAAGGAAGGCCTTTACAAGGGGAAATATCATGAATCTCATGGTCTGAAGCCTATTTTTCTCGAAACTGGTAAAATGGAGCCTTATCCTTGGACTCCTGAAGTTCTTTCTATTCAAATATTTACCATTGGCAATCTAGCTCTTCTGGCTGTTCCTGGAGAATTTACAACCCACTGTGGTCGTCGGATTAAGCAAACCATCGCTTCTGATATGGAGCAAATGGGAGTGGATACCATGCTTATTTGTGGTCCGGCTAATGCCTATGCTGGTTATGTTGCCACTCGAGAAGAATACAACGAACAACATTACGAAGGCGCTTCTACTCATTTTGGCCAATGGACTCTCGGGGCTTTCCGTCAGGAGTTTAAAGCTCTCTCTTCTTCTTTGGTTAATGGGACTATTCCTGAAGATGGTCCTCAGCCAAGAGACCTGACCGGAAAACAGAGCTCTTTACAGCCTGAGGTTGTTTTTGATGCACCTGCGCTAGGAATGGAGTTTGGTGATCTTCATAAAGATGCACCCAAAACTGTGGAACGTCTCTCTGTTTTAGAAGTAATTTTTTGTGGAGCTCACCCTAATAACACTTTGAAAACTAATGATAGTTTTTTGCAAGTTGAGCGTAAAACGGAAGATGGTTGGAAAGCGGTTCGTTACGACTATGATGTTGATACCGCTTTTTCTTGGGAACGTCATGGAATTGCCGCTTCTAAAATCAAAATTCTGTGGGATATTCAGGAAAATGTTCCTGGAGGAACTTACCGTATTAAGCACAGTGGTAAGTACAAAGGGGCTTTCTCGGATAAACGAATCCCCTACTCTGGTTATACCCGAGAGTTTCAAGTAGTTCCTTCACAAAAATTGGAAATTAGTTCTTGTCAGATGAAAGGGCAAACGATTAATTTTCAATTTCACTATCCCAAACCAACTTTTAATGTACTTGGGCAACGCACTGAAATTGTTAGCCAAGGACAAATTCGTTTCCAGTTGAATGGTAAAGGAAAAGAATTTATTGCCACTCCTGGAAAAGGCGGTTTTGTTGCAACATTGCCAAAAAATGAGCCAGTTACTACAGTTACTGTTCCGGCAGGATGGGCTCAGGATGAACAAGGAAACGCTAACAAAAAATTCTCTATTGATATGAGATAATTCTGTTGGTTTAGACTTTGTTTATAAAAAGACTTCTGTTGAAAGACAGAGGTCTTTTTTTTTGGTTTTTATTTGATGACACTTGTGAGACCTTAGTTGTCGACATGCCCTAGTCTAAAAATTTTTTTTGAATAATTTCTTGGGCTAAATACTTTGCAACAATAGAGTTACCAGTATCCCGTTCAATATGGACGGGATCGATAAAAATATCACTTTTCTCACTACTAAAGACATTGAGGGTTTCAATGTAATGGGCTTTAGTTTCTTGGGCCACTTGACGAGCAGTTTGATCTATTACTTTATAGTAAGAAACCATGTCCTCTAAAAGCCCTCCTGAAAGAAAGCTGCTTTCTTTTTCCGTTTTGTGGTCTTTGTAGCCAACAAAGGGCTGAACAGAGAGAATGATTTCGCTTTGATAAGCTTGAGCTAATTTTGCCATTTGAAATAAGTTTCGTTGGTATTCTTTTGCGCAAACTTCGATATCAAATTCTTGAGAGGCAATTAATTTAGGAGGACTAGCTGTACTTATTTGGTAAATGTATCGGCAAATGGAACTTTTTGAGGCTAAGTATTTGAGAAAATAGTGGGTGTTGAAAAGCTGTTGACTAAGTTCTACTCTTTGCTTAAGCTTGCTATAAAGGAAAGGGTATCCTACCCCTTTAGGTTCAGCGAAGCAGGGAATATGGATATCATTATAGCCGTCGTAGATTATGATAAGGTCAAAATCTAGGGGGAGAACATTTCTTTGTAGGAGGATCAATTCTTGCATAGAAATATAGGATTGCCGACCATAGTTGATAACACGAATTTCCTTATCAGAATAATTTTCTCGGAGGAATTTTTGTAAAAAACTAGCGATGGAGTTTTTATTTTTTCCAGCCCAAACGGCAGAACCTCCTAAAATGGCTATGCGTTTTTCCCCATTTTTCTTTTTTTGTAATTCTTCTCCTTGGAACCCTTGGCTATTTAAAGATCCTCCTTCCTTTTCATTTGGCTCAGCAAACATCAAGTAGGGGCTGAGAACAAAGTCAGGACGATTTCCATAGTCAGACTCTCCTCTGGCAGGCATTGTCTTACTTATAGCTCGGAAGCCTATTTCTAAAGCTATGATCGAGAGAAATAAGACAAACAAAGCAAAGAAAAATTTACTCCCTTTAAGAAAAAACGTATCTGTTCGTTCAATGAATTTCTTTGCCAAGGGGCAACAGTTAACCAAAAGCTTGAAAAGTAAAATTGTTATAGGGGTGACAATAATCATTCCGAAGAGAAAATAGAGAATAGCAATTTCCAGGTAGAAAACTTCCATCCAAAGAACAATAAGTGCAGCAAAGAGACAAAGCACCGGGATAATTTCGTAGAGGTAGGGTTTAGGTTTGTTGTTATCTTGAGAAAAATCTTGGAATTGAGACCATAAAACTAAAATCCAAAGTAAAAAACCAATTAAGACGACAAATTTTGGATAGAAAAAGTTGATGTTTCCCAAGCTTTTGGTGATGATAGAATAGTATTGTGAGAAAAAAAACCCTAGAAGTGATAATGCTAAGAGAAAACAATAGAAGAGAAGTTTTTTTTTGTTTTTATCGGTCACACCAAATCCTTTTTTAGAACTTTTTATTAAAAAAGAGATTGCTACTTACCCAGATAAGTGACAATCTCTTTTTTAAGAGTTTAAATGATCGTTCCCTCAGGGATCTTTGCATTTTTCGGAAGAATAACAATGCCATCGCGGATGTAAAAGTTAGGACCTTCACCTTCTTGGACATTCTCTTTATTTTTTATGACACAGCCTTTTCCTATGCATACATTTTTATCGACAATAGCTCGCTCTACATAACTCTCGGCATGTACTCCTGGACTATCGGGACCGGCTTGGTAATCTCGAACATCTCGTTTATGCCAAGGATAGTAATCAGAGCCCATTAAAATAGAGTTTTTGATTGTGGTGTTATGTCCAATAAAGGAGCGAATTCCAATTACGGAGTTAGAGATTTGGCTATTTACAATAATAGAGCCTTCCGCAATAATAGAATCTTGCACATAAGTGCTTTCTACCTTGGAGGGAGGAAGAAGACGCGGGTTAGTGTAGAGAGGCATTGTGGGATTATACATATCAAAAGCGGGTTGGCGTTTGGCTAGCTCTAAATTTGCTTCATAAAAGGAGCGAATTGTCCCAATATCACTCCAGTAACCTCCAAAGGGATAGCTAATGACTTTGCGCCGGTTAATTGCATTAGGGATTACTTCTTTACCAAAGTCTGTAAAATCGGGATTTTCATCCAGTTCATTTTTCAGAATCTCTCGGTTAAAAATGTAGATCCCCATAGAGGCCAAATAGACTTTACCTTCTTTTTCAAACTCAGGTTCCACAGGGCTAACTAAATCATCTAACTTATCTTGGGGAGGTTTTTCTTTAAATTCAGTAATTACATCGTTTTTATCTGTCTTTAAAATTCCAAAGCCGGAAGCCTCTCTTTTTATGACAGGAATAGTTGCGATGGTAATATCAGCTTTTTGTTCTTGGTGGTGCTTGAACATTTCGGCATAGTTCATGAGATATAGTTGGTCACCAGAAAGAATTAAAGTATGGGAGTGAGCATATCCATCAACGTGATGAAGAGTCTGCCTAACAGCATCGGCTGTTCCTTGGAACCAGTCGTTTGAGGACAGAGTTTGTTCTGCTGCTAAAATACTAACAAAACCATTGCTGTATCGATCAAAATTATAGGTTGTAGAAATATGCCGATTGAGACTCGCGGAATTGAACTGAGTAACAACAAAAATACGATTAATTCCAGAGTTTATACAGTTAGAGACCGGAATGTCAATAAGACGATATTTGCCAGCCAAGGGAACAGCGGGCTTGGACCGACTTAAGGTGAGAGGAACTAAACGCGTACCGGCTCCTCCTCCCAAAATAACTGAAATGAGTTGGCGATTGTTATCCATGACGAAACCTTTTCCTGATAAGTGCTTTGCCCCTTTTTTGGGACTATAAATCTTAAATCTTTTTTTGTAGCGCCAGAGACTTTCATCTACGGCGCTACAACTACGAACGAAAACGTTCTACTTCAAAGCAGATAAAAACTTATGAAGATCCAGACAGTTTCCTCCAGAAACATAGCGGGCTAAATGCGAGATATCCCGGCTTCCTTTGGTCGACTGTAGAGCGGCAAAGTAATCTTCATAGGTTTTTTCACTTCCATATTCTGAAATGGCATAAGCGATGGCGGCAGCAACGTGAGCTGCGGCAACGTGAGTGGAACTCACTTCTTTGTACATATTTCCCGGAGCGGTTGTTAATACCTTATCTCCTGGAGCAGTTGTATGAACAAATTGATAGCTAAAGTTCGCTAGGAAGGGTTTTTGGTCTTCTTTATCAACACTTGTTACGATGAACACATTTTCAAAGCCTGTAAAAACTTTGCGAACGCCCATATCGGATTCAAAAACAGTATGAATATTACCTGCCCCTACGACGATAGGAATGCCTAGTTTTTTCGTTTCTGCTAAAGCATTCTCAATCGCCTTTTCTTCTACTCGCCTAACCGCTTCATACCTAGAAAACTTCAAACCAATAAGGTTTAGAAGAACGACATGGGGTTTGACGTCACTAATGTGCTGAAGGGCTCTTACCAGAGAGGGCAAGTTAGATTGACCATTGTTGTTGATATAACGGACGGGATAAATAGAGACTCGACGTAGAAGACCTTTAATTCCTTTGCCGTTGCCGTGAACTGCTCCTACCACTCCTGCAAGGTATGTGTCATAGCCGTAGCGGTCATAAGCTAAACCGTCGTTGTCGACAAAGTCCCATCCGACAAAGTTGTCGATCATTCCGTCTCCGTCATCATCTTTGCCGTTATAGGAAGTTCCTGTGCTGGGATCTTTAATCTTCAATTCCTTCATGTTAACAAGAATATTAGCACGAAGATCTTCATGATTGTAGTCTACTCCGCTTCCGATCATCATAACATTGACAGCTTTGCTGCTCATGAATGATTCCCAGGACTCTTTTGCAGAAACTTTCGCTAGATTCCATTGTTTTTCATAAAGGGGATCTTCTCCTACGTCCCCTTTAATATCTTGAGGTAAGGGATCAATAAAAGGCTTAGGGGCTTTTATGAGTCGTTTGTCTTCGCAAGCAATTAAACTAAGGGCCATTAAGAAAATTAGCCCATGGATTAATCTATTCATTGTTATCTCCCTCATTCTTTTCTTCTTTTGTGCGGTACTCTAGCTTGTCGATTTTGAAACCTTCGCTGGCGAAGTTCGCAAATGGGTTGGATAGTTTAGGTACTTGGCAAACGGTTTTGTTAGTTAGGGGATCTGTTGTACAGATTACAGCCCCTGCTTTAAAACCATCCTGAGGGTTAGGAAATTCGACTTCTTCATAGGTTTCCATTGCGACTAAAGCATTGGCAAAACGAACAAGAACTTTATTCCCTTTAATCCAAGGGGTCCAAAAGCCATTAGGATATTGTTTTTCAAAGCGAAAAATCAAGCGATAGTTGGAGTCGTAAACACTGATTAGATCATAAAGAGGAATATCTGCAATAACCCAGGAAAAATGTAAGCGCATTTGTGTGGCTTCTGGCTCATCTATTGTCCAGGTTTTGTCAAACATTTCTTCATTGAGGCGGGGAGCAGTGATACTGAGATCTTTGTTTTTGGTTTCTCCCTCTTGATGAATTTCGTTCACTCGATTGATTAATGCATTGTGGACATTGAGCCTTCCTTGGCTGCTAACTAAACCAGAGAGATGAGGCATTACATCAACGGTGGAAAGCAGTCGTTTTTTTATTTCTAACGGTTTTCCTCGTAATTCAGGATTGGCGGCCAAAACAAGGGCAGCAGCTCCTGAAACAAAAGGAGTCGCCATACTTGTTCCTGAAGCGGGAGCGTAAGCAAATTTTGTCCTATCCGACTTGTTAATCGGAATAGTGCTCATGATGTCAACTCCGGGAGCGGCAATATGGACTTTGGAAGAACCATAACTGCTAAAACTAGCGATTTGATCTTTGTTGTCGGTAGCAGCAACGGCAATAATACTATCTATCTTGTAGTTTGAGGGATAGTTATCAACATCATCATTGTTTGAGGCTGAGTTTCCTGCTGCTGCCACAAAAAGAATGCCGTTCTCTTCTGCTTCTTTGATGACTGTCGCTAGAAGTTCGCTGCGCCCTCCTCCTCCCCAACTATTAGAAAGAATGTCTACTTTATTGGTGATGGCGTATTTAATAGCGCGGTAAGCATCAACAGTCGCTCCTGCTCCATCTTTGGTCAAAAACTTTAGAGCCATCAAACGAACATTCCAGTTGACTCCAGCGATTCCTTTGTAATTATTCCCTTTTGCTCCGATGATACCAGCACAATGAGTTCCATGAGAGTTGTCATCCATTGGGTCAGGATGTCCGAGTTGTCCATGATAAAGCTTGGTTCGACCAGAAGAAATAAAATTCCATCCATATTTGTCATCAGGAAATCCATTGCCATCATCGTCTTTACCATCTACTCCCTTGAGTTCAGCTTCATTGACCCATATGTTATCTTGAAGATCAGGGTGGGTGTAGTCAATACCAGTATCGACGATTCCGACGATAATATCTTTACTTCCCTTACTTACAGTCCAAGCCTGGAGAATATCAATATCAGCACCTTCTTTTCCCTGGGCTCCAGAAGGACTATCTTGTCCAATATTTTCCATCGCCCACTGGGTGAGCCAATAGGTATCCTTAGGAGGTTTTACTTCTGTAAGAGCAACAAACCAGTTGGCTTCGGCAATAGATACCGTGGGAACTAGTTCTTTTATCTTTTTAGCTAAGGGTAAAATCTTGGTTTGTTTGTCTAGTAAACGAATGGTGTGGACATTATCATTGGGCAAACTGATAATTTCTTGGACAGAAACTTTTTCTTTCTGAAGAAACTTTGTCACATCTTCCAGTTCTCCTTTGATGACTAATTCTCCAGGAATGTAGTCTCTTTCTTGGTCAAAAGGAAAAACCCCACCGGCAAATGCCATCTCTAGGCTACAAAACATAGTCAAACCTATGAGAATGGACTGAAGAAACTTTTCTTTTAGATACTTCACGAGCATTACTCCTAGTTATTTATTGAGAACATGATAGAGGCGATCACCTAAATAATCAAAGCGCTGTTTGAAAAACAGTAGAGCAGTATGAACTTTAGGTTCTTGAGGTAGCTTAAGGGTGTCTTTGACCGAGGTCAGCCACTTAATTAAAAAAAGATCTTTGATGCTAAAATTTGTACTGATAATCCAGTTGTTTCCGTTAGACGTTGCTGTTACCTGTAATTGGATAGAGCGAATATCAAAACTATTCAAAGAAAAGTCAAAATAATCGATATAGAATTGGAAAGGTTCGTCTACAACAATAGAAATAGAAGGAAAACGTTTTATTTTAGGATCTTTCAGAACCGCTTCTGAATAATTTACTGTTGTTACCTTGAAGGTTACCATCGCTTCCGGGTAATGAGAAGCCGCTGGTTTCACAAAAAAGTAAATCTTTTTTGTTGTGGTTGTGGACTCTAGTTTGGGGTTTTCTACTGTTTGAATCGTTTCTTCAAAGATTTTATCCATACTTTCGATGTAGTACTCTTTACTCAACTCAGCAAAGAGCTTTTCCAGAAAAGCATCTGGGCCGAGAACTGATTTTTCGGCCCAAGATATTTTGGTGGCTACTCCGTGAGGACTAACCACTGTTTTTATGTCGGGGTTAGCCCAGAGGCAGGTGGGTAGAAAGAGTAAGAAAGCTCCAATCCATTTCATAAAATTCTCCTGTCAAATGTTCTCAAAGAAGTTCTCACTAGAAATTATTTTGCAAAAGCAAAATAATCTTACAAAGTCAAGGGTGTAAAATTTTACCTCACTTAAATATTTGGGCTCTTAACAAATAGACGAAGCTTCGTTTGCTGTTTTTATTTATTACTTTTTAACTTCTTCCTCTACGATCGGCTTAGGAGGAGATATGATAAAATGAAAGCGAGCATGAGCGAATAAATACATGTATATAAAAAGAAGAGCAGAAATGAAGATATTTGCTATAGGAAGCATTTTTTCATTCCAAAAATCTAACCTTGTCCCCCGAGAGAAATTATAAAACCCTAAATCGATAGAGTCCCATGGAGAAGCATAAATTAAAATAGCTATGGCAGCCACGACTCCAAAACAAGACAATGCAATATAAAAAAAGAAATTCAAAAGATTGTATGGGACAGATTCAATGTGATACATCGCTACAAGTTCGTATTTAGCGTTTTCTCCATAGACCATGTCTTGTCTGCTGAATTTCCATCGTCGATAGAGAAATAAAATTAGGTTAGGAACGAGAACAATAATTAAAATGACATAGCTAACGTGAATAGGGGGGATAGATTTTTCATAAAAAAAATCAACTGCTTCTGATGCAAAAGGGTATCCGATGATACTTCCGATATCATTCAATATAACCGTTGCTGGTTCAGCATTCTCGTGGAGGTACGCGGTTGTCGATATCAAAACTAAAAACAAAAAGGCGACCGAGATTAAAAAGATTATTATACTAAGTAGAACCTTCATGACTTACCCTTAAATTAGGGGAGAAGCGAAAAGTATCATCTTACATCACTCAAAAAAACAACTTCATATCTACCACATTTCATTGTGCTTTGCAAATTTTTTCAAGGAAAGGAGAAAATTGGAAAAAACATGGGGGAATTATAGTTGAACAAACAATATTTCTTATAATGGCCAACGATACTCTTATTAAAAGTGTATCGCTGGCTATTTTTTCTACTCAGTGTTTTTCCTAAGACAAACTGTCAAGCAAATCCTGAGCATCTTTCTTCATTCTTTCCGATATTTTTCTGGCCAAGATTTCTTTTAATAATCTTTTGGCCTCATTTTTCCTATCCAGCTTAATATAAACCTGAGCTAAGCGAAGTTTGATCGAATTTTTTTGAGGGGAAATCTGGAGTGCTTTTGCGAAGTATTTTTCTGCTCCCTTCCATTTTTTGCCTTGAAAATAAACCCAACCTAAAGTGTCTAAGAAGGATGGAAAATTAGGAACTAAGCTGTTTGCCCTCTTTGCATATTCTAAAGCTTCTTTTAACTGGGAAGTATTTTGGGCCATTAACCAAGCTATATTGTTGCATGCGTGAGCTATGGTTACCTTGTTTTGCTCCGTTTCTCTTAAATTTGCTATCAGTTGAAATGTTTTTATCGCTTGCTCTGATTTTCCCGTGAAAATGTAGTTGTTTGCAAGCTCCATAATCATGTTAGAGCTTTCTTGGTGCATCGGCAATGCCATAACTAAGAATTTCTCGGCTTCTTTAAAACGACCTAGGTGGTTTAGAGAGCGTCCAATGAAAGCATTGATGTAAGCCGGCTGGTTTTCTTCGCTGGCGAGAGAGTCCACTAAAGTTCTAAATTTGTCTACTTTGCCGGTTTTCTCCATCAAGATAGCTTGTAAATAGCGAACAAATAGAGTTGTTTTTAGTAACCCAGAGAGCCTTTTGTGAAGTTTTAGGGCTGCGTTTGAATCTCCCATTTCTGAGATTAAAAGCACGCTAAGAACAGGCAAAATATCCATTTGTTGTTTGTTGGAAAATTGAACGAGTTCTTTTACTCCTTCTGCGAGGGCTTTTTCTGATGGGGGAATTTTATCCAATTCGTTTTGAGCACTGGAGAAGCTATCTTTTCGGAGATAGATTACGCTACGAGTAAAGCGAACTAACCACTCAGAGGAACTTGTTTTTTGGAGTACTTCTGCACTGTGCTCTAAAGCTTTTTCTAAATAATCATCTTTCATTAAAGCCACACAATACAAAACGCTAGCTAAAGTTTGTTTTGGTTCTAACTCGATATACTTAGATAGCTTCTCTGCTGACTGTGACCATTTTTTGTCTAGGAATAAGGCTAAACTTTGTCGGATTAAGATAGCTGGATCATTTTCTTCTTGGCCATAAGCTTCTATCGCTTTTTTTTGCTTTCCTAGTTGTCGATAAATATCGCCCAGTCGCTTTTTGTGTGTACTTGTCTTGGATTTGATTGCTTCTAGGTACTCGGCTGCCTTTTCATATTCTTTCTTTTGGTAAGAAATATTTGCCAGTAACTCCAAATAAGTCGTTCGAGTCGAGTTCATTTTACCGTGTTTTTGGAGAACATCTAGTGCTTTGTCGGTTTGCCTCATCTGGTAATGCAAGTCGGCTAACTCCAGAGGAATTTGTTGATGCCTAGGATCATCCTCTAAAATCTTTTGGTATTGTTCGATAGCTTTTTGAGGTTTTTGTAAAGAAACATAGACCTGAGCAAGGATTTGCCAAGCAGATAAGCGAACAGCTTCCGCTTCACTTGCTGAATGAGCATACTCTGCTGCTTTGTCATAATTTTTGAGAATTAAGTAATTGCGTGCTAAAAGTAGATAAATCGGGTGAGGGGTTTGTGTTTCCTCCTTTAATATTTGGTGTAATTTTTCTACTGCTTCTTTGTTTTTTCCCTGCGAAATAGCCAGTAAAACATCACTACGTTTGTTAACACTCGGATCACTATTGGACTTGGATAGATTTTGGTATAGACTTTGGGCCTGTTCTTTTTTACCACTACTGCTCAAAGCCATAGCTTTTAATTGGCGTAGTTGTACGTTGTCAGGGATTTTACTCAAATACTTGTCACAGTGATTAACTGCTTTCTGGCTTTCATCATTATCAATGAGCAATTGCACCAAAAGTTGATGAGCTACAATGTAGTTGGGTTGTTGATCGATTAGACTTTCTAATTCTTTAAGGGCCAAAGTCGTTTTTTCGACTTTACTATAGCACAGAGCCAAGGAGTAAGGTAGATTAACCAATCGTAATTTACGTTGCTTGGCAAATTCCAAATCAGCAATCGCCTTTTCATATTGTTTTTTTTCTAAGAACAAAACTCCACGAGTATACCACAAGATAGGTGGAACTTCTAATTTAGAGGGGTTTTTACTAAATACAGCATCCACTACTTTTTGGAGTTCATCCATTTTACCTAATGCCAGTAATGCTAAACTTAAGCTAGGAGCGGTTTCGTAAATCCTAGAAGGGTTATTTTCATAAAGATAGGTGAATTGCTCTGCCGCCTCTTTGAACTGATTGCTGAATTGGTAATAATATCCCAGTTGGTTACGCAGATCAAAATTATCGAGCTTTATTTCTAAGAATTTCTTGAGGGTGACAACAGCATTGTCAACATCCTTCTCTTGCCAGTATAGTCTGGCCAAGTTACTATAGGCATCTGGCTTTTCATTTGCCAGTTTAATCGCTTGTAGAAATTCTTCTTTCGCTTGGCTAGTTTGTTTCATAATAACTAAGACCAAACCCTTTTGGTTGACTAAATCGGCATTGCTTTTGTCTATCTTGAGGTAGTCGTTACAAGCAACTAAAGCTTTCAGGTATTCCTTCTTTACGATATAGTTTTCCATTAAAAGGGTAGTCGCTTTTTGGTGCTTGGGAGATTTCGCAATTATCTCTTTTAAAATAGAAATACTTTTGTCATTTTGCTTATTTCGCCGATAGCTTTCCGCAAGATGCATAAGTAGTGTATCGTCTTCAGATTTAATTTCTTTTGCCGCATTAAATTCAACAATAGCATTCACATATTTGTTCTGATCAAAATAGATTAGCCCTTTAGTATAATGGCGGGCATAGCGTTTTGAAGGACGTAAAAAATAAATCCCTAGCCCTATACCAACTAAAAGCATCAGAATTACCAATGAAATGAATAATTTTCTAAGCATAACTTTTCCCATTTTTTTGTATTAAGAGTATTAGAAATATTTTTATAAAAATACAATGCTCCCACTTCTAACTATATTAGAATAAATTAGGATAATTTTCTATAAAAAACTGAGCAGCTTATCTATCTTAAAGAAATTTCTAATATACACTTGTCTATGTTGTTTAACAAATCTTTCTTCTTCTTAAAATCGGCGGAATCAATTTAATCTGCTTAACCTGTAGCCATATTTGTCTCGAAATGCAAAGCCTTCTTTGCTATACTTTTGTCGAAGATGGATCTATGTTTAAGAGCTAACTACCCAAGGAGGATTTTCAATAACGATGGACGAATACACACAAGTTTTACTCTATACTTTGATTTTCTATAAAATCGTTTTGATTGGGATTGGGATACTTGCGAGTTCTCGGAATAAGAGTAGCACGGATTTTTATTTGGGAGGAAGGACTCTAGGGCCTGTTGTTGCTGCGGTTAGTGCTTCGGCGAGTTCTTCTTCGGCTTGGACCCTTTTGGGGGTGAGTGGGTACGCTTATCTTTATGGAGTGTCAGCCGTTTGGATTTTTCCGGCTTGTGTCGGGGGCTTTTTGGTGAATTGGTATGTGGTGGCTCCTCGGTTGCAAAGACTGGGGCGAGAAACGGAGGCGGTTACTTTAACAGAGGTTTTTGCAGGGAAAGAGGGGTCTCCTTACCGTAGAGCTATTGCAACTAGTGCTTCTTTGATTATATTGTTTTCCCTATTTTTATATATTGCTGCTCAAATCCAAGCTTCGGGAAAGCTTTTTGAAACTAACTTTGAGCTTGATTTCACCCAAAGCGTTTTGATTGGGAGTGCTATCATTGCTTTGTATACTATGCTGGGGGGGTTTTGGGCGGTCAGCCTGACCGATACTCTCCAAGGTTTTATCATGGCAATAGCTTCGATTGTTTTACCGATAAAGGTTTTCTTGGCAGTGGAGTTGGGGAGCGGTTTTTTCGAGGGTGTTTCTCAGGTTCCCGTTGAAGGGTATAGTAGTTTTATTCGCAATATGCCTTTAGGAGCTGGGATTGGTTTTGTTATAGGACTTTTAGGAATAGGGCTAGGCTATCCAGGGCAACCTCATGTTGTCAATCGTTTCATGGCTTTGCGCGACGAAAAAGCTCTTTGTTCGGCTCAAAAAATTGCCATCGGTTGGGGTGTTTGTGTCTACGCGGGAATGATAGTCTTGGGACTTGGCGGACGGATTCTTTTTTCAGTGGAAGACCCTGAAACAATTATGTTTATCGCGACGAAAGAGCTCTTTAGCCCTGTTGTCGGAGGCATTATTATTGCGGGTGTTCTCTCTGCCATCATGTCGACCGCCGATAGTCAACTTTTAGTAGCGGCTTCTGCGATCACTTATGATATGAATTTAGGAAAGCCTGCTAAGAGTGTTTCTCCTGAAAAAACAGTTTGGCAAGCCCGTTTAGTTGTGCTCCTTTTGAGTTTAGGAGCGGTGGGGGCAGCTCTTTACGGGAGCCGAGAAATCTTTTCGCGCGTTCTTTCTGCTTGGAATGCAATGGGAGCGGCTTTTGGCCCTATCCTTCTAATTCGTTTGCTTATTGGCCCGATAAAACCTCGCTTTCTTTTGATCGCAATGATCAGTGGTTTTGTTTTGAGTGTTGCCGCGAACAATATTCCTGCTATTGACAAAACTGCCTGGGAAACGATAGGTCCTTTTTTTATTGCCTTAGCTATCGCTTATACAGGATGTGAGAGAAAGCAAGAGGAGGTGAATTAATAAAATGAGTAAAAAAGTATCCCACTTTCAGCAGTCAACTGAAAGTATTTTTTTCTTTTTTCAAATCGATCGGGAAGCTAAATAAACTGGAATCCAGAATCCAGTAGGGAAAACCAAAATGGTATCATCCATCTAATGTGAAGCGAAGTTGTCCAGAGAGATGATAAACTATGAAAGTTACTAAAAATCTCTCGCAAAGACGCAAAGGACGCAAAGAAAAATGGATGAAAATACTATAGCCCAAATTCAAGCGTATTGTTAATAATTTATAATTTCTTCGCGCTCT
>JAJDCR010000159.1 GCA_029260735.1 Planctomycetota bacterium
GCCTAATAAAATACATCCTTGGGAAATTATTTTTTAGAAAACCAAACTACCATACTATAAGGGATAGAGGAACAAAAATGGCCTCCACCTCTTATATATTAGGGCTTTCCCTTAACTTAATGGCTTTGGGGCGTTGCCCTGCGCTGGGTTGTTTCGCTCTTTCAGAGCTGAAGAAAATCAATACAAACCATTGCTATTAAATGTTTTAAGGGAAAAACCTACCCCACTCAGCCCATTTGGGGGGGACACGCAGAAAATAAAAAACTTTGCCAGCCATTAAACCAAGCTACAAAAATACCCAAAAACAATACTTGTACGTTTCAAAAAAAGGAAAATTCCATTGAAAGCTCTTGTATACAAAGACGGTAAGCTTCGCTTCCAAACAACCTATTCCCTCCCTCATCTCTCACCGGGCTACGCCCTTGTTCACCCTGAACTAATGGGATTCTGTGCGACAGACCGTGAAATTGTCAAAGGATACAAGGGCTTTTCAGGAGTTATCGGGCACGAATTTGTTGGTCGAGTCGTTGCCTGTGCGGAAAAAAAATGGATGGACCGAAGAGTGGTAGGAGAAATCAACATTTCCTGCAAAAGCTGTTTTTTTTGCCAAAGAGGAGAAGAAAAACACTGCCAAAAGCGCAAGGTACTGGGGATTTTAGGGCAAGATGGAGTGATGGCCGATGTCTTTGCTATTCCCATTTCAAACCTACACTTTGTTCCCCAAAATGTCTCCGACCGAAGTGCTGTCTTTGTTGAGCCCTTAGCGGCAGCCCTGGATATCTGGGAGCAAGTTCATATACGCCCTCGTGACAAAGTAATTATTCTAGGAGATGGTAAACTAGGCCTTCTTGTCGCTCTCGTTTTGCGACTAATGGGTTTGCAACTTCATCTCGTAGGACGACACCGTGAGCGTTGGTCTATTCTAGAGAAAAAAGAAATTGCCGTTAGCGACGGAGAGCAAATTTCACCGCACTTGGCTGATATAGTGATTGACTGCACAGGCAACTCTGAAGGGCTTACTCTTGCTCATAAACTTTTGCGCCCGAAAGGACAGCTTGTCCTAAAAAGCACCTTTCATGAAGAGAGTAAAATTAACCTAACTCCCTTTGTCGTCGATGAAATTAAAGTAATCACCTCTCGCTGCGGTCCCTTTGCCCCAGCTCTCCGCCTACTCCAAGAAAAGCTTGTCGAGCCGGAAGCTCTCATTGCCGAGACTTTTCCTCTTTCCCGGGCAGAATACGGCTTTAACCAAAGTTTACGAAGTTTGAAAGTTTTACTCCACGCGGAAGACTTTTCATTTTAGTTGGTTTAGTTCCTATATTGGTGGCTGTTATTTTCATTAAAAAACGGAAGAGGTCAAGATTTAACTTGAGTTCTCTTCCGTTTTTTTATGAAAATTTACTTGCGGAGGCGAGAGACAAAAAGCATAGAGCAGATACCTAAAGCGAGAGAAATCATAGAACTAGGTTCTGGTACAGCTCCTCCCAAAACTTCAAACTGTATCCAAACGCGACTAGAAGAACTAGCATCTGAATCATTGAAGAAATTTCCCAAGACATCGGTGTCTTGAGTGAAAAAACCATCATTGTCATTATGAAAGTTCCATGAAACTGTCAAATCTTCTCCAGCATTTGCGACGAGGTCTACTTCTTGGTAAACAAAACCATGAGCTTGCCCGTTAAGCTGGGGAGTAAATCCCAAATCAAAATCTGCGGCAGTTGCACTTTGTCCGGCGGTGAAAGTAAAATCTAAACCGCCACCTTGTACGCGAAATCGGTTATCTCCAGAAGCCTGAGCAGAGTCCCCTCCAATCCCAATACGAACGATGTGAATGCTGCTAGCTCCCAAGTCATCAATTGTTCCGACAAAGGTATTAGTGGCACCACCGGTACCGGGGTTTGCAAGAAGAGTAGTGCTTACTCTTTCAGAAAAGACAAATTGTCCATTTCCAGAATCAATAAGTATAGCGCTTGTGAAAGACATAGTGATAAGTAATGCAAAGAGAATAGATAATTTTCTCATTAAAATGTACCTCTTTAAAATAGAAAAAGTTATATCTTTTGGATATATGAATACCGACTCAAACAATACCTACACCAAGTAGTCAGATTTATTAAGCCATAAAGATGTTTTAATAAAGAACCTATCCCTATTTTAAAATTTAGAAAATTATAGTCTTTTCCTATAAGTAGTGCAACTCTAAACAATACAAAAAAACAAAGTTTTCCTTGTAAAACCTTACCTTGTTCTCCAAACATTCTTGCATTCTCGCCCTTGTTTTTGCTAAGATACGTTTAACTATGTTCTCATATAGAACTAGTCGCAAATTTGCTTACCGTTTTAGTAGAAAGAACATTCATGGAAAATAGCTCAGAAGTGAAAACCAAAGCTCGTGTTAGTATCTATCCTGTCATTGTCGATTGGTTCCGAGAGCAAGAGCGGGGAAAAATTTTAGATGCTCCGGCTGGATATGGCTACCTTAGCCAGTTATTAAAAGAACTAGGGAATGAGGTTACTTGCGGTGAAATTGAGCCTGAAATTTTTGAGGCTCCTGGTCTAGAGGCAATCTATACGGACTTAAACCGGAAGATCAATGCTCCTGACAATAGTTTTGACTATATCGTCTGTGTCGATGGACTAGAGCATATGACGGACCCTTATCAGGCGGTGGCGGAGTTTTCTCGGGTTCTCAAACCAGGTGGCTACGGGATTTTCTCGATTCCCAATTATTCCAATATTGAAAAGCGCTTTCAGTTTTTAACAAAGGGGTGTTTAACCAAACCTGTTCCAACGGACAAGTATATCAGAGAGGGAGCTAACCTTTTTAATCTTCATAACTCTCCTCTTACCATAACTCTTTTGGAGTTTATGCTTCGTATTAATCACTTAAAAATCTTAGAGTTTAAAAAGAATGCTTCCAAACCTAAACAGTACTTTTTCTATCCTCTCGTTTTTGTTTTGCGAATGCTAAATGCTTTTGCTTCGGAGAAGAAAAAACGCAAGCACCGCACGGACTTAACCTTGCACCCTGATGTAGTCTTTGGAGGAAATAATCTCATTCTGATTACTCAGAAACATGAAGGAGAAGTACAAGAGAGTTACTACGCTTGAGATTTTCTAAAAAGCCTTGCGCATCCGCACGGCTTGTTTTTCATCTCCCATAAAAATGAGGGTACTTTTTTCGGTAAAGGAAATCTCCGCGGTAGGATTGTAGATGAGTTTGTCTCCTTCCAGAATGGCTAAAACTAAGATGTCAAAGTTTTCTTTGAGGCGAGATTCTTTTAGGGTTTTTCCCAGATAGCTTGACTTTGGGGAAATTTTGATTTCATCGATGCGCATAGTGCGGTTAGTATCTCGGAGCATGAGATCTAAAAAGCTAACAACAGTGGGGCGAACCATTTCCGAAGCCATCCGCAATCCACCGATTAGGTTTGGACAAACGGTGGCATCAGCTCCTGCTCTTTGGAGCTTTTCTTTCATTTTTTGTCCAGCCCCTTTGCTGACAATACGAATTTCTGGGTTGAGTTGACGCGCAGAAACAGTGATAAAAAGATTGTCCTTGTCTGAGCGTAGGGCAATAAGAACTCCTTTGGCTCTCTCAATTCCCGCCAGAACGAGAACTTCATCCTCGGTCGAATCTCCTTCTATGTAGAAAAGATTCTTCGTCTCTTGAGCTAACTCAGAGAGACGCTCTACGTCGCTGTCAATAACAACCACTTGAGTGTCTAATTTTAGAAACTCGTCCATGGCTGATAAACCCGTACCTCCTCCTCCACATACAATATAATGATCGGATAAGCGTGCAATTTGTTGTTCCATCCGATGACTCCTCCATAGATCACTCAATTGGCCTTCGACAAAAAATGCTGTCGTCAAACTAAATCCATACGCCATTAGCCCAACACCAATAATCATTAGGAGCATAGTAAATATTTTTGCGGCGTTGTTGCTAGAAATATCCAACACTTCCCCGTAGCCGACCGTTGATAGAGTTACGACAGTCATATAAACGCAATCCAAAAAGGGCACTGCTCTATCAAAAGCATAGTAGTAGAAAATAGAAGCAAATAGGGTTATGCAAAAAAGAAGAAGGAATACAATGTAAATGCGTTTTTGTACTGTGTTGTCCATATTGTTATTTGATTTGGAGTTCTTGAGTTAGGCGTCATAAATTTTTTCTCTTTCTATTTTTAGCAGTTTTCCCTCCGCCAAGCAAATAAATTCCTTCACTTCATTCAAAACAAGATTCTTAAATTTTTTTCACATAATTTTTTTCCATAAAAAGAGTTTTATGCTATCATAAAATAAAGTAAACATTCTCTTGGTTTGGGCTCAAAAATGATGGGCTCTGGGAATGATTCTCAACCTTTCACTGAAACGGAGGTGGAAATGCCATCTACAGTTAATGGCATTGGTACAATGTATTATGGCAAAAGGAACCTGATGAAAGAGCAGGCCTATTGCGAGAAATGCAATCAATACTTAGAACTTAATAGTTACCAAACCCGCACTTGGTTTGTTTTTGTTTTCATACCCCTCATACCTTTGGGCAAAAAACAGATTATCAATTACTGTCCTTCCTGCACTTATCATCGTGTTATGCCCTTTAAAAAATGGGAACAACTCAAAGCAGAGTCGATCCAAGCTGGCATGTCTCAGATGAAAGAGAATGAAAAAGATCCTGATGCTTGCCTAAATATGCACTCTACCTTAGATGCTTTTGGCAGTCGCGAGGAAGCAAAAAGTTTAGCGGACATCATGGAAAATCGATTTCCCGATAACTTTGATATACAGATGTACTTAGGAACTTTCTATGAGCGCATCCAAGAGAATCTTCCCTCTGATACTTGTTTTGCTCGTGCTCTAGAAATCAATCCTGAGGACTCTTCTGCAAAACGAGCTGTGGGAATTGGGGCGGTTAACATGGGAGACCTGCAGCGTGGCCGCGAGCTAATTTTAAGTATGGAGGAATCTGCTCAAACGGCTGATGTCATATATACTTTAGCTAAAGGCTATCAAGATCAAGAAAAACATAAAGAAGCCTTAGAGATTTTCCAAATTCTCATCGAGCGATTTCCTAGTCTAGCTCAAACGGATAAAGATTTGCGCAAACTGATCCAACAATCCGAAAAATTTGCCGGACAAAGTGAAAGTATTTTACCAACCAAAAGGTTTGCTTGGGGAAAATGGTTGTTTTGGGGGGCAATTGCTACTCTTATTTTTGGAGGAGTAGGCCTTGTTGACTGGCACCTGGGCAATAGTCAAGAACTGCACATCATCAATCCCTTTGAGCAAGAAGCTCGCATTACTTGGGGAAAAAATGAAGTCACTGTGCCTGCGCAAAAGCGAAAAACTGTGGATATATCAGAGGGGGAATACAAGCTGACAGTAGAAGTAAAAGGTTTAGAATCAGAAACAGTTCCTGTTAGAATCGAAAACAGTTTTTTCCAGCGTATGGCCCAAGACAGCACTTTTATTTTAAATGTAGGAGGTGGTAGCTTAATTCTCTGGGAAAAGATTGTCTATCGACGCAGACAAAGCCCCAATGATCCCCCTAATCCTTACAAAGTCCACCTAGGAAAAAAATTTCAGGCTTTTCGAGGAATCGACTATCCCTTCAAAACTGCTCCTGAAACCATTAAGATTGAAGGAAGTAGTGCCACTAAATATGCCATTAGTATTTGGCCTGTCGCTCCTGTGAATGCGATTGGCTATCTTCACAAGAATATGCCTACTTTGGTCTTTGATTATGCACAGAAGCATCTTTTGACGAGTAGTTCCCCTTCTTTGTTGTTAGATTCTTACTTTGACTTATGTTCCCAAGAAGATAAATTAGACCGCTGTGTAAAAACTTTAGAAAAACGTTTAGAGACTCGTCCTGTCGATGTTCTTTGGCATAAATTTTACCAAGACACCTTAATTTATCTTCGCCGAGAAATGGATCTCATAAAAAAATACGATGAATTTTCCCAAAAAAATCCTAAGAACTCGGAATTTATCTTTCTAAGAGGACGAGTTGAACTAGAGGCCAAAAAAGCTCTCTCATTCTTTGATAAAGCTATTGAGCTGAATAATCAAAATCCACATCCTTGGGAAGAAAAAGCTTATTATGAACAAGGACAAGGGAACTTTGAAGCCGCCGGAGAATATGCCAGAAAAGCTCTTTCTCTCCAAAGTAACTTAGAGCTATCTCAGGATTTACTCTACGACACTCGATTTCTGGCCGAAGAGAGAAATCAGCTCATAAAAGAAACGAGAGAAACTTTTCAAGCGAATGGAATGGACTATACCTCTCTCGCACGTCTTCTTCAGCTATACGTTTTTGAAAATCAAAAAGAGGAAGCAAAGCAAGTCTTAAATGATTACCAAAACGCCATTTTGCAAAAAATGCCAGAAGACACCTACGAGCTAGTTCCTCTGACCAATATGCGCTTAGCTTATCTCCAAGGAGATATAGATCAATACGCTCAGTTGGCCGCTTCTCTGCGTAATCCTAGCTATAGCAATATTCTTGGGCGGGCTCTCCTTGAGCAAGGACAAATTCTCAAAGCAGAGCAGCATTTTCAAGAAAGCTCCGACGGCTATGATCGTCTTCTTCTCTCCTTATTTTGGGAAAAAGAAGGGAACGAAGATCTCGCCAGCCAATGGCTATCCAGTGCCCAAGATTGGTTTGCAGAAGCTTCTCTCAAAGGAAAAAGAGTCATTCCTCTTCTTTCTGGTGAAGTAAAAAATGCCAGAGAATACATAGGGGATCTTTCGCTAGGAGCCAAGTACCACAGCGTGTTGCTCTTGGCTTGTTCTTCTATTTATCCTGAGGAGAGAAAAAATCTCTTAGACTTATCTAAAAAACTAAACTATAAAGTAGAGTATCCTTACATCGTTGTTCAAGAGATAACCCACTGGATGGAAAACAAGTAACTGTTTTTCTGTAACCACTAGTACCCCTAATAGATTTTAGGAGATAGATAGCATGAAAAAAATCTTCTTTCTTATTTGTGTTTTAAGTTTTCTACCGTCCCTTTTTGCTTACTCAGGAATAAGTTTTGACAAAATTTCTTTCTTTGAAGCAGGCTATAATCCCCCAGCTCAAGGAAATCGTACTTACAAAAATTCTTTTAGCCAAAAAGATACCCGCTATATTTGGTGTGAATTTCAAGTCAAAAATCTTTTTTACGGAGTAAGAGAACAAAATCTTAAAGTTAAATATCGATACTATAAACCTGACGGGTCTTTTTTTGGAGAAGTTCCTGCGGATTTTATCGTTCAATTAGACAAAGAAACAGCATCACTCGCTCAAGGCTGGGGATGGGAAACTTCTGGGCAATGGGGATTAGGTAACTACCGAGTAGACATTATTGTGGGAGAGGAAAGGGTAGGGCATAGTTACTTTACTGTAAGCAAGAATGAAGTATTGGATACTAGTCATACCCTTTCTACTTCTGAAAGCCATTTAGAATATAACTATGTTCGGCTTATGGAAGGGGGAGAATCTGTCAATCCTGGGCCAGACACAGCCTATGGAAACTATTTCCCTAAGTCAAGTACTCGATCTGTTTATTTTTATGTCAACGTTAAAAACAAACTATGGAACATTCGCAACCAAAAATCAAATATTCACGGAATGTTCTACAGGCCTGATGGAAGTTTTTTTGGCCGAGCTAATATTGCAAAAGATATTCCCTCGACCTCACAAAATCATAATCTGTGGTCAGGTTGGGGCTGGCTAGTTCCTGGAAATTGGGAAGTCGGCAAACATCGCTTAGAGGTTTTTGTCGACAACAAAAAAGTAGCGGAGAAAAACTTTACCATCTTCGACGATACCGAACGTAAGGAATCTCCTTACTTTACCCAATTTGAATACACTCAAGCTCGTTTCTATGGAGCCGACTATAACGAACCTCCGGTGGAGAAAAGAAACTTTACCACTGTTTTCAACAAAAACCAGGCTAAGTACATTTGGTGCCAAATTAATGTTAATAACCTAGCTTATGAAAAAGAGGCTCACACTCACAAAGTAGTTTGGCGCTATTACAAACCCGATGGAACTCTGCACGGAGAGACCTCAAACTCTTTCGAGATTAAACCTAGTTGGAAAGAAGCTTGGATCGGCAGTGGCTGGGGCTGGAGTGATCCTGGTTATTGGGCTACCGGTGTTTACCGCGTGGATGTCCACATTGATAATAGAAAAGTAAGTTCGCGACATTTTGCGGTAAAAGATGATACCTATACAACTAAAGAAACTAGTATCATCGAAAGTCCTAGCATAATCGAAAAAACTCCCGTCTTATCGAAAGGCTCATTAGAGTATGAATTTGTTCAGCTCTTTGAAGGAGGAGAATTTGCTAAGTCAGGAGCAGACACAGCTTATAACGAGTATTTTCCGAAATCAAGCACGCGTTCTATTTATTTTCTTGTCGGAGTCAAAAATAAACTATGGAAAGTTCGCAATCAAAAATCGAACATCCATGGAATGTTCTATCGACCTGACGGAAGTTTTTTTGGCCGAGCCAATATAGAAAAGGACATCCTCTCTACTTGGGAAAACTCTGATCTTTCGTCAGGCTGGGGTTGGTTGGTTCCGGGAAACTGGGAAACCGGTCAATATCGCGTAGAAGTTTTTATCGACAACAAAAGTGTCGCCGAGAAAAACTTTACCATCTTTGATGATACCGAGAAAAAAGACTCCACTTACTTCACGAATTTGGAATACAACGGAGTTCGTTTCTATGAAAGTGATGAAAATCAACCTTCTTTAGAGAAGAGGAAGTTCACCACCACTTTCAGCAAAGACAAGACTCGGTTCATTTGGTGTCAAATAGATGCAAAAAACCTTGCCTACGAAAGAAATGCCCATAACCACAAAGTGATTTGGCGTTATTATAATCCTGATGGCACACTCCAAGGAGAAACGACAAACTCTTTTAATATCAAACCGGAGTGGGAAAAAACTTGGGTTGGTAGCGGCTGGGGTTGGGATGACGCTGGTAACTGGCCTACTGGTGTATATCGTGTTGATGTGTATATCGATGAGAAAAAAGTTGGTTCTCGTCACTTTGCTGTAGGAAATGAGAAGTAAGGCACTAGAAAAGTTCTTATCCAAAATATTCATAAAATGAATATTTTGGATAAGCCCAGGGTGTGTCCCTATAGCTGTTAATTTAAGCCGTAAGTTGTTGTTGGTAATAAACTTAGAAGATAAAATTTTATCTGAAACGCCCCTGAATACCGTGCGAGGGTGGAGGGCTTTGGCTCCTGCCGAGCAGGGGATGTACTTGGCTCTTGATATTGTAATCTAGGCACATCTCCTGCTTGGCAGGAGCCAAAGCCCTCCAGGGAACATTGTGCTTAAACAGTTTTCGGATAAGCCTCATTTTATAATAACTTACGGCTTAGGTTGAGACATATTGGGTGTGTCCCTAAAGAAAGAAAAAATGAGAAAAAAAACGGAAGAGACAAACACCCAAACAATTTATCCATTCACTAAGAGCAATCTATTTTTTAATTTTAACTTTGAAGATTTAGAAATTTTTACAGAATTCTTGCAAGAAAAAGTAATTTCTAAAGATGAGGTGATTGTTGTAGAGGGAGATATTAGCAATGAGATATACATCATTGCAGAAGGAAGTTTGCTTGTTTTTAGAGAGACCGATGAGACAGATGAGCACAAAGAACTCACAACCTTGAAAGAGGGAGAAACTTTTGGAGAAATTGCCTATTTAGATAAAAAGCCTCGGTCTGCTTCCCTCCGTGCTTTGGAAGAAACTACTCTGTTCATTGCAACAGAGGAAAATTTAAAAAAATTATCTCAAAGTCATCCAGAGTACTATCTAAAATTCATGAAAAACATAGCTCGCTCTTTGGGACGACGTTTAAAAATACTAAATGATACGGTACTAGAAGACTACCGCCAACAGTTGAAGGAAATAAAAGAGCGCTTTTTTATGAGCAAGTTTGTCACACTTCTCCTTGTGTTAATTTGCATATACGTTATGGCCTTAGATTTTTCTCAAAAGATAGTGAATAAATCGCCCGCAGGAGCTTTTGTCTCTTTATCGATTCTTTTTATCTCTGTCATTCTGATATTAGGATTTATGCTAAAAAGTGGTTACCCTATGAGTTATTTTGGCTTCACTACAAAAGAATGGAAGCGTTCTCTGTGGGAAGGAGTAGCATTGACTATCCCTTTTATGTTTATCATTCTGGTAGCCAAGTGGATTATTATAAAAGAATACCAACTAGAGGAGCCTCTCTTTAATTTTTATGCCCCCATCAAAAAAGGAATAGAAGTAGATAATCCCATAAGGTTTATTCTTACTTTACAAGTTCTCTACATCATTTCAGTGCTCACTCAAGAGATCTGTCTTCGGGCTGGTATTCACAGTGCTCTTAGGGTTGTCCTTGTTGGTAAAAATAAAGAATGGAAAGCTATTTTCTTATCTAACTTACTTTTTGCTGGCTCTCATCTAATTATTTCTGTGACTTTTGCTTTTCTAGTTTTTCTTCCTGGAATTTTCTGGGGATGGCTCTATAGCCGCACTAATAATTTTTTAGCCCCCTTTATCTCTCACGCACTCGTTGGTTACTGGGCTTTATTTGTCGTTGGCATCCAACATGCCTTTAAAATAACCTAGCTCTCTCTCTTTTTGTTACGCGATGAGTTTAGTGAGCTTTTCCCCTTTCCTCCCCCTATTCTCCTGTTGAATTCTTTATAAGTTTCACTGCTCTTACAAAGCGTTGAAGTGCTGTAAAGTGCACTAGGAACGAAAAAATTATCAGCACATACAATATTACACTTTTGTTTGGAAATAAACCTTCCAGAATTAATCCGCAGATTATAAATATTGCGCGCTCTAATCTTTCCATTAAGTCAGGCCACTGCTCTTTAGAAATATCAGCTTCATCCAAAGCTCTCGTTTTATTGTAACTAATGAGAAAAGATCCCATCATTGCAATATATGACCATAACCATAAATGAGTTACATAACCGATGGACAAAAAGATAATGCCTTCCTGGTAGCGGTCAGTTGTGGCGTCTAAATAAGCTCCTGTTTTAGAACTCATTCCTTTGATTCGGGCAACAGCACCATCCATCCCATCAGTAATCATACTAAAGAAAAGAATTATCCCAAAAATAAGGGCATTAGCTGTAAGAGCATAGTATATACAGCTTGCCGTAACTAGCACTAGACCGAGTACTGTAATCATATTGGGAGTAAATTTTAGTTTAACAAAAATTATGGCTGCTAATTCCCATATTTTGTTCATTTGTTCTTTATATTTTGAATCTAACATAGAGCGAGAAAAACTCCTAATCTTTTTGCATAACTAAGGCTAGTTTATCATTTTTTTGTTCACAGCAATACGATTAAAGGGCCCCAGTTTATGTATTTCTGCATTTAAATCCAGCTTTTTCGAAAATCTGCTCCCACTGCTTTGCAATATATTCAGGAGAATACTCCTGAGCTTTCTCTTGGCGAATTTGATAGGCTTTTTGAGAGAGTTTTGCATATAGTTTTTCATCATGTAAGAGTTTTATCATTGCTTCGGCAAAACCAGTCACATCTAAAGCAGGAACAAGGAGAGAGTTTTTCTTGTTTTGTGCTAAAGTACTAATGTCACCGATATCGGGAACAATGGCAGGTAATCCTACACTAAGTGCCTCGATTAGAGCCACCGGAAGTCCTTCTTGCCTTGAGGTCATAATAAATATGCGAGATTGGGCTAACCAGGAAAATATATCTTTTTGGTAGCCAGCGAAAATGACATTTTCTTGTAAGCCCAAAGCTTTGGTTTGTTCTTCTAGTTCTGGGCGTTTTGGACCATCTCCGACTAAGGCAAGAGTGACTTTGCCAGATGTTTGTTTTTGAACGTAAGAAAGCGCTTCGAGAAGAATATCGAGGCGCTTTTCTTGGTTTAAACCAGCGACACAAACAAAATCGTATTTCTCTTGCCGAGGGAGAGAGGGAATTTTAGAGAAATCGTAGACATTCGCCGGAATAAAGATCTTTTCCGCAGGAACGCCTTCATCAACTAACCAAGACTTACCATTTTCTCCCCGTACTCCAATAAAATCTGCCTGAGAGATAATTTTACTCCATTTGGTTTTATGTTCAGAGCGGGCAATATTCCAAAATAAATCGGTTCCCAGAAATAGGACAACAGACTTGATTCCGGTGATTTTTCCTAGGAGAATACTGTAGAAACCATGCATAAAAAAATAAAACCCTATGACAAAGGCAGGGCGATGGAGAAAGCAAATTTTCAAAGCAGTTACGAAACGATAGAACTCCACCATAGGAGTGTATCTACGCAAAAAGATAGGAGTGCAATAGTTTATTAGTTTAGGGGAAGAGGTGACTAAAGGAGTTTTTCTAACGAGAAAAATTCTGGTGATTTTGGGATTGTTTAGGATGGGCTGAATTTTTGACTGGAGTTTAGCATCACTCAGTCCAGCTAAAATAAGTACTTTCATAGTTTTCTTTTTACGGTGCATCAATAAATCGTCGTAACCAAAGTTCCAGGTTAATCCATTTCCAAATATCGGCGGTCTTTTGGTGTTTTCCCGCAAGAAAATCTTCATAGTGTTTTTGCACTTGAGCCGAGTCAAAGTAGGGGCGGCTTTGAAAAGAGGATGAGCTGATGATCTCACGAATGCGGTTTTCCCAGTTTGGTTGTCGAAACCAAGATTGTTCGGGAGTGGCGAAGCCTATCTTATCTTGTCGATCAACAATCATTTCAGGAAGATAGGGTTTCATTGCTTGGCGGAGAATTTTTTTACTTTCTCCTTTATAAATTTTAGTGGAAGAAGGCAGAGAGAGGGCGTATTCAATTAAATTATGGTCTAAAAAAGGAACTCTGCTTTCGATAGAAAAAGCCATAGAATTACGATCTTCATAACGTAAGAGATGCTCTAGTTTGTAATTAAAATGATTTAAGGAGCACTCATTGAGAGTTTTTGCTTGGAAGAAAGATTCATAAAATCGACTTTGTCCGTTTTGTTCTCGGAAAAAATCTTTGCTTAGGTGGCTTTTCCAAGTCCCTAGAGCTTTCCGACGCAACGAATCGGGAGCTAAAAGAAAAAAGAAAGTCTGGAAGCCCAGAGCACTTTGGTGTCTTTTGGCGTAGGCGAGCATTTCTTGAAAGCACTTTCCCCACTTCTTTTCTCGTAAGAGTTCATAGAAGAAAAAGCCAAAGAAATAGTGGTAGCCTGCTAGGGCTTCGTCACTGCCTTGGCCATCAAGAAGTACTTTCAGGCCTTTCTTTTGGGCGAGTTTCATCACCTCCCACTGGGCATAAATAGCACTTGTTCCAAAAGGCTCATCTTGGGCATAAATTAGTTTTTCTAAATCTTCTTCTAGTTTATCTCCGGAGGGTTCTGTGAAATGCCCTTGGAGCTTGCCTGTTTCTAAAATGGCTTCCATAAACCGGCGTTCATCAAATTTCCAATTAGGGTCATAGACGGCAGAGAAAGTATGAAAGGTACTTTCCGGAGAGATTCTTTTCATTAAGGAAACGATGGTGGAGGAATCTAATCCTCCACTTAAACAAGATCCGACAGGGACATCACTGCGTAATCGTAAATGAACCGAGTTCTCCAAAAGCTGGAAAAACTTTTCTGTAAAATTTGCTTCTGAATTTTCGGGAGGGAGAGTATTTTTCCACCATTGTACTTTTTTAACTCCTTCTCTATCTACCCAAAGAGAATGGCCTGGGGAAAGTCGATAGATATCTTGGAAGAAGGTTTCTTCGCAAAAGTCACAGCGGTTAAAGACTAAGTAGTCAAAAATGATGGGGTCATTTGCTCTACGAGGAATATGGGGATCACAAAGAAGAGCTTTTATTTCAGAAGCAAAGAGGAATCTCTCGTCATTTTGATGATAATAGAATGGCTTGATCCCAAAGCGATCCCGAGCACAGAAAAGAGCCTTTTTGTGACTATCGTAAAGAGCAAAAGCAAACATTCCATTAAACTTATGCAGACAATCTACTCCATATTCTTCATAAGCATGAAGAATAACTTCGCTGTCTGTGTCGGAGGAAAAAATATGTCCCTTCTTCTGGAGTTCTTTACGCAAGTCTATGTAATTGTATATCTCGCCGTTGTAGGTTAGCCAGAGACTCCCATCTTCATTTGTCATGGGTTGTTTTCCGTTTTCGGAGAGATCTATAATACTTAAGCGTCGGTGCCCTAGCCCCGTCTGGTTGTTTTCCCAAAGCCCCTCTCCATCGGGGCCTCTGTGCTCTATTTTAAGTAGCATTTCACGTAGTAGTTCTGGGGAGGAGTAGAGGGAGGAAAAGGAAAAAACTCCGCAGATTCCGCACATCTTACTTTATCCCTTCTGGATGAAAGCGATAGAGAGAGAACCCCTCTTTTTTCCATTGATTCCTTAAAGAGAAATGCTTGTTCTTCTCTAAAAAATCAGGGCAAGAAATTAAGAAATTCTTATCTGTTAAAACAATGTCAACAAACTTATCTCGACAGAGTTGAACAAAGACATCGTACGGATAGAGGTGACTATAGTGAATTTGGACAAGCTCACAACGTGCAAAATAGGCAAACTCAGATACGGTAGTTGCTAAAACCAGTGGTCTTCCGTTGTGGTAAATGGGCCCCCAGCTCTCTGGTTTCAAGGGGGGAGTTTTATTGAAGTCGAGCTCTTCATTATTTTCCCGAATCCATGTTCCTATTCTTTTATCTATTTTATCAGAACGAAGATAAGAACGCAGTTGGCTCATTCCATCCCAAACACAGATAGAAAGAAAAACAATGACAAAAATACGGCGCAAGCTCCAGAGGGGTTTAAAGTACTTCTCTCGTATAAAGAGAGTCAATTTCTCTAACTCAGCCAAAAATCCCTGAGCCCCCAATATTGTCCAGTGCAAAGAGAAAGGAATGGTCGGGGCAATATAGCGCTTTTTGATATGAGCTATTTCTAGAAAAAGGAAATAGTTATAGAAAATCACTAAGAGAAGCAAATTGTCAATCCAGTTCCATTTTTTTTGCTTCCATCTTTTGCGCATCCCAAAAGGAATGACAAGGAGAAAAGGTAGAAAAAAGCCACTAACTGTTTTGGATATATACCTATTAAGATCTCGGACCGTATGATCGGTGAAGATCATTTTTACTCCCTCAGGGAATTCATTCGTATTGCGATGTTCAAATTTTCCCCAGCCCATTTTTTGAAAGAGAATAACTCCGTACTGCGCTTGTCGGGAATCTAAGCAAGGAAATCCTGTTTGTTTGTATTCGTAATATATCCAAGGACTACACAGAGCAAGGGTGGTTAAAACAAAGAGGGAAATACGTGCTAAGGTAGCAAAAAACTTTCCAATGACTTTACGAGAAGTATTTTCTGCACTTTTTAAAGGAGCAAAGTGAGCGACAAAAATAAATAAGCAAAATAGAGGGAAATATCCGACTCCTTCGCCTCTCGTTAAGCACAAACCCGCCATTCCAATAGCCATATGAAAGAGATGCTTCATATCTTTCTTTTCCATATAGGAAACGGTTCTTTCCACCATAAAGAGAATAAAAAAAGTTTTTGGCCCCTCTAAAATTCCCATTGTAACATAGCGTAAAAGACGAGGACAAGTAATATAAAGAAGACAGGCCCAAGGAATTAAATGTGCAGGAACTGTACGGCGCAACAGGAGATATAAAGGCCAGAGTCCCAATAGAAAAAAAATTGAGGAGACCATTTGCAAAGACATGAATGGGTCAACTAGAAGCCAAGAAATTAAACCAGCTAAAGTAGGGACTAAAGGAGGAATAGAGTGAAAAAAAGCGCGCTCAAAATTTCCTTGGGAAAATTCATAGACCAAGGGGCCATAATAATTAGATACATCCAGAGGAATGTTGTCAGAAAAAACAATCGAAGCGCTTGTACAAAATATGCCCAGAAAGATCGCTAGTTGAAGGATACGCTTATTAGCTTCAAAATTACCCGAGAGAAGCATTCAAATAACCTCATTATTTTTTGATGAAAGATTTGCAGATGAACGGCGGAAGGAAAGGAGTGTCTCATCTTAAGATTTTTTCAGAAAAAGTCAATAGTCTTTTCTTTCTAGTCTCTTTCCTAAGACAAATCCAAAAATTTTCTTGCAATATTCTAAGGCTTTCGCTAGCTTGAGAAAATTTATCAGCAAGCCTCAGTTAGGAGTTTTAAAAACTTGATGCGAGAAAGAAAATCTCCCACTTATATTATTGCGGAAGCTGGAGTCAACCATAACGGTTCTCTGGAAAAAGCAAAAGCACTCGTTGAAGCAGCCGCTTTAGCGGGAGCAGATGCTGTAAAGTTTCAAACTTTCCAGGCAAGCGAGCTAGTGACTCAATTTGCCTCGAAGGCAGAATACCAAAATGAGAATACCGACCAAAAACAGTCGCAGTTCGAAATGCTTAAAGAATTAGAGCTAAATCAAAAGAGTCATCATGTTCTCCGAGATCATTGCCAGCAATATAAAATTCAGTTTCTTTCTACTCCTTTCGACTTAGCTAGTTTGGATATTCTTCATCGCGAATTTAATTTACCTAAAATCAAAATGGCCTCAGGAGAAATTACTAATGCTCCCTTGCTCCTCGCCGCGGGTCGAACACAAAAGGACATTATTCTCTCCACAGGAATGAGTACCTTAGGAGAAATCGAACAAGCCCTTCAAATTCTTTCTTTTTCCCTCTTATTCCCCAAAGAAAGTTTCTCTGAAACAAAAGCCGAGAAAGCGTATTTTTCGGAAGCAGGCCAAAGGATTCTCCGAGAAAAAGTGACCCTCCTGCACTGCAACACTGAATATCCTACTCCCTTTGAAGATGTTAATCTAAGAGTAATGGATACCCTAAAACAATCCTTCTATTTACCGGTAGGGCTTTCTGACCATACTTTGGGCATCGCCATTCCTATTGCAGCAGTTGCCCGAGGAGCTTCTCTTATAGAAAAGCATTTTACTCTGGATACTCAATTGCCTGGGCCAGATCACAAGGCTTCTTTAGAGCCAAACTCTCTCAAAGAAATGGTTAACTCCATTCGGCAAGTCGAAAAATCTCTTGGCCGACCTCAAAAATTTCCCACTCCCTCGGAACTTAAAAATCGAGATATTGCCCGCAAGAGTCTCATTGCCAAAAAGAATATTCTCGCGGGAGAAATTCTGAGTTCAGAAAACTTAACCTGTAAACGTCCAGGAAGTGGAATTTCTCCGATGAAATATTGGTCTTGGCTAGGCAAAAAAGCGAATCGAAACTACCTAGTCGACGAAATGATCGAAGAGTAAGCAGACCAAGTCTTGTCTGCAATATAATAAGACTAACGAATTTTTGTAAAAAAAAAGATAATTTTTTGAAAAATTCTCCTTGACAAATCTACATATCAAGATATATTGATATGTAGATTAATTAATTTACACAGGAGATGCTTTGAAATTTAGTGACACATTAAAAGTATACAAAGCATTAGCTGATGAAACGAGAATCCGACTGGTTCATATTTTGGAGCATGGAGATTTTCATGTTAATGAACTCTTAGAGATTTTGTCTATGGGACAAAGCCGTATCTCTCGTCATCTAAAAATTCTCTATCAAGCAGGAATCTTAAGCACTCGAAGAGAAGGGTCTTTTATCTATTACAGTTTGCGTCAAGATCTGGGATCTTTCTTAGAGATGACTCTTAAGGCACTCCGAGAAAGCTCAGGGAAATTAACCCCTGATGAATTATCTGTTCAGGAGCATTTACAAAAACGTAAAAGAGATAAGAGAGTTTATTTTGATGATATCGCGGGACATTGGGATAATCTCAAAAAACAACATGGGTTGAATGACAACTATATCTCCAAGCTTTCCGCTTTAGTCAATCACCAAGAACTTGTTGTCGAGTTAGGATCTGGAACAGGTTCTCTTCTTCATTCTCTAGTGCAACCAGGAGGAAACTACCTGGGAATTGATATGTCAGAAGAGATGGTTAGGATTGCTTCTCAAAGAGAAGTTACTTCGAATACCAAACTTCGTTTTCAAGTAGGAGATGTGGAAAATATTCCTTTGCCAGAAAAAACTTGCTCAACAGTTTTTATTAGCATGGTACTGCACCATCTAATTGCTCCCGAAACTACTTTGAAAGAATCATATCGAATTTTGTCTTCAGGAGGAAAACTCATTCTTCACGATTTAGTTAAGCACGACGATGACTCTTATCGAGAAATTTATCAACATCGTTGGCTTGGTTTTACGGAAGAAGATATCCGATCCTGGTTAGAAAAAAATGGATTTAAAAAAGTCAATTATAACCGAATCACAGGTTCCAATCACCGACAGATGTTTATCTGTCATGCTACAAAATAAGGAGAAACTCCATGACAATGGTAGATGAAAGAACAAACACTGCTTCTCTTCCTTACAAAGTAAAAGATATGTCTCTTGCTGAGTGGGGACATAAAGAAATCGATATTGCTGAGAAAGAAATGCCCGGATTAATGGCTTTGCAAGAGAAATATGGCGCAGAGCAACCTCTTAAAGGAGCTCGAATTTTTGGCTCTTTACACATGACGATCCAAACAGCAGTTTTAATCAAAACTCTGAGTGCTTTAGGAGCGGATGTAAGATGGGCTTCTTGCAATATTTTTTCTACTCAAGACCATGCTGCAGCAGCCATTGCTGATCTAGGGGTTCCTGTTTTTGCTTGGAAAGGCGAAACTTTAGTAGAGTATTGGTGGTGCACTAATGAAGCGATGACTTGGCCAGATGGAAAAGGTCCTGACCTAATCGTTGACGATGGTGGCGATGCTACTCTTCTAATCCACCGAGGATATGCTGTCGAAAAAGATCCTTCTATCTTAGAAAAAACTTACGACAACAAAGAAGAGCGCATTATTATGGATCTTGTTACTAAGGTTCACCAAGAAACTCCTACCAAGTGGCACACTTTCATGAAAGATTGGAAAGGGGTTTCGGAAGAAACTACCACAGGAGTTCACCGTCTATACCAAATGCTAGAAAAAGGCGAACTTCTTGTTCCTGCGATCAACGTAAATGATTCTGTGACCAAGTCAAAATTTGACAATCTCTATGGTTGCCGTGAGTCACTTGCTGACGGTATCAAAAGAGCAACAGACGTTATGGTAGCAGGAAAAGTTGTTGTTATTTTAGGATACGGCGATGTTGGTAAAGGATGCGCTCAATCGATGAGAGGTTTAGGCGCTCGTGTTATCATTACCGAAATTGACCCTATTTGTGCTTTACAAGCCGCTATGGAAGGCTTTGAGGTCACTACGATTGAAGATACTTTGGGACGTGCTGATATTTATGTCACCACCACTGGTAACTATGACGTCATTCGCTTAGAGCACATGCTCAAAATGAAAGACCAAGCGATCGTTTGTAACATTGGACACTTTGACAATGAAATCCAAATAGATGCTCTAAACGAAGCGGAAGGTGTGACCAAAGACACAATTAAGCCTCAAGTAGATCGATACTCTCTACCGGATGGTAATGTCATCTATGTTTTAGCAGAAGGTCGCTTAGTCAACTTGGGCTGCGCAACAGGACACCCTTCTTTTGTTATGTCCAACAGCTTTAGCAACCAAGTTATCGCTCAAATAGATCTTTGGAAAAAGAAAGATGAGTACAAAGTAGGGGTTTACTGTCTTCCTAAAATTTTAGATGAAGAAGTGGCTCGATTGCACCTTGAGAAAATCGGAGTTAAACTCACTACTCTAAGCAAAGACCAAGCAGAATACATTAATGTACCAGTTGATGGACCTTACAAACCAGAAAACTATCGTTACTAAAATAATGTATCCCAAAAAGCCCTGAAAGCCAAAAGCCTTCAGGGCTTTTTTTTTGGTGTGCCTGTTCGTAAAAAAACAACTCGTTAAAAAGACAATACAGCTTTTGTAGGAAAAAGGTTCTATGAACAAAATTCTAAAAAATACCACTTTTTGGGTCTTTTCTATCTCTCTTGTCGTGGCTTACTTTGCCGGCCAAAATATCACCCCCACCTGGTCGGTCGAAAAAATTCTTCTCGATGCTAAAGAAAACGAAAAAGGAGAAATCTACTACACTTACCGGGAAAAACCTAAAGTCCTCTCTTCTCTCGTTTCTTATGAAAAAGCCCATCTTCGAGAAGAAAAAATCCAAGAGTACAATCAAAACAAAACAAGTCCGGCTGTGATGGAAGAATATGTTGTTCAAGAAAAAAAAGAAGAGGGAAAAAGCCAGTTGAGCTATTTCCATCTGAAAGGCAAACGTCACTATGGAATTTGGTCTCTTATTCCTGCTCTCGTTGCTATTGTTTTGTGTTGGTTAACCAGGGAGCCTCTTTCTTCTCTTTTTGGAGGAATTGTGGCGGGAGCTTTTCTTCTGGCCAGATTTGATTTAACAGAAGATGTATTAGTCCCCAACCTAATGACCGAAAGTGCGGCGGGAATCTTAATACTCTACCTTGTTCTACTCGGAGCATTGATGGGGATTTGGTCGAGAACAGGAGCGGCCCAAGCCTTTGCTGAAATGATGACCAAGCATGTTGTCCGAGGACCTAGATCAGCCAAATTTGTCGCTTGGCTTTTGGGAATAATTTTTTTCCAAGGAGGAACTGTCAGCACTGTTCTTGTTGGCACCACGGTTAAGCCCATTGCCGATAAAGAAAACATAAGTCACGAAGAACTGGCCTACATCGTCGACTCAACCGCTTCTCCCATCGCCTGTCTAATTGCCTTTAATGCTTGGCCAGGTTATATTCAGTCTTTCCTTTTTGTTTCCGGAGTAAGTTTTCTCGCAACAGAAGCAGACCGAATGGCCTTTTTCTTCAAAAGCGTTCCCCTAAGTTTTTATGCTATTTTTGCTGTTCTCGGAACTTTCCTCTTAAGTATTGATAAAGCCCCTTTTCTGGGAAAACAGTTTCGTAAAGCGATTCAACGTTCTCGGGAAACCGGAGAGTTAGATGATCCTTATGCCAGTCCTCTTAGTGCCAAAGAATTAGAATCCAGTAATGTCCCAGAAGGATATACCCCCCACATCATAGATTTCTTTCTGCCCTTAGTGACCTTGATTGTCATTGCCATCGCCACCTTTGTCCTCTACGGTTCTCCCGAAGTGCGCTGGGCCTTTGGAGCAGCAGTTCTCTTAGCCATTGGTTTAGCCCTTGTCCGAGGAATGTCTCTACCTAATGTAGTTGTGGGAATGGGAGAGGGGTTCAAAGGAGTGGTCATCGGAACAGTAATTCTACTTCTCGCGATTACCATTGGAAATATCAGCAAAGAAGCCGGAGGAGGAATCTACCTAGTGGAACTTCTCGGTGGGCAAATCCCTTACTGGATGCTTCCCGTCATTCTCCAGCTTCTTACCATGATCATTGCCTTTTCCACGGGGACAAGCTGGGGAACTTACGCCGTCGCTTTTCCCTTAGCCATGCCCCTCGCTTGGGCTATCGCACAATCGCAGGGCCTTGCTGACCCAGAGTTTTTTATGATGGTCTGCTTTGCCACAGTGCTCAACGGAAGTGTCTTCGGAGACCAATGCTCGCCCATTTCAGATACCACCGTTTTGAGCTCTATGTGCACCGGATGTGATTTAATGGATCATGTAAAAACGCAGATCGTTCCTGCCTCGCTGGCAGCTTTTTTGGCGGCGATTTGTTGGACCGGGTGTGTTATTTTCTTTGCTTAGTAGCTACCCACCATGCAAATAATAGAATCCTCATGGTGAGGGCGAGGCATATCAAAAACCTATCTAAGGCTTATCTGAAACCGTTTTTTGAAAAAGATTATCCGAAAACTGTTTAAGCACAATGTTCGATGGAGGGTGAGGCTTATCTGAAACCGTTAAAGAAAAAGATGATCAAAAACCCTTCTAAGCACAATGTTCCCTGGAGGGTGAGGCTTATCTGAAACCGTTAAAGAAAAAGATGGTCGAAAACCCTTCTAAGCACCATGTTCCCTGGAGGGTGAGGCTCCTGCCGAACAGGGGATGTGCAAGGATTCCTGATATTTTTATCTTGGCACAACCCCGGCGCGGCAGGAGCTTGCCCTCCACCCTTGCCTTGTATTAAGGGTCGTTTCTGATATGGTATTTAAGAATACCCATTTAGATGATAGGTTTCATATTGAAAAAACGTTTTATATCGCGGGTGCTCCTGCCGAACAGGGGATGTGCTTGGCTCTTGTTATTTTTATCTAGGCACATCCCCTGCTCGGCAGGAGCCTCGCCCTCCAGGGAACATTGTGCTTAATCAGTTTTCGGATAATCTTTTTCTATATAGACTTACGGCTTAGGTTGACAGTTATGGGGTTGAAACCCCAGCCTTTAACATGTACCAGCTTCGCGGCAAAGAAAATAAAAGTTATACGCAATCAACGCCCAACCAAACCCTAACTAAATCTCCGCCAAAACCCCTTCTTCTTCTCATCCTCAATCTTCTTCTCAGCCTTAACCTCAGCCTTCTTCTCAATCAAAGAAGGAACAAAGAGCGGTTGCACAATCTCTTCCCCCTGAAAATACCCTTCCAAAGCTTTCACCAATATATCGACATCTCTCTCGTTATTGAAAATATTAAAAGAAACGCGGATATTGCCTCCTCGGCAAGCTACGTGGATATTGTTTTTTCTCAAGTACTCTTGGCAAGCTTTCGGGTTATCCATTGTCAGAGCAAGAATAGCAGAACGTTCCTCTTTGGTCGCAACGGGAGATATAATTTGTAGAGGAAGATCTTTTACCTGAGAGAGAAAGTAGTCTATCAGGGTAAAAATGCGTTCCACGATATTTTCGCGGCCAATTTTTTCTATGTAACTAAGGGCTGTTCGCAGGGCATTGGTACTTTGCAGGTTAAAAGTCCCTTGAACGTACTGTTGGGCAGAGCTATGAAGCTCAAGAGGTGTGTTTTTAGAAGTATGAATCCCATCTTCTTCGTTTGAAGAAACGGAAAGCCAGCCGGCGATAGGAGAAGGAAAGCGCTCTCGAAAAGCGGGAGAAGTATAAAAGAGAGAACCTACATGACCCGTTAGGCCCCATTTATGTAGAGAAGCGGTTAAAACATCGATATGCATTTTTTCGACGTCAATGGGAAAAAAGGGAAGTCCTTGGGTGGCATTGACAATAAAAAGAATATTTCTTTTTTTGAGTTCTTCTCCTAGGGTCTGAATATTTTGCCGGAAACCTGTGCAATACTGGACAAAAGAGGTAAGTACGGCAAAAGTATTTTCATTGGTTTGAGCAAGAATTTCTTCGATAGGATACCGAGAATTAGTTGACGATAGATAGTGCATTTTGATATTTTGGTACTCAAATGGAAGAGTGGTGGAAGGAAATTCATCTTCCATTGAAATAATGTGAGACTGAGGAGTCATCTGTTTTTGAAAAGCTAAGGCTAAAAGCGACATAGCAAGAGACGTATTGGCAACAGGAATAACATCTTCAGAAGTTGCGCCCATTAACTGAGCACAGCTTACTTGTAAAGCCTGTAATGATACTAGATCCTCTTGCCAATGAAAGTCTCCCATTTCACTTAGTTTGCGGTACTCACTGATAATGGATTCCAAGACAGGTTGAGGGACAGGAGACATACCTGCACTTTGAAAATAAACCAATCGATTTGTGACCGGGAAATCTGCCCGAACATTACTCCAATCAACCATAAGATTGAGCCTTTCTATGAATAAATCAAAACAAAATTTTTTTTACTACTGGCTACCCGCTCTTGCTTGTTTATCAATAATTGCCTACTTCTCTCTTACCCCCATAGCAATTAAGGTAAAAACCAAGATCATTCCCTTTGACAAACTAAGTCATATGTGTGCTTACGGAGCCCTTTCTTTACTTTGGGCTCGTCTAGGTTATTTGTACTACTCCAATCCTACTTATTGGTTTTCTGTACCTTTATGGACAACTTTTTTTTGCTCCGTTTTTGGAGTGGGTATTGAGATTACCCAAGAGTATGTAGGACGATATTTTGAATATGCTGATATGCTTGCGAATACAATAGGTTGTTTGTTCGGTAGTTCGGCCGTGGCTGCGAAGGAAAAATGGTTCCCTCGTGGTTAGGGGAGGATTTTCTGTTATTTTCTGTTATTTTCTGTTAGATACTTTTCGATCAGGAGCTAATCATGAATCGACTAGCCCCTGATAAAAAAATTACCAAGAAGAGCACTCTACTTTAATCTTTTCATAAACTCAACTATATTACGAGCTTCTTCATCTGTGAGATTGGCGGGAGGCATCATCGGAGCATATCCAGAAGTGATTTCTTCCATGGGGTGAAGAAGAGATTTTAATAAGTAAAGCTCATCAACGGTAATCTCTACTTCTTTATCACCTCGGATAACCTTTCCTTTTTTCCCAAAGATTCCTTTGAGAGTCGGTCCAATCATCTGGCTACCATCTAGAGAATGGCAGGTATAACAACTGTGTTTTCCTAAGAGTTCTTTTGCCTTAGCATCAGAAAGTAGAGGTTTGCTACTGCTTGTCCAAGCATTGATTTGAGCAAGAAGCTCTTTATCGATTTCAGAGACGGAATTATCCGTAGGAGTTACTTTAACGGGTTCTTTTGGATCTGTTCCTTCTTGTGTTTTTTCTTTTTTATTGCAGCCCACAACAAGACAAGAAAATATAAGTAGACTGAGTAGTAGATTTAGGCAATTTATTTTTTTCATGTGTTTCCTTTATGAATTATCCTAAGCAAAATAAACTCTAGGGCGTGTCCCTAAACAAAAATAGACCTTAGTTCTTTTTTTGTTACTTTTCCTAAAACATTTTTAGGCAACTCGGTTAAGACCTGCACTTGTCGAGGAAGTTTATGTGGGGCAAGTTTGTCTTTTCCCCACTCTCTTAAAGAATCTAAGGTTAGAGCTTTATCTTCTATTAGAACTAAAGCGGCACATACCCTTTCTCCCCATTCTTCATCGGATGTCCCAATCACAGCACAGTCTTCAATTAGAGGATGGAGACGAAGAGTATTCTCTATTTCTAATGCAGATACCTTATAACCGCCAGTTTTAATAATGTCAACACTGTTTCTTCCTAAAATGCGAAAGCCTTCGGGCTCTTCAACAGCAATGTCACCTGTTCGAAACCATTGATCTCGGAAAGCCGATTCTGTTTCTTGAGGTCGCTGCCAGTATTCCAAAAATAAATTTTCTCCCTGAATTTCGATTTCTCCTGCTTCTCCCTGAGAAACTTTTGCTCCCACCACGTCAGTCAGGCGCAATCGAACTCCTGGTAAAGGAGACCCGACATGGCCCGGTTCTCTTTTCTCTAGGGTATTTGATAAAGCCATTCCTATTTCTGTCATTCCATAGCGTTCGAGAAGGAAATGCCCTGTAATTTGTTGCCAGGTTTGGTATAGGTCTATCGGTAAGGCAGCAGAACCAGAAACCATCAAGCGTAGCTGAGAAGCCTCTTTAGACATTCGTTTTTGATTTTCCAAAGAGGAGTTTTTCCAAAACTGTATTAATTTTTGATATATTGTGGGAACAGCCATAAAAAGAGTAGTTTCTTTTTTTTGGAGGCTTTTCCAGATTAAACTAGGCTCAAAACGTGGGTACATTTGGCATTGTGCTCCCACCCACAAAGAACACATGAGAACATTAACAATACCATGAATATGATGGAGGGGAAGAACGTGGATAATAATGTCTTGAGAACTCCAGCTCCAAGCTTTAACAAGAGTTTTGACTTGGTTGCTTAGGCTCTTGTGAGTATGAACAACTCCTTTAGGTTTTCCTGTTGTTCCACTCGTATACAAAATTAAAGAACGTCGGTGAGGCATGACATCAGGAAGAGGAGAAAAAGAACCCTTTGCCAAAATAAGTTCTTTTGTGGAAAGAAAAGTGAGTCCTTCTATTTTATCTAGGGACTGTATTTTATCCCAAAAAATTTCTTCATAAACGAGAATGCTTGCCTGGGTGTCTTCTAAAACATAAAACCATTCGGATAAAGGATACTTAGGGTGAAGAGGAATAGCTATTCCTCCTGCTCGCCAAATTCCCCATTGTACAGCGACATGAGAAAAACCAGAAGTGACAAGGTAAGCTACCCTCGCTTCGGCAAGATCTTTTTCTGATTGAAGAAGTTTCTGAGCAATTCTTTTGGAGACTTCCAACAAATCTTGGTAGCTATGTATTATTGCTCCATCTATTCCTTTTTCTATTCTTTCTTTTATTCCTTTTTCAAAAATGGCAGGATTTTTTCCATGAGAAAAAGCTTGCTCAATGATGGGGATAGGCATCTCAACCTTCGCTCTCTTTTAGGATATCTTGAATGCTTTGAATGTTCAGTAAATTAAGAGAAGGTTCATCTAGGGTTCCCTTCACGGAAATTCCCAGAAGGTAACGCTTCAGTTCATTCCAGATCTGAGTAAGAATCGGAATTCTAGGAATGAGTTTGGGAGCAAAATGAGTGAGCAATACTAGGTCTAGCTTTTTTTCCCAACTAAGGGTTCCATTACCAGTAATAGAAAGAAGCGATGAATCAAAACGAAGTTTATTTACATGAATTAGGTCATCGCTCAAGGTAAAAGCAATTTGCCCTTCTCGAAAAGCAGGTTTTGCTGGCAGAGAAAGCAAGTCAAACATAGCTAAAAAAATGGGCATTTCCCACAAGTATCCATCCAGAATCTCAACTTGTCCTTGCCCTGTTAATTGCTCGGGATTCTCAATATTCCCCTCAAAGGAAAACTCTGCTGAGACGTTACCAGAGAGATTCGTTTTTTCAGAGCCCTTTTTCTCGTTACTCTTAGCCCACTCTCGAAGGTTTCCCTCTTTTAGAGTGAAGGCCCCCGTATAGGCTTTGTAAGAGCTCGTATCAAAAGTCAAATCTCCTTTGAGGTCTCCCTTGTAGGTCTTTGCTAAAATAGACTTGATCGATAAATAGTTGTTAGCAAAATTAATTTCTGCCGAAACATTATCGACAAAAAATTGGGATACTTGCGCAAAACCAGAGTTCCAATGTCCGCTTATAGTATGTTTATCCCCATATTGGAAACCTCGCAGAAAAAAATCTCCATTGAGTTGTCGAAGGATATTTTCTTTATGGAGAAAGGCAGTGAGACGTTTTACAGCAACTCGATAACCTAAACGAAGCTCGTTTTCTTTTGTTCGTTTGTAAAAAATATTCAGAAGAAGTTCTTCTATGCGTCCTTCTGGTTGCATAGATTCCATAAGCTCAGGAAAATAGACTGCGATTGCCTCCCGACATTTAGTATCTATAGGAACTCTTTGAGCTTTTATTTGCATTTCTAAAGGGAGCTCACTATTTTCTTCCAGAGAAACTCTTCCATTCAAAAAAACTTTGCAGTCTCTATCTTGCGCTTGAATATTCCGAATATGAACGTATTTATTATCTATCTCTATAGGAATGGAACGGGAAAGATGCGATAGATTGATAAGTTCGTAAGGAAAGGGCTTATATGTAACAGTACATTGATTCGGAAAAATGGCAATATGGCGCTGATTGACTCCATCTTTTTTGGCAAACTTAGCTTCTACATCAATTTTACCTGCTAGATCAAAACTCCCCAGAAATTCTTGTAATCCTGGCGGCATAATGTTTATGAGCTCTTTGTCTAGAGGAATTTCTTCTCCGGCCACATTCAGAGCTAAATCTCCTTGAATCCAAGCCCCCTCTACCATAATAAGAGATTTACCTTTTGTTGCTTGGACTTGTTTCACCTCAACTCCTTGAGGTGAGATGCGTAGTTTTCCTGTGACTCGATCAAAGGAGTAAGGAAAAGGTTTGTAGTAACCTTTGATATTTTGCAACTGAAGGTTAGCATCCCACTCTATAGAAGATTCTCCCTCTTTTGTGATTTTGATTTGGGCTTCCAGTTGTCCTTCCACTTGGAAGTCTTGCCAAATTTTTTGTGCTTCTTCGGGTAAAGCTTGGTGGAGTTTTTCATCTAAGGCTATATCTATAGCCCCAATATTCATTTCCAAGGCCCCAGAGTCCTCTACCCAACCTTCAATTTTTGCCTGCATCCGCCCATTGTTACCTGTAATATCAACTAAACGAAATTTTTCAGGTGAAAGCAAAAGAGTGCCCTGAATGTTTTCTAAAGGATAAGGAAAATGCTTATAAGAGGCTTTAAGGTCTTTAAGCTCCGCAACCGCTTTCCAGCTTACGGTTTCATCTTCTGGTTTTTTAGATATCTTAACTTTTAGACTGGTTGTTCCTTCGGGGGAAAGGTCTTCCCATACTCCTGAGTAATCTTCTCCCACCGCATTTTTTAGATCATCGTCTAGGGCAACTGTTGAGCCAGAGAATTTCAGATCGACTCCCATACCTGCTGGTCTTGGATGCAAAACACCTTTTAGCTTGATGGAGCTATCTTTGTTGCGAACAGAAGCCTGATGAATAATCACTTCTTCTCCGGTGAAGACAGTAATGTCTCCTTGTCCATCGGTGAAAGGGTAGGGGAACTCTAAGTAATTAGCAACAACATCTGTAAACTTAACAATGGCCTTAACTTTAGGATCTTCGAAACCTATACTTTCTCGTTTAGCATGGGCATTAACCCATATTTTTCCTGACTCAGGTCGTATTACATTCCAAATTTCAATGACATCATAGTGCCAAGAATCTTCTTGTTGGAAAGTACGAAAAAACTCGGGGATTTTTTCATTTATGAGAGCTTCACTAACACTAATCTGAACATCTAAACGAGGCAAAAACTCAGGATAGTCGATCGGCCAAACATGTCCATTCACATGCACTTTAGCTTCTGATCCTACTAATTTAGCTCGGAGATTTTGTAAAAAAAGACAGCCGTCTTCAAAAAGTAAATTTCCATTTGCTTCATGAGCAGGATAGGGCACTTCATCAAAAGTTGCTTCAAAATCATGACAAGTTAGCTCTATTCGAGGCATTCTTTCTAAGAAATTCTCTCGTAGCATAATTTTTCCATCTACAACCCCTTGGGGCCAAAGCATTTCCCATAGAAAAATTACCTCAGGAAAAGAATCCCAAGTTCCTCTGTTTACCTCTAGATCGCGAAAAGTTATAAAAAAATTTTCTGCCTTTTTGCTCTTGAAAAATAGGCGAGACTGAGGGTTCACTTTAAAAACTCCACTCCCTAACTTCCAAGATACATCGGGTAACCTAATTTCCTCAGAAGAGACCTCTACTGTTCCTGTGAGCTCGTGGAGAGTCACAGGACGATCGAAGTAAGATAAGCCAATATTATCTAAGTGTACTTTACTTTGCCAGTCCCAGACCCCTTCGGAAGAACATTTTAAAACTAAGTCTCCCGATATTTTCCCCCCCGGATGTATTTCGCGGAAGAAAACATCTTCATAGTCTTCTTCCCAGCTAGGATTAAATTTTAAGGCCAAGTCAACCAATCGTTCGTCCAAAACAAAATCAGTTAACCTTAGAGGTAACCTAACTTCTCCTTTTAAATTAGCCCAGCCATCCTTTACGACAAGAGTGCTTCCCAAAAATTTTGCCTTTGCTCCCAGCGTTACTTCCCCCTTGGGATTAATTTGAATTCGCGCTCGAATATCTTCTAAACTAAGTCTTTCTCCTTTATGAAGCCAAGAAATTTCTCCTTTTTTTAAGGAAATTCCCCCTTCGATGGCTAAAGCAGGTTCTTTTTCTGAGAGACCGCTAAAGTGTATTTCTTTGAAATTGAGATCCCCTTTTATTTCTAACTGGGAAGGCCAATTTTTAACTCGTGAAGAGATATCTTCTAATTTTAAAGATATCGGCTTTAGTTTTAAATCGAGACCTTTACTTTTAGGAGAATAGGTTCCCTGAAAAGATATTCTTTTGAGAATGCTAAACGTCCCAGTACCTCGTACTTGGTAATCTCCTGTTTCATTTTGAGTTAGTCGTAGGTTAGCCTGAGAAAGTTCTAGGTGACTCTTTGGTTTCAATATTTCTGAGTCTTCATAGGTAATACGGGCATTTTCTAAAAATAGCTCAGGGAGTTCAGCAGACTCGCCTTGTGTATTTTGATCAGAAGGAAAAAGACTCAGAATATTTATATCTTCTCCTTCTCTTTTTATATGCAAAGAAGGGTTTAATAGAGAAATTCGAGCCAGTTTGGGCGATGACGATATCAAGTCTTTTAAAAAAAATTTCATTTCAGGGATTTCAAGAATTTTTTTCTTATCTTTTCCCCTTACTTGAAAATCGTTTATCTGAACAAAGCCTCCTATTAAATCGAGAGAGACTTGAAAATTGTTTAGAGAGCTAGAGATGCCAGGAAGAATTTTATCGAGTTCCCCAACAATTTGGCGGCGAAGGGCTTTTTCATCCGAAATGGTGTAAATAACAAAAGAGACTAAAACTAAAATGAGTAAGAAAATACCAAGGGCCAAGAGCATAAATTTTTTTTTGGTTTTCATTAAAGTTCTCTTTTGGGTGGTGCGGCGGGAAGGAAGAAGAATGTTTTTTGGTTTTTTTGAACTAAAGGGAAAAGAGCTCTAGGTACTCATTGTTATTTGTTTATAGTACCTTGTCTTTGGGTAGTATTGTTCTTGGATGACGAAATACTCGTCATCCAAGATGTGGAAATCTACTTAGCTGAAGATTCCATTACTTTTTTAGCAAAATCTTTAATAAAAGGCTCTGGTTTGTTTCCCACAAAGTACATATCTTCTTGGAGTTGTCCAGAAGTAAATACACGAACTGTTGGGTATCCACCTTTTAAGAATCTCTTTAAAGAAGGATTTTTGTGAGCATCAATATAGCAGATTTGAATGTCTTTACTGTTGTAGTCAGGAGCCATTGCAGTCAATGTCTTCTTTAACTTTTGGCAAGGACCACACCAGTAAGCAGAGAAGGAAATCATTATAGGAGCAGGAGACTTAGCCAAAAGGTTTTCGAAATCTTCTACAGTTTCTAAAATCTTAAGCTCAGAACGCTCTAAACCTGAAGCAGGAGCAATCAGATTATTAACAAAACCTCGAACATAATCAGGAGATTTGCTTCCTACAAAATAAGTGTCTTCTTGGAGTTTCCCCCCAACAAAAACACGTACGGTAGGATATCCACCTTTAAGGTAGCTTTTTAGATTGCTGTTAACATAAGCATCCACATAACAAACTTTGATATCTTGTTCTTCATACTCAGTAGCAACAGTAGTCAAAGTTTTTTTCAATTTTTGGCAAGGGTTACACCAATAAGCAGAGAAAGAAATCATCACAGGAGTTTCTGACTTAGTAATCATTTTTTGGAAATCCTCTTCGGAATCCAAAATATTGAGTTTTCCCTTAGTGCGAGTTTGATCTGCACCTAAAACCACATTGTCAATGTATCTTTTGATGGAGTTAGTTGTTTTAGCACCAACAAAATAAGAAGAAAGAACTTGTCCATCGCTAAAAGCTCGAACGGTAGGGTAACCACCTTTTAGATAAGTTCTTAAAGATTCATTGACATAAGCATCAACATGGTATAATAAAACTTCGTTATCCTTGTAAGAAGGAGCAAGATCTTGCATTCTTCCACGTAGAACTTTACAAGGCTTGCACCAATGAGCAGAGAACTGGATAACAACAGGAACCTTTGCTTCAGCAACTACTTGCTTTAACTCGTCTGCACTGCTTAACATTTTTAGTTCAGCAGAAGCAAAAGAGACAAGTAAAGCTAAAGATAAAAGACACAGTATGGCGAAATTTTTTCTCATGACCTCTCCTTGAAAGAGTGAATAACTGTCCCCAATAAGGATCAAGCCTTAATGGCAAAATCCTATCAAACAGAATTTATAACTTAACGGATTATTATATGGAATTTTCTCTTTCATAGCAATAAATTTTTCTCAGGAAAAAAAATGAAAATAAAGTTTTCGGCTGTCATTTTTGATATGGACGGAGTTATCGTCGATTCTCCCCTTATTTGGGAAGATGTAGTGGAACAATTTTTTACCGAGCATGTTAGCGGATGGACAAGAAAACATACCCAGCTAGTCGAAGGAATGGGAATCGAGGACATATTTCATATTCTACGGCAGCAATACCAAATTTCTTTAACTCCTCAAGAGCTAAAGAAATTTTACCAAGAAGCCGGTTTTGACATCTATCAAAACAAAGTTTCTTTACTTCCTGGAGTGAAAGAATTGATCCACCAACTAAATAAAAATAATATTCCTTTAGGCCTAGGATCTTCTTCCGAATTTTGTTGGGTAAAAACGGTTGTCCAGCGCTTTGAATTAGAATCCTTTTTTCAGTCCATCATTAGTGCTGACCACGTTGCCAAATGTAAACCAGCCCCAGATATATTTTTGAAAGTGGCCGAAGAATTGAATGTTCCCTGCGCAGAATGCTTAGTCATAGAAGACTCCCGCTATGGAGTAGAAGCAGCTAAAAAAGCGGGAATGACTTGTTTGGTCTTAGGAGAAAATCTACCTTCTGAAGTAACTGAAGAAGCCGACTGGGTCGCTGCTTCTTTTGCTCAAGCAGTAGATAAGGGATGGCTTTAAATGATTTGTCTATTAAAAATTTTGGAGGAAAAAAATGTATTTAGATCCCATTATGCCTACCCTCACAGGTCTTGCTCTTATTATTTTAATATTTGGTTTTCTTTGTCGATTGCTCAAACAACCATATTTGCTAGGATATTTGCTGGCAGGAATTGTTCTTGGTCCTCATGGATGGAAAATTATTAGCGATGAAGTATCTCTTTCTCGCCTAGGTGCGATAGGAGTAGTCTTATTACTTTTCTTTTTAGGGATGGAAATATCTCCTCAGCGTTTGGTCAAAAACTGGAAAGTTGTCATAGTAGGTACTTTACTCCAAATACTAGGTAGCGTTGCTTGTGTTTGGCTGATCAGCTTTTGGGTAAATTGGCCTCTTAAGCAGGTCATATTACTTGGTTTTGTCATCAGTATGAGTAGCACCACTTTAATTCTAAAACTTCTCCAAGATTGGCAAGAAATAGATACAGAGGTGGGGCAGGATGTTATTGGAATTTCATTGATGCAAGATATGGCCGTAGTGCCCATGTTAATTGTTCTAAGCTTTTTGGGAGAAAATGAGATTTCTTCTTTTACTCTCGGCTCTCAAATAGTGGGGGGTATTGTAATTATCTCCCTGGTGGTATGGCTTAGTGTAAAAGAAGAAGTCCATATTCATTGGTTGAGTTTCTTTAAAAAAGAGCGAGAAATGCAGGTGTTCATTGCTTTAGCTATTTGCCTAAGCCTTTCTCTACTGACAGCCTCTCTGAGCTTATCTACTTCTCTCGGAGCATTTGTCGGAGGAATGTTGGTAAAAGTCACCAAAGAAACTTCGTGGGTATCATCTGCCTTAGAGCCATTTCAAGTCGTTTTCATCGCTGTATTTTTTGTCTCGGTAGGAGTCATCGTTGACTTAGAGTTTATTCGGCTTCATAGCGGACAAATTTTTCTACTCCTTATTGCCGTTTTTATGACAAACACATTTATAAATGCAGCTATTCTAATATTTTTAGGGGACGACTGGAAACAAAGCCTCTACGCCGGTGCTTTGCTCGCTCCCATTGGAGAGTTTAGTTTTATTTTAGTCGCGGTAGGAAAGCAAGCTCAAATTGTTAATGATTTTACCTATCAGGCCACTATTGCCGTGATATCTCTATCGTTGCTACTCAGTCCGCTATGGATTTATTTCATTAAAAAACTAATCGCTTTTCCTAGTAAGGCCCCGCATTCTCTTCCATCAGTGGAGTCTTCCTCATAATATTTGCATAAAAAAACTCCCTAAGCCTATTTTTTTATCAATTAGACTTAGGGAGTCAAGATGGAAATTAAAAGTCAGATAAGAAGATTTAAGTTCCGATTTCAATTCTCTTTCTGGATTCAACTTGCTCTTCTTTAGGTATAGTAAGGACTAAAATACCTTTTTTGAAAGAAGCATCGATTTTATCGGAAAGAATGTTAGGAGGTAGCAACATACTACGATAAAAAGAACCATACCTACGTTCCGTGTAGTGATGCTCTCCCTCTTTCTTTTCCTCCTCTTGCTTTTTTTCTCCCTTTAAAACAAGAGTGTTGTCATCGATAGTGACTTCAATGTCCTTTTCCGTCATTCCAGGTAGCTCAGCAGTAACTTTGATTTCTTTCTCTGTTTCTGTTACTTCAACGCGTGGATTAAAATCTGTCGTTTTCATTAAGCTAGCACTATCAGACCAACCAAAAGGACTTTTCCAGAAGTTTTCAAAAACATCATCAATATGTTTTTTTAAATCCATTACAGGATAGGTTTCTTCTTGTTTTTTTCTCCAAGGTAAATTAACCATGATAATCTCCTTTTAGTTAATAAAACAAAAAAACACATTTACCTCAAATAATCGACTGGTTCAATAAGCCGATTATTAATTGATGGTTCTACTGGTATTATTAGCAATTTTCATACCAAATAAAAAAAAATTACCAAGATAAAATGAGATTCTTTATTTAGATAGATAAATCGTTTCTGAGGCAGAAAACTCTTTGTTTAGAGAAGTATTTATTATGTTAATTTTCATTAACGTAAATTAATAGAAGTTAACATAATGGGCGAGTATTTTTATTTTATGTAAGAAGGTGTGTTTTTTAAGGCTTAGGCTTGTCAATTTGGCACAGGAAACATTTTTCCGTGCCCGGGAATAATGAAATCAGCTAAATCCAATAATTTTTGCCGGCTCTTCCTGAGCTCTAATTCACTTTGTGATTCACTTTGTGATTCACTTTGTGATTCACTTTGTGATTCACTTTGTGATTCACTTTGTGATTCACTTTGTGATTCACTTTGTGATTCACTTTGAACAAAGGGGTCTCTCTTCTCCAAAAGCAGCGGAAGAGTAATTTCTTGCTCTTCCTGGTCTTGCCACCAAAAAACATCTCCGGCAATGGCAATGATGCCTTTTTCTGTCTTTACTAAAAGAGACCAATGTTTGTTGTCGTGCCCAGGTGTGCTCAGTATCTGAATGCTCGTTCCGGGAATTTTTCCGCTGCAGTCCGACATTTTTTCGTCGGTAATAAGAGCTTCCCCGTCACATAGAGTCGCTTGGGGAAACAGTCTTAGATTAAAGATGTGGTCAAGGTGGTAGTGAGTCAAAAAAACGATGTCTATATCTTCCGTTTTTAAGTCTCTACTTTGGAGTGCTTCGAGGAGTTGATTTTTATTCGCTCCTGGATCGACGATGATTTTATGGCCATTATCTGAAATGAGTACGGTAGAAGGTGAGGCGTACCAATCTTTCTCTTTTTGAGAGGCATACCCTTCTATGAGCACTTCTACTTTAGGCCAAGGGGAAGAATTCATTTTCGCAAACAAGATCGACAAATTAAGCTACCAAGGGCAATAGTAAAGAGAAACAATACGTTGGGCTCAGGAACAACACCTGTTTGAAAAAAGACTAGGTCATTCATAAACACAGCGTCGTTAGAAGGAGTAAAGACTAAATCTATTCTACTAATTTCATTTGTGGAACGTTGAATTCCTCTAAACTCTGTATTCCCTCCCGTAGCGACAAAAGGAATAGCCGCAGATTCGAGAAGTTGATTAGAGCTATTGAATGCTCTCATTTCGGTTCCCACAAATTGAGGATCAATAAAATCTAATCCCACTTCACTAACTGCTTGAGAAAAAGTGATCGACATCGGTACACTTCCTGCAGTAGTTCCCGACCCAGGAACAGAAACCAAAGTTCTTCCCCCCGCGCCAATAGCATGAGTTCCTAAATTTCCCGTGGAAGTAAAAGTTACTCCGTCTTTGACAAAAGGATCGGCTATTAGTCCATTGGCAGCGCTAAAGTCTTCAAAGTCGATTGTGGTAGCTTCTGTATTCATTTGAGACCGAGAAGTTAGCACAGTTGCTCCACAGGTACTGGCAAACATCAACAAAAGAATACCTACAGAAATTAGTAAATATAAATGTTTTCTCATGATTTTCCCTTTTTTGTATGGATATTCTTTTAGTATACCATGGGAAAGCTCAAGGTTCAAGAAAATGAAGAAAAAGCATTTTTTCCCAAAAAAAATTTACCTGGATTCCCGCGAAGGCCCCCCAAAGGGTCTGAGTGGGGTAATTTTTTTCTTTGTCCTGAAAGGACAAGACAACCCAGCCTAGGGCGAAGCCCTAGGAATTATAGGATTAACACAAACACAGCCCTGAAAGGGCGAAATATTATAAATTGTTTCGCCCTTTCAGGGCCAGGTTATTGATATCCGAATATCCCCAGGACTTCGTCCTGGGCTGGGTTGTTACGCTCTTTCAGAGCTGAAAACCATTAATGCAAGCTGCCCCCAGCCATCTTACTTTGCCAACAAAGCACTTTCTAAATCAGAAAAGGCTCGAATGATCTCATAGAGACGGAGCTCCTCTAATTTACTGTAGATGGACTCTGATACATTGGCGAGGTAAATAGAACAGTTTTCCTGTTTTTGTTTCCAAATGATGTCGACTAAAGAACCCATAGCCGAGTCGCTGATCTTAGTGACGGCAGCTAAGTCCAAAACAATTTTAGGAGGGTTGTGAGAAATTAAGTAGAGAAGTTCTGGCTTCAGTTCCATCATCTTTATGATATCCAAGGTAATAGAGGGGGAAGATTTTACAAAACGAAGAATGGGAATTTCCGAGAACTCTTTCCGGCAATAGATTTCGATGTTTTTCTCGCTGGCCTTTTTTGAATTTTCTTGCCCCTTCAAGCTATAGCCTCCTTCGTTATCATGTAGTCTCCGATAACAAGAACGTCGAGTCCTGTGGTAAAAAAAACTCCGAGTGCATCTTCGATTGTGTGGATAATCGGTTTTCCCATAATATTAAAGCTAGTATTCAGGATGATGGGAACACCAGTTATTTCATAAAAAGATTGGATGAGCTTATGGTAGCGTGGATTCCATTCGGACTTCACCGTTTGAAGTCGTCCTGTTTTATTGCTATGAACAACTGCAGGCACCTTGCTCAAGGCTGATTCTTGGAAACGCAAGGTACGCTCCATGTAGTAAGACTCTTGGTAATTTTGGAAGTATTCCGGGCCAAATTCGTGTAGGGTAGAGGGAGCAAAGGGGCGAAACTCTTCGCGGAACTTAACAAGGGCATTGATTTTATCCTTCATTCCTTCGTCTCGAGGATCGGCGAGAATAGAGCGGTTTCCTAAAGCGCGAGGACCAAACTCTGCTTGTCCTTGAACCCAACCGACAAGTTTACCTTGGGCCAGAAGTTTTGCTGTTTGTTGACAAATATTTTCAGGGCAGTGCCACAGATGTGGGATTTTACCGAGCTGGAGCAAGTTATCCCAAGTTTTAGGAGAGACTTTTGAGCCTAAGTAAGGGCTGACAACACGGCCTTTGGGCTTGTCTTGAGGATGGTCTTGGTAGTAGCCCAACCAAGCTGCCCCCAAAGCTGTTCCATCATCACCGGGAGCAGAAGGAACATAGAGTTCTTCAAAAGGAGTTTTTTCTAAAATAAGTCCATTAAAAGAAGAGTTAAGAGCGCAACCGCCAGTGTAAACCAAGTTTTTTACTTGGGTTTGAGCATAAAAATTAGCCATTAGTTTTTGGGTGAGCTCTTGGAAAAAAAGTTGCCCTGTATAGGCTAAATTTGCCGCCTTCTTAAAGTTTTCTTGAGGATGGCAGGATATTTTCTCTAGCTCGACAAGCCCTTTTCGAATGCCTTTTATCGATTGACGAAGCCGAAGTTTTTCTACCCTTAACATCTTCTGGAAAACTTCATAAACCTCTTCGTCTTTTTCTCCATAAGCGGCCAAGCCCATCACCTTCCACTCTTCCCCTTTCAACCAGTTAAAACCACAAAGCTCGGTTAGTTTCATGTAAAAAAATCCGAGGCTTTCATTTCCTCCTGGTTGATAGAGAAAATGAAGTTTTCCTTTTTTGTAGGTGTAGTAGGCCAAGGAGCTAGTTTCAGCAAAGGCATCGGCGACTAAGCAAGCCGCATTTTCAAAGGGACTTCCGTAGCAAGCAACAGCGGCATGGCAGAGATGATGAGCGTAATCGCGTATATCAATTTGGCTACGGGGAAATTCTTCTCTCATTCGCCGAGCCAAATCAATTCCACGTTGGAGGCAAAAGGAGCGTTGGCGAGCGACCATATGGTATATTTTGTACTCTTCGATCAGAGAAGCAGAAAAACGACGGCTCTGAGAAGAAAGAATTTTTTCTGCTTGGAAATAGCCCAAAAGATTGCCGATGGTTTCGTAAAACTCTCGTTTTTTTTGCCAATTAAAGTTGACAATAAATTCTCCTTCTGGGTCGCAGTACTCTAGAAGAAGTTCCGTAATACGATTTAAACTATCCGGTTCGCAGTTGAAAGCTTTTTTATACTGGAGATACCTTTCTGTCGCCTCAGCAAAGAGAATTTCACCGGATTGGTCTAATATGGCAATAGCAGAGTCATGAAAGGTATTCGCTAATCCAATGTAGTATTTTTTTTTCATACCTTATTTCCAAGTAAAATATAAAATGTCTCCACTTTCCGTTCGATGTTCTAGGGGGACTTTGGCTTCTGGGTTCAAAAGTACTTGAAAGTGATAGATAGTATATTCGGTTGTTAGACCTGGATAAGAAACAGATTCTCCCTCTTTTTGATAGTGGCGTATCAGTTTATACTCATATTGTTCTGGGGAAAGGGAGGTTTCTTCTATGAGGCCCCGCTTCAGAGCTTGCTCGGGAGATTCACCCGCTTTGATTTTTTCTCCTGGAAAGCGATTTCGAGTGCGTTTTTCTTGAGTGGAAAAAAGCAGTTGCTCCATTTCGTAAAGTCTTTTTTCAGGCTCGCTAGGGTGAATAACCTCTAGTTCAACTAAGTCAACTTGGCGAATGACTTTTTCGCCTCTTTTGGCCAACCTTGTTTCTCCTCCTGCGATTTCTGCTTCTAGGTCTTCGAAAGTTCGAGCTTCTTTTTGTCCCCACATTTGGAAAATTTCTTTTCCTAAAATATCTTCTAATTCTCTTTTTTGCATAAAAAGACCTTTTTCAACGAAATTTCTGAATTCTATCAAGGTTTTCTACGTACTTATAGTGGCTGTTAATCCGACCCCCAAAGAAAAAAATAATGTAATGGGAAACCAAGCGGCAAAAATGGGGTTAAGAAATTCTTTATAGCCAAGACTTAAACAACCCAAATTAATTCCATAAAACGCTGCCGAAGCAAGAATACATATGCTAATTCCCAAAAACAAATTTTGACTATTCTTGCTCAAAATAAGAGGAAGCCCTAAAAAGAGTAAACATATATTGCTTAACGGAACGGTAATGTGGCTATGAAGAACAAGGAGGACATCAGAAGCGTTAGGTTCTTTTTTTCGAAGAGCCAAGAGCTGAAAAAAGGACATAGTGTCTAAGTTTTTTTTATTGGGTAAAATTAAAGTTTCCAGACTTAGGTTTGTTTCTAATAAATGCCCCCCTTTTGGGATAGAAGTTACTTTTATTTCTCCTTCTTGGCCATAGTTAAAAATATTCCCTCTTTCAAGAACTATGTATCTTTTTCCACCTTCTCTTCTCCAATGTCCATCTGCTGCTTCGATAACTTTTTGAGCCATAAGTCTTTCTTGAGAACGATCAAATATAGTCACCCGAATTTTTTTCATATTCTTCTGTACAGGATAAAGTCGGCCAATGTAAAAAACACGTCCTTGTTTATCGCTATTTTGCAAATCACTAAAAAATTTCTTTCGGCTATGCCTAACTTTATCTGTTCCTACGATTTCCTCAGAAATGACAGGGATAACAGCCTCTTGAAGAAAAACCATAAAGAGGGAAACGAGGAAAGCAAAAAAAACGAAAGGACGAATAACTCGAAACATGGAGATCCCAGAAGCTTTTAGGGGAACAAGTTCGTTGGAGCGAGCCATTTTAGTGATCGTAAACATGGCTGCCATTAAACAAATCATAGGAGTTAAAGCATAAAGAATAACAGGTGAACGATAGAAGTAAAAATGAGTAATTTCGGATAGAAGAGATCCGTTATGTAACTCGACGTATTTGACAAAGCGATGAATGCTCTCAAAAAGATCAATGACAATGTAAAAGCCAAGAACTGTGATAACGCAAATTAAGTAAGAGAGAAGAAATGTTCCTGTGATATAACGATTGAGTATATTCATCTATTTCCCTTTAAGGACTTCTAAAAAAGTAAGCTAATTTTTCTTGAAATCCAGCTAAAGCAAGACTTCCTCCGCTATAAACAAACAAAATATTGCCTTCCAGTTCCTTTTGAACGATAATTTCTTTGGCTGTGCAAAGATGTTTAATCGAATATACTGGGTCCATGAGAATTCCTGTTTCTCGAGCCACGACCAAGGTTTCTTGTAAGACCTTAGTATTAACAGAACCAAATGAAGTGGCAAGAGCTGGTCGATGAAAAGAGTAACTAGGACAAAAAGAAGGTAGGTCTTGGCCAAATAATTGAGAGAAATTTCTCCTTTGGTTTTCTAATTGACTTTCAAATTCTTTTTCTCGGCCAGCAATTAAGGAGATATAAATATGAGCACTGATTTCTAAAAATTGTAGTCCCAAAATTAATCCGATTGCACTCAGGCCTGTTCCACTATCGATAAAGTAATGTTGAAATTCTCGTTCTTTTTTTTCTTGGTCAGAAACAATCTCTTGAGGTAAAGTAAGAACCCCTGGCAAAGAAGCTTGGTGCTTTGCTCCTTCTGAAATAAGACAAACTCTTCTCCCTTTTCTTTTTTCTTCCTCAACATATTCTTGGGCTTTTTCCTCTACCTCAGCCCAATCTTTTCGCTTTACCCAAATTAAGTTTTTTTCGTTTACGAGCATCCTTGTCCAAAGTAAGTTTCCTTGCAGTGTGGGATTATGGTGTTCTAAAAGCATCAGCTTAAAAAAGAGTCTTTTCTCTTTAAGAACTTGGCTCAGGCTTAAAACATTGTTGGAGTGAGCTCCTCCGATAATAAGTACTTCGTCAAAATTTTCTTTCTCTAAATAGGGTAAAAGACTACTGTATTTGCGTAGCTTGCTTCCTATAATAGAGGAGCTGAGCTCGTCGTCACGCTTGATGAACACTTTTCTCTTTGGGTGAGGAGGAAAATAATTATCTAAAGCGTGGATACGAGTTTGTCGAAGAAGCTCTTCTGACAAGTAAGGCTTTATTAAAGTTCGAAGTTTTTCGCTGTTCATGGAGTTTTCGAGATGCTTTTATTTTCTATTCTAGAGAGTTTCTTGTGAGGACGTTCACATTCAGTGACTCGATTCGTAATCGTAATTCGTAATCTTAATCCTAATCTTTCCTTTATTTTCGATTACGAGTACGATTAAGATTACGAGTACGAAGCTGACTACTGGATTCTGGATTCTCTTAATTTACAGTCCGATTTAAAAAAAGAAAAAATACTTTCATTTGACTGACGAAAGCTGAATGAAGACACTCCCTATTCTTTTTACAAAGAATTTTCTCAGATCTCAACCATTAAAAAAAATCTCGAGAAATTTCTTTTCTGAAAAAAAGATACTTTCTCTGATGACCGCCCTCTAACGCGAGTTTTTCCTTGACAGAAAACAAAATCACAGGTAGGATTACTCGAAAAATAAACCATTTATGGGAACTTCTTTAGGGTATAATGCCCTAACAAAAAAAGGGGACAAGTAGTGTCAACAGCTTCCTTGCCAATTATTGTCATTAAGAAACAGGATGAGGTGCTGATTAGTGCAAAATGGGATAAGGATACGATCAGCTTAGGTCGAGGGCAAAGCAACGATATCCCTTTGGCCAGTCCCGACAAGGGCGTTTCTCGACAACATATGCGTCTGGAAAAAAGAGAAGGAGGCTATTACGTAATTGACGTAAAAAGCCGCAATGGAATCTTTGTCAATGGTTTAAAGATTGATTCCCACGATAGTTATCAAGTTCATGAGGGGGACAAAATAGAGTTCGGAGAATACACCCTTTCTTTTTATCAATCTATTGAAAGCTTACCTCTTAGTATCAGCGGAGAAATGGAAGCTGCGACAAGCGAACATTTAGCCCCTGAAATTCTCTCTACGAGTTTTTTAGTCCGCAAAGAGAAACTAGCTCTTCTTTCTGATATGGATAAGAGTATCTGGGGAACTCGGGCCTATAAAGCTAAAAGTCGCTCTTATCTCTTATTCTTCTTGATTATTGCAGGAATAGCTACAAGTTTTTTCTTGCTCCCCTCGAAAAAAAATCTGTTTACAGAGTTTTTTTCCAAAAACGAGAATAAAGAAGAACAAGAAAAAGAAACTCCTCCTCCTACCGAAAAAGATCTTCGTCCAGTAGTTCGAATTTATACAGTGATTCCAGAAAATAAAGAACCTATCCTAAATGCTGTTGGATATGTTAGAGCCAAGCGACAAGTCCAAATAAAGCCTGCCATTGCTGGAAAAATTGATTTGGTTATGGTCAAGCAGGGGCAGAAGATCCAAAAAAATCAAATTTTGGCCAAACTCAACCAATCTGATACCTTAGTCCAAATTCAAATTGCCCAGACAAAGATGGATGTAGCTCAACAGTCTTTTAACGAAATCAAAGAACAATTTCGCAATGCTCAAGAGAAGTATCGCCGAAGCAAAAAACTCCATGGAAAAGGTTTTATCAGTGATAATAAGCTCGAAGAAGACGAAAGCGCGTATAAAGCTTTGGGCTTTCGAGGAAAGAAGTTTGCCGGAGAGATCAAAGCGATTGAGCAAGAAATAGAGCTGTTTAAAAACACTTTGAACAAAGCAGAAATCAGAGCTCCTTTTGATGGGGTTGTCTTAGATAAAAAAGCAGAAGTAGGTTTTCAGGTGAGTCCAAAGGACGATATTCTCTTTGTTCTAATCGATCGATCTAGCATGAGAGTTAAAGTTGATGTGAACGAAGTTTACGCTTCGCAAATTGCCAAAAAACAAAGGGCGGAGTTAAGTTTAACCGCCTACCCAAATAGGAAATACCAAGGAAGAGTTAACGGGATTTCTCCTAACGTTGATAGCGTCAAAGGAACCGTTAACATTGAGGTCGAAATTGTTGACGCCAATGATTTAGTTTTGCCAGGTATGAGCGCTAAGGTAAAATTCCTAAAGGCTGGGTTACCTGAAAAGGAAGGTTTTGCTATTCCAGCGAGTGCTATTTGGCAAAAAGGAGAGGAAAAACTAGTTTGGCTCGTCCAGTCAGGAAAATTGCAAAGTCGGTCAGTTCGGGTTTATGAATCCTCATCCCTTGATCAGGTCTATGTTCAAGAGGGAATTTCTCCCAATGATAAAGTAGTTGTTTTTCCTGAAGATACTTTTGAGGAAAATCAAGCCGTAAAAGTGATTTTTTAAGGAGGAAAGCCGGTTGAAATTTCTAAAATACATTTATGCCTACTGCTTACGTAGTTCTATGCGCTTTTGGTTCACTTGTTTTAGTGTTTTCATTGCCATTTATCTCTTTTGTATTCTAGAATGCCTAACCTATGCTTATGAAATTTCTGCTGATGAGTCGCGGATCATTGTCCTAAATGATGTCACTCTCAACTTAGGCCTGCCTTTATCTTACAAAAGTCAAATCGAACAAGTGGAGGGAGTTTCCTCCCTTACTTATTGCCATGTAGGCACTGGATTGAAAGATATCGACGAAGCTCCTATTATCATTATCTCAATTGAAGCAGAAAAATACTTCGACTTAATGTCAGAGGTTTCTCTCTCCTCAGAAGAACTCGATCAGTTTAAGCGAGAACCCAATGCTTGTATTATTGGCAATGGTTTGGCAAAAGAACATAATTGGGACGTTGGGGATAGTGTACGCCTAAAATCCGCTCTTTCCTTGCACGATTTTGAGTTTGTTGTGCGAGGGATTTATCAAACAAAAAAAGTCTCTGAAAATAGCTTCCTTTATTGCCATCATCTCTATCATACCCAACTGGAACCAAGTCTTGATGGTAAGGTTCTCACCTATGTTATTCAAGTAGAAAAACTGGAAGAGTTGCCTCAGATTGCTCAGCGTATTGATCAAATTTTCGAAAGCTCTTTTCCCCGAACAAGAAGCCAACCGGAACGCCTCTTTGCTAGTAATATGCAAGCAACCCGAGGTAATTTTGGAGTTATCTTTCGCTCTATCGGGTTTTCGGTTCTCTTTGCTACCTTGTTAGTTATTACCAATACTTTAGTCATGGGAACCCGAGAACAAATCCACACCCTTGCTTCTCTGAGAGTTTTGGGCTACTCTAAGAAAATGCTACAGATCTTAGTTTTTTCTGAAGCCTTACTGGTTTCTCTTTCGGGAGGGGTTTTTGCTTGTGTTGTTGCTGTTTATACCTTGCACCCCTTAGGCATGCAAAATTCCATTACTCTAAACGCGATGATTTTATCTTTAGGGATTGGTCTTTTTGCGGGGATTTTCCCGGCGTGGATTGTTAGTGCTAAGAATCTAGCTTTGCGCTTGAGAGAAATTGTTTAGAAGAGAGAATTAATAAGGCTTTGTCTCAAAATGAAATTTTGAAACAAAGCCTTGCTTTAGTAAATTTTTGACCTGTAAAGTTTCGGAAAGAGTCTACTTTATTTTCTCTTTCTAAACCCTAGTAAAGTCAAAGAAGCCAAACCGAGTAGTACGATACTGTTTGGTTCTGGTACCGCTTCTGATTCAAATGTGTATGTTACGCTCAGAGTTGCACTAGCAAAGGTCTGTTGATTGACTTCATTATTACCACCACCGAGCGATACTAGCGTTTGTATTTGAGTGGTAAGATCATATCCAAAAAACTCACCTGCTCCTATAAAACCTGCGTTCAAGCCAGCAAAAAGCTCCTCGTTTACAGTCAAAGTTTCATCAAAACTAGCGCTCTCATTTGGATCTAAATTGAATGAGCCTAAAAAAAGAACTTCATTTTCCATAGCTTCTAGAGGATCATCAAGGGGCGGACTTGTCATATTAACAAGTTCTCCATTAAATTCCTCTGCTACTGTTACAAGAATGAATTGTTCATTGTTAGCACTCTCGTTAGTGATGGTACCAACAGTATTTATCGATGCTTCTATAGTAACAACAACATTAAGTAATGTGCCCAAAGACCCATCAAACTTTTCCACCCGCAGCTCTTCATCCGTAAGATCAGTTAGAACGTTGTCAAAACTGTCAGAGAAGACTATTGTTTCGTCTGCACTTGCATTAAAATTGATAAATGCCACCATTATAGTGGCTACAATAATACATCTTAATGTAAAATTTTTTGTTGAAAATATCACCCTTTTTCTCCAATCCTTGTGAAAAAACATCGTCTGTACTATTTCTGACAAATTTTGTATTCACAGAAAATACCAGAATTAAGTAAGACAAATTAAAAAAATATTATTTTTAAAGTAAACACTGCTCAGTTAATCAGGGGGATTCCACTTTAGTAAACCAAGAAACGGTTCTTTTTAGTGGGAAAGCAACCCAAAAAACTATTTATAGCCAAAAGAAGTTTTTAGGTTATAAATTTAGCGTAAATGTTTACTACAATATGATATACAATTTACAGGAAAAATCAAACAAATTCTTTAAAAAATATATATATGTAATATATAAAGATATATCTGTAATTCTTTAGAATAAAATAAACCTAAAATAACCTAAAATAATAAAAGAGTGACGAGTAGTAACTTTAAGTGAAGAAAGGTTATCTTAAGGTGGTGGTGGTGGGTGGTGCTGATAGTGGTAATTTTATTATTGAGACAAGTATTTTCTTGCCTCAATAATTTTTTCGAGAAGATAATTGGTTTACTCAAAGCAATGTCTTGAGGTTTTGAAATAAGTTAACCGACGTTGTCGTCTCCTAATTTATCCCCAAACTCCGGTATTGCAGCTCGATTTTGTCCCATTCTCTCTTGTATTTTCTAAGGTAAGTTATTTAATAACTCCTGCGCTTCTTTTTTCTTCTTTTCTGATTCTTTATTTGCTAAAACTTCACGGAGTAATTTTTTCGCCTGTTCCTTCTTATCTAGTTTTAGATAAGCCTCAGCCAAACGGAATTTATAGGAAATTTTCTGGGGCGAAATTTGAAGTGCTTTGGCAAAGTGTTTTTCTGCCTTATTCCATTTTTTACCTTTAAAGTAAATTGAGCCTAAAGTGTCTAAAAATGGAGCAAAATTCGGTATTATTTTATTGGCTCTTATGGCATATTCTAGAGCTTGTCTTAACTTAGGAGGAGAACTTTTTGCCATTAACCAAGCAGCATTGTTACAAGCATGGGCGATTCTTTTTCTATTTTCTTCTGTTTCTGCTAAATTTATGATCATTTGAAAAGTGGCAAGGGCTTGCTCATTTTTTCTTCTAACACTATAATTGTTAGCTAGCTCCATAATCATAGTGGCGTTTTCTTTGTGCATGGGTAGTGCCATAACCAAAAACTTTTCCGCTTCATCAAAACGGCCTTGGTGGTTTAAGGAACGTCCGACAAAAGCATTAATGTAAGAAGGCCGGTCTGGTTCACTGGCGAGAGAATCCACTATAGTTCGAAATTCATCTGATTTACGAGTTCTCTCCATTAATATTGCTTGCAAATAGCGAACAAATTGCGTTCTCTTGAGCAACCTAGAGAGTTTTTTGTGTAGTTTTGCTGCAGTGTGAGAGTCTCCCATTTCGGTAACTAAAAGCACAGTTAGAACAGGGGTAACATTCATTTGTTGTTTTTTGGCAAATTGAATAAGCTCTTTTACCCCTTCTCTAGTTGCTTTATCTGAAGGAGGAATTTGAGCTAATTCATTTTGAGCTTTAGTAAAATCGCCTTTTTTGAGATAAATCATGCTGCGAGTAAAGCGGACTAAGCCTTGGTGTGTTTTTGTTTTATTAAGCATTTTATCACTATGCTCTAAGGCTTTTTCCAAATTATTATTTTCTACTAAAGCAACACAATACAGCATACCCACTAAAAGTTTTTCCGGTTTTAGATGGACGAATTTAGCCAGCTTATCTGCCGCTTGTGGCCACTTTTTATCAAGAAACAATGCAAAACCTTGTCTGATTATGATCTCAGAATCATTTCCCTCTTCCCCATATGCTTTAATTGCTTCTTTTTGTTTCCCCAATAGTCGATAAATATCACCTAGCAATTTCTTTTGTGTACTGGTTTGAGGTTTAATTTTCTCCAAGTACTTTGTCGCCTCATCATATTTTTTGTCACGATAAGAAATATTAGCTAAAAGTTCTAAGTAAATGGGCTTAGTTGACTCCATTTTGTTATATTTTTGAAGAATGCCTAAGGCTTTCTGATTTTGCCTCATTTGATAATATAAATCAGCTAATTCGAAAGGAACTCTTTTATGGTAAGGCTCTTCTTTTAAAATTTTTTCGTATTGCTCAATCGCTTTTTGAGGTTCTTGAGAAGACGTGTATATGTGCGCTAATAATTTCCAAGCGGACAAGCGAACGGTTTCGGCTTCACTGGCTAAATGAGCATATTCTCTTGCCTTCTCATAATTTTGAATAAGTAGATATTTTCGGCCTAAAAGTAAATAAAGGGAGTGAGGATTTGCTTGATTTTCGCCTAGAAGCAGGTGTAGTTTTTCTATAACCTCTTTGCTGTTACCCTCTAAAATGGCCCTACGTTTGTCAATATTAAGACTATTCTCTAAAAGTGACAGTTCTTCATACAAGTATTGTGTTTCTTGCATTTTATCGCGAGTAATTATGACGAGAGCTTTAAGTTCACGAAGTTTTGTGCTTTCAGGTATCTTATCCAAATACTTATCGCAGTGATTAATGGCTTGTTGAACTTGATTTTCTTCGATAAGTAGTTTCACCAAAAGCTGATGGGCTGGAATGTAGCTGGGCTTTTGCAGGGCTAAATTTTCCAGTTCTTTAATTGCCAATATAGTTTTACCGACTTTATCATAAGACCATGCCAGTAAATAACGTAAGTTACTTAATTCTAATTTACGTTGCCGGGCAAATTCAAAATCAGCAATGGCCTCTTTATATTGTTTTTTTCTTAATAGTAAAGCTCCTCGCGCATAAAATAGTAGCGGTGAAATTTCCAACTTAGATGGTTTTTTACTAAAAACAGAATCAACGACCTTTTCCAATTTGTCCATATTCTTGGATAGCAATAAAACTAGGCTTAGTTTAGTAGCGGTCTGAAAAATTCTTTTTGGATTTTTTTCATAAAGATAGGTAAATTGTTCAATAGCCTCATCCAGTTGATTGCTGAATTGATAATAATCACCCAATTGATTGCGTATGTATAGCTGATCCGGTTTTATTTGCAAGAATTTTTTGAGAATGGCTATGGCATTGTCGACATCTTTTTCTTGCCAGTACACTTTGGCCAAATTGCTATAGGCATCTGGTTTATCACTAGCTAACTTAATCGCTTTTAGAAATTCTATTTTAGCTTGGCCAGTTTGTTTTAGAAAGGCTAAGACCAAACCTTTTTGATTAATTGTCTCGGCATTGCCTTCATCTATTTGTAGATAATCATTACAAATGGCTAAGGCTTCCAGGTATTGCTTGTTTGCGACATAGTTTTTCATTAAAACTGTATATATCTTTTGATCCTTGGGGAACTCAGAAATTAATTTATTCAAAACAGAAATACTTTCCTCATTTTGGTTATTGCGTTGATAGCTTTCTGCAAGATACATGAGTAATGTTTTCTTTTTTGGATAAACTTTATTCGCGGCATTGAATTCAATAATAGCTTCAGCATGTTTATTTTTCTCAAAATAGAGTAGTCCTCTTTTAAAATGCTGTGCATATCGTTTTGATGGCCGGAGAAAATAAACCCCCAACGCGATCCCTACCAAAAGTAGGAGAATGAATGATGAAATAAATAGCTTTCTAAACATAATTTTCCCTTTTGAATTGCTTTGAAGTCCACCCTGTAGCAAAGTCTAAATGGTTAAAAAAAAGAAATACTGTTATCGTATGGTACAATTACAATCTATAAAATCAAAGTAAATTTACGATATTTAGGAGGGGGATCTCTAAGATTTGAACCTAAAACTTAGGATTAGAAGCAATATGGGCTAGATAGAGACGTAGGGAGCTAGGAAGGAAATAAAGCTATGTTTGTTTTGGTGAGCAGTGTATTGTTTCGGAAAGGTAAGGGAAGTTGATTCAAAAGAAGTCCCTAGCAAAGAACTAGGGACACACTTTATCGCTACCTAGCTTGTTCCACCCGTCATAAGAGCAATAGGGCTAACCTCAAGCATCTTACTACCCTTGGTTATCGCAAAAGCAGAGGCCGCTAGCATAATAAGAGAATAGATGAAGTCAGGAGTCAATCCAAAGCTGACCTCGCCCATAATAAGATTAAATATGGTGTAAATTCCCAGGAAACTTCCCCCAGCAACCCACATCCAGGCACGCTCTTTCAATTTTTCGTCCATAATTTAGACTCCTTTTGAACCGAAGATTAGATTCTTTTGGTTTTGACTTAGTATACCAAATTCTAAAAAAATTGTCAAAAAATCTCCTCTTTAACATCTCTTTTAGATTGCGAAAACAAAGCTTATTTTCGCAAAACTTCAGCTACTTTTAAACGAGCAGCCGTCCAGGCGGGAAGGAAGCCTCCGATTACGCCCAGAACAAGAGAAACTCCAATAGCAAAAAAAACAACCTTGGGAGTGATGGTGATGTTGTAAGAAATCTCACTTAGGGTTTGCCATTTTGTAATAGAAAAGTTATTCAAGGGAATTAAGAGGAGAATTCCAATAATACCACCACAAAAGGTGATAAAACAGCTTTCTATAATAATGCAAAAATAGATCGCTATTTTGGAGAAACCAATCGCTCTTAGTGTGGCAATTTCTTGAGTTCTAGAAGAGACCATTCCGTACATCGTATTTATGGTCGAAAAAAAACCTGCAATCGACATAAGAGAAAAAATGAGGATAGCCAAGAATTGAAAAACTTGAATGGTTCCATCGATGCGGCTTTCGTAATAGGCTTTTTCTTGGTAGACAGAAACTTTAAAAGCTTTGTTCTCTTCCAGCTCTTTTTTTACCTTATCAAAATTTTCAGGCTTTTCTAAAGTCACAACAATAGCATTGTAGCTATTCATTTTGAAGTTACTTAAGGCTTGCTCGACATCTACCCAAATTTCAATATCGTAACCAGGTCCCAACGCTGTGAAATGCCCAACCACTTTCCAGTTTTGCTGACCAAGTTCAATTTCTTTTCCTACTTCTAGTTGAGGAAATTTATCGGCCAAGTTTTGCCCTATCATTATTTCGTTTAGACCCGTCCGAAAAATTCTCCCTTTGGTGATCGTAATATTTTTCTGAAACTGAGCAATTTGGGGATGCACTCCTCGTAAACGAACAAAAGCTTGGTTTGTCGCTCCTAAACTTCGAGGTGTATTCATAAGAGAAACAATCTCGGGGGCAGCCAAAACAAGCTGGTTTTGACTCTTAATTCCAGAAAGAGAAGAAATAAGATAAAAAGTTTCCTTAGAAAGAAAACTAGATGGAAAACGCCGGGTTCCTTCTTGTAAAACAAGAATATTGGCCGAGCTTCCGACATTTTTTCGAGCCTCTTCTAATCCTTCCCGAACTGCAAAAGATATTGCTAAAATAAAAACCGCTAAGCCAATCGTGAGAGCTGTAATAAAACTACTGTTCCAACGAACAACAACATTTTTTATATTGTAGGTCAGGGGAATTGCCATAAAATCTTCCTCTAAGGTCTCTTAGATACTGCACCTAAATTTTGTCATGTTTTTTCTTTGTTTCTAGATTAACAAGATCGGAGAGAATTTTCACGGAAATATTTTTAGGTGCCTTGGAAAAGGCGGGAAAAAATCTATTATTCCTTGCACTGTTTGGAAGAATGCAATAGAATGGAGGAGTTAAGAGTTTATGGGTCTTTATTTAATAAATTCTAAATGATTCTAATAGTTTTCAATATTCTACGGAGGTCGATTATGAAAAAACTTCATATTTCTGTGATCGCTGTTTTTGCTTGTTTTGTTGCTTGCTTCGCTCTTGCAATTAATAATACAGCAGACAATAGTGAAATTTTAGGGAGTTCCACTCCTGTTGAGTTGAGCGTAAATCCTCAAGCTAGTATTGCTCCTGTCTACGCTGCAACTCCTGCAGTTGCTACCGCTGTTGCCGCTACCGTTGGTGCTGCTGCTAGTGCTGTAAACGCAGTCGTTAATGTAGCTCGCTTCTTTCGCGGAGGCAAAGCCGCCAGTTATCAAATTAACGATACTGGTGTTATGATGTTCCACTTGGATGAATAGTTAGATTCGGGAGGGCTTTGCCCTCCTAAATCTCAAAATAAGAAAAATTATTTGATGTCGAAAAAAAGAACCGAATACATTATTCTCAGTGCTACCCTGGTAATTTTTATTTTCTATTGGTCCTCGACCATTCTGTATAACTCTCCTAATAACTACGTCAAAATCCAATTTTCTGGCTATCTAGATTTCTTTGGAAAGTTCTTTGAGCAGAGATGGAATTTTTTTGCTCCCCCTCCGACCCATAACAATCGATTGTACTACTCCTTTATTCATAAAGAAAATCCAAAGAAAGTGCTTGCCTTTGAAGTTTTTACGGCACTTCTGGAGCGGAAACGAGCCAAACACCCCTTTAACACAACGGAAGATGTTTTAGACTACATCCTTTCGGGAAGTGTTTCTAATATCAATGAAATTTTAGTTAACGGGGTAAAGATCTCTAAAGCAAAAAATCCAGAAGAGCCAGATGAATTTCACCAAAAGAAAACTCGCGAAAATTTTTTAGAAAATGCAAAAAATACTCCCGAGTATCAGACTTTAAGAAACTATGCTAAAGTTATCGCTAAAAAAAATAACGTCACCATAGAAAACTACAAGGTAAAGATTACCATCACCTTAAAAGAAATTCCCAAATTTGTCAATCGACACGAAGACCAAAAAAATTCCGTCGAAAAAGTTTTATTTCAAATACCTCTTTCCGAATTTGATTAGGGCGTGCCCTCCTTATGGAAAAACTTGCCAACATTCTCTACACCCAACCGAAACATTATGTTTACTTATCCATATTTCGGGTTTATATTTGCTTTCATCTCTTAAAAAAGTTTATTTTCCTCTGGCCTAGTTTAGATACTATCTACGGGGCTAATAGCTTTGCCTCTCCTTATAACGACTTATTGGCTTCGTTTGTTAGCTTAGATTTTCTCCATGCCAATTATAAAGTACTTCTCTTTGTCTACCTGACTTTGGTACTTCTTTATCTATTTGGAATTGGAAAACATTTTACGGCTTTAGGAGTCTATTTTTGTTTAGAGTTATTTCAGCGACTCAATTTCTACATTCTCAATGGAGGAGACAATCTTCTAAAATTTTTCCTCCTCTATATGGTATTTTGCGATAGCTACCAATACTTAAGTTTAAAAAAGACAAGTTATAAAAAAGAATTGTTAGAAAAAATCTCCTATCTTTTAACTAACTTGGGAAGATTTTCTATTTGTTTGCACTTGTGTATGGTTTATTTAATCACAGCTATGCATAAAATGCACTCAAAGGTTTGGTTCAATGGCGTAGCTATTTACTATACACTTTCATTAGAGCGTTTTGCCGGAAGCCGCCTCAATCCAATTATAGCTGAAAATGGCTTTATCGTAACCATGGCAAGTTATGGGACTCTTTTTTGGGAAATGTATTTTCCGGTTTTGGTTTGGTTCAAAAAGCTACGGATTTACTTAATGCTTTGTGGGGTGGGGTTACATCTGGGTATCTATTGGTTTATGATGATACACGATTTCCAAATACTTTTTTTGATGAGCTACGGCTTTTTCTTTACAGATGAAGAATGGAAAGCTGGATTACATCGCTTAAGTCGTTTGCCTGGTTTAGCTTTTTTAGAAAAAGCTTTTCATTTAGAAACAGACTTTAAAGAAAATAAGCAAAGTTAGTTCTTGTATTTTTGTGCAAAAAAAATATAATAAAATTCTTTTGTTTATGACTCTTATTTTTTTTATTATCCAACGGAGGTTCGTTGTGAAAAAACTCCATATTGTAACTATTGCCATTTTTGTTTGTTTCGTGACCTGTTTTGCTTTTGCTCTTAACAACACAGGAAATAACGAAGAAATCTTGGGAACTTCTACTGCTGTTCAACTAGAAATTCATCCTCAAGCTAATATAGCACCTATTTATGCGGCAACTCCTGCGGTCGCAACTGCAGTTGCAGCAACTGTTGGAGCTGCTGCTGGGGCTGTTAATGCTGCCGTGAATGTTGCGCGATTTTTTCGCGGAGGCAAAGCGGCCAGTTATCAAATTAACGACACTGGGGTTATGATGTTCCATTTGGATGAGTAGAGCACTCTCCACCTAAGAGAAAGTTGCCATTTAAAGTGCATCTTTCTCTTTAAAATAAGAAACTAAAAATAAGAAACTAAATTACTGCCCTTCTTCCTCTTCTAACTTCAAAGGGACAATTTGTCCTCCCTCCAAACTAAGCATCCGTTTTCCCAATTGAGCAATCCTTAAATCGTGAGTAAAGAGAATAAAAGTTTTTTGAAAATCGCGATTGAGCACAGTAACAATCTTCGCTATTTCTTCTGAGGTTTTTGCATCTAAATCTCCTGTTAGCTCATCGGCCAGAATAACAGAGGGATCTGTAACAATAGCCCGGGCAATCGCAACTCTTTGTTGTTGCCCTCCAGAGAGTTGATTAGGGTAGTGCTTATGACGATCTTCCAGTTCAACCAGAGATAAAGCGGCATCTATTTTACGCTTTCTCTCTTTTCGAGAAAGTGATGTTAGAAGAAGAGGGATCTCGACATTCTGATAAGTCGTTAAAACAGGAATCAAATGGTAAAACTGAAAGATGAAACCTACTTGTCGCCCTCGCCAATGATCAATGGTTCGACTATTGAGGTCTTGTAAGTCTCGATTCATAAACAGAACTTCACCACTATCCGCACTATCCAATCCACCTAAAATGTTAAAAAGAGTTGATTTACCCGTTCCTGAAGGTCCCATAATGGAAACGATTTCTCCCGTTTCGATACTCAAGTCAAGTCCTTTCAGAATACTAAGCTTCTCTCCTCCTTTGGTGTAACTTTTCATGACGTTCTTCAACTGGTAGATATGTGTACTCAAAGCCAAAACAAATCCCCTTTTTTTGAGAGTCAATTTTGTAAAGTGGAAATTAAGAATGGTAGAGCGATAAAAAAATCTAGTCTTGAGAATAGCGTATTTCTAAACTATCAAAGTGTATGCTAATTGTTTTGTTTATGTAAAGAGATACTTTATGAGGGTCGCTAGCAAGTTTTTCCAAGGTAAAAGATTTTTTGCCTGCAATAAATTTTATTTTTTTCTGAAAATAAACCGCGGCAAAAGAAACCCCCCCTTCTTCTAAGGAAATAGAAGCCGACTGCAAAACTTTCCGAGCCCCAATAGGATCAGAAGTGTTGCTTTCAAACTCTACAACTGCGACTAGAACGGTTGGTCCAATATGCTGAAAATTTAAAGCAATAGATTTGTTCTTATCTATTTCAAAACGAATACCATATTCTCTAGTTTGAGGACTTAGTACTTTACAAGTGCCCCTTAGTTGCCAAGGTTGTCCTTGGAGAGAAGAAGAAATTTTTCCGGTACCTCCGATTCCAAAGATACCGGAACCATCTTCAGCTGGCCCCCAGTTAGCAGGGCCTAAGCGATCATCCCATATTTGCATTCTCTTTGTAAAATCAGCAGAAAATAAGTTTTGAAAACTTCCCCAAACAATGTCATTGTAAGAAATAGATGGTTCTTTTTCCGTAGTAGAGTTCTTATCTTCTTCGTTTTTTAGAAGGTCTTTTTCTAAGTTAGGATTTTCTTTAGTTTCTGTAATCTTTTCTTCTTCTGTCTTTTCTTCTTCTGTCTTTTCTTTTAAATCTAAATCAGGTTTTTTTTCTATTTCCTTCTTTTCGGGGAACTTTTTTTTATCTGTTTTACTGGAATCTACTTGCTCATTTGGAGTGATGTAATTCCCCTGGTTTTGGTAAAATATCGTTGAAATAGTGATTAAAGTAAAAGTGGCAATCAAAGGCATACCCCACTTAATCCGTTTGCGAATTTGTTGGGTGGCTTTTGCTTCTCGGTTCGAATTTTGGGTATGTCTTTCTAAAATTTGTTGACAACGCCCAATGAGTTCTTCATAAGAAGATAATCTTCGCTCAACTTCCCCTTCCAACATATCAAAAATAAGCTGTCTTGTTTCTTGAGAAACATTCTCTCTTGCTTGTAATGGATCAGGTGGCCCAGACATTGTTTTTTCATAGATAATTTTTGTAATAGTGCTATAGGGAAAGGGACTTTCGCCAGTCAAAGAAAAGAAAAGAACACAGCCTAAACCATAGATGTCGGCTCGAAAATCAACACTATCAGGATCTTGAAACTGTTCAGGAGCCATATTCGCAGGTGTTCCGACAAAGGTACCTACTTTTGTCAACTGATCTGCAGTTTCCGGATTCATACTTCTGGCTAAACCAAGATCTGCCAATTTAACATTGTAATTGAGGTAAGAGTTACGTAAATTGGTATTACGACGATCTATTTTTTGTAAAAGAATGTTTTCCGGCTTAATATCACGATGGATAATTTCATTTTCGTGAGCATAAAGTAAAGCTTCTGCTACCGTTTTTACAATAAAAATGGCCGGATCTTCTTCTAGAACTCCGTTATCGTAAACATAATCCTGAAGATTAAAGCCTTCTATGAATTCCATCAATATGTAACAAGAGCTATTTTCCAGAACTCCACCTTGGAAACAAGTGACAATATTAGGATGAGATAAGCTCGCAAGAATTTTTGCTTCTCGGTTAAATCTTTCGGAAAAAAGCTTGGCACTTGCTGGGTTTTCAGTAGAGAGAACTTTAATCGCTACTTGCCGATCTAGGTAGTTTTGTCGCCCTTGATAGACAACTCCCATCCCCCCACGCCCTATTTCTCTCTCAATAACAATATCTGGAATTTGAGGCCAATCATTTTCTTCTTCTTTTTCTGTCATAACTTATTCTCTTCAAGCTTTTAGTAACTTAAATCTACTGGATTTTATCGATTTCGCGTAAAAGTTTTTCCACCTTAGGGCGATCAGATATTTTTTTGCCAATGTAAACAAAACGAATTTCCCCATTTTTGTCTAGGAGAATAGAAGTTGGTTTAGCCAAAGCTCCTTCTATCATAAATTGCTTAACAAAAGCTAAATCTACATCTAAAACAACAGGAAAGGGAAGTTGGAAGTTTGTTTGGGCTCCGCTTTTTTGAAGTTGATTTACCTCTGCGATAAACAAGGGTATATTTTCAGCTTTCCCAGGGTAAACGGCAATAATTTGAGTATCTCGGCGTTCAAACCGCTCTACTGAATTCATCAGGTTAAAGGTTTGCGTAGAACAAAAAAAACAGACACTACCAGCAAACCCACGAAGAACAACCAAAAGAACATTCTTTTTATCTTTGTAGTCTTTCAAATCGATTAATTCACCAGTATGGTTGATAAATCGTGTTACAGGAAGAATTTCTGGCTCGTTATTTTTTGAAGAAAGACTTTTTAACTCTCCCTTAGTCACTTCTTCTTCTTTGGCGATTAGCTCTTTAACTTCTTCTTTGATGATTGTCTCTTTAACTTCTTCTTTGGCTTTTTCTTTGGCTTCTTCTTTTTCCCCAGTCTCCGTTTCCCTGGTTTTCGGGGCCTTTTCTTTCGAGGAAGACTTCTCTGAAATTTTGTTATCATCTTTGGAGTCGTTACTTTGACAGCTTATAAAAAGAAGGCTCAGAAAAGTAATTAAAATCAAATTATACTTCATAAAGTATCCTTATCCGAAAAACTTAGTCTAAGAGATATCTTGGCTTTTATTAGAGAAATCATTTCTTACTTATATATTAAGATATCTTAGGTGTTTTTGTCTAAAATATTTAGAGACTGTTGGGAAAACTTAGTATAAAGCGCTAGAAAGAAGATATTACCTTGGTATTTTACTAAAAAAAATAATAAATAATAGGAAAAAAACCACAAATAATATAAGATAAGTTTAATAGAAGATAGTGCGATCTTACCAATATGGTCTTGCTCGGAGGAAGAACTTATGAAAAAACTGTTTATCTTGGTGAGCAGCGTTTTACTATTAGTAGGAATTATTTTGGGAAAACTAAACTACTATCTATTTTACCAAGATAGGTCCCCTCTTCTCTCAGAAGAAAACTTGCAATCAATTGCTTCTCCTGAGAAAGAGGAAGAACTTGCTCCAGAGGAAGATATAGATTTAGAAAATCCTAAGATAGAAGTTGAAGTAGAGGAAGAGGCCCAAGCAGAAAAATCTACGCCTGAACAAAGCCCTCTTCTTTCTCCTAATAAAAAAGCCCAAAAAGAGCTTGATAAACTCACCACTAAAAAGAAACTCAAGGCCTACTATGCAAAACTGCAAAAGAAGATCGCAGTAAAGATCTTAGACGGTCCAGAAGGAGGACCTATTAGCCTAAATTACGCTGTTCAAGAAATTTGTAAAGCAGCAAAAGTTCCTTTTTGGAAAAAAGATGTTCCCGAGGGAGAAGAGCCTGTTGGAGCTGTAATATCTCACAATGCAAAAGCGAGTGAGTTAATTAAAATATATGCAAAAACAAAGGGACTTAAGTTTATGATATCCTCTCGGGGAATTTATTTGAAAAAAATTCAGGCTGATCCCATTCCTGTAAAACCGACTCCTTCTGAGAATCTCTTGGTAAAGGAAAGTAATCCTAGCTCTTTCACAGAAAACTCCTCGGTTAAATTTGGCAAAAAAAATACAAAAAACCTCCAAGGAAATACATATCTACATGTGCCTTTGGAAGGAGGTTTTGGCATGGAAATTACTCCTAAACCCATAAGAAAAATTTTTGAGCATGCTAAAAAACAAGATGTAAAACACATTGTCATGACCATTGATTCCCAAGGAGGATATGTTCAAACCGCCGACGAAATTTTGAAACTCATGCTCGAATATGACAGCTATTTCCAATACCACTTGATTGTAGAGAGAGCCATCAGTGCTTCTATTTGGATTGTTTTCTCTAGCGATTTTATTTATCTTCGTAGTCATGCTGTTATTGGAGGCGCTGTTGTTTACCGCATGAATGAAATTGGCAACGCCGAGGTAGATGCTAAAATGAATTCGATTATAGCTGCTCAAGTTACTTCTGCCGCTGAAGCTAAAGGGCATCCTGCTTATTTAGTTAATCCAATGATCATTCAAAAAGATACTCTCGGAGTGTGGAAAGACTGGGAGGGAAAAATTCATCATAGTGATCAACTAGAAAGCGGCATCTCAAGCGAAGATATAATCATCGAAGACACGGAGGAGAGTGTACTCACTTTAACAGCCAAGCAAGCTTCTGAAGTAAGACTGGGAAGACTTCTTTCTAGCTCTGACCCGGACAGTTTAGGAGAGGTTTTAGGTATTTCGGGGTGGAGAGCAGAAAGCGACTATGGGGAAAAGGTAATGCTAAATAGCTCCTTTCACAGCGAATCCAATAACCAAAAACATGAAGAAGCCTATGAAAAGATGACAGCCTTGCAAAAAGAAATGCAAGAATACATTAACTTGGCTCAAGCAAGAGACCCTCGCAATTTTACTTATGACAAGTCCTATTCTGGAGGATACACCAATGATGCAAAAAAGAAATGGCGGCAACTCAGCGATGAAAGCTCTTCTTATTGGCGAAAAACTTTGCAAAATGCAAACAAACTCAAAACGATGAATAACAAAAACAAAAAAAATGGCATTTCTTTAACTTTTCCTGAAGAAAATCTAAGAAAGATTATTGAAGTGGCCGAGTCTGAAATGAAGCGTTTGTACAATAGTCGTAATCTCAGAAATCAATAACTTAGGACACGTTTAACAGTCAAAAATATCTAAATTTTGACAAATTCCCAACTCCTTTATTGCGTGAAGTAAGAACATTCATTAAAATGCTACTCTTTTATGACCAAACTTAGTCGATTGTTTTTAGGGCGTGTCCCTAGATCAACATGTGACGAGGAAAACATGAGCGAACATAAACCAAAAAACAAGGTGGTAAACCTTTTACAAGAATTTTCAATTCCATTGATTAGTGGTGTCTTTGCTGCTCTCATATGGGCAAACCTAGACCATCACTCATACCATGAGTTTCTACACCATCCTTTAACTCCTTTTTCTGGTATAAATTTCCATTTCTTAATTAACGATATTTTTATGGTACTATTCTTTGGAATCGCAGCGGTTGAGATTACCCAAAGCATTCTTCCGGGAGGGGATTTAAATCCTCCGAAAAAAGCAATAGGTCCTCTTTTTGCTACTGCTGGTGGGGTAATAGGTCCTGCTCTGCTTTACTACTTTTTTTGTGTCTACTACAATACTCCTGAGTTGGTTCAGGGCTGGGGAATCCCGACAGCAACAGATATTGCCCTAGCTTGGCTTTTTGCTCGCTTGATTTTTGGAGCTGGTCATGTAGCTGTTTCCTTCCTTCTTCTCTTAGCCATCGCCGATGATGCTATTGGACTAGCTATTATTGCTGTTTTCTACCCAAACCCAGCTCATCCGCCGGCACCGATGTGGCTTGGCTTAGTTGTTTTAGCTTGTCTTATCGCTTACTTTTTACGAAGATCTAAAGTCAAAGGTTTTTGGTACTACCTTCTCATTCCAGGTGTTCTTTCTTGGTTCGGACTTTTTAAAGCGGGTCTCCACCCTGCTCTCGCTTTGGTTTTTATAGTTCCTTTTATGCAAGCAGGTAAAGAAATCAACAGCCATCTCTTTGAAGAGGAAGAGGATGATCATTCCACTTTGGCTAACTTTGAGCACAGCTTTAAAACCATGATCGATTTTGGTCTTTTTGGTTTTGGATTAGCTAATGCGGGGGTTTCTCTTTCGGGAGTGAGTCAAGTTACTTGGTTTGTTTTCTTAGCCTTGCTAGTAGGTAAAACCGCTGGAATTTTTCTCTTTGCTCTACTGGCTAAGCTTTTAAAATTCCCTATGCCAGAAGGGATGGGACTCAAGGAAGTTTTTGTTGTCGGAATTATTGCTGGACTGGGTTTAACAGTAGCTCTCTTCGTCGCAGGAGTTGCTTTCACTGATTTAGAAGTACAAGGTGCTGCTAAAATGGGAGCCCTTATGAGCGGTGGTTGTGGAATCTTAGCTTTTGTTGTAGCCCGCTTACTGGGAATTCGTCCGACCAAACAAGCTTAAATAAAAATCTCAGAGTGGCGTTAGTCACTCTGAGAGAACAACTTTGAATTACTTAGAAAGGTTGGGCAGCGCTTGATGAATATTGTTTTCTTATCTCCTCATTTTCCTCCCAATTACAAACATTTCTGTAAACATTTAAAAGATATGGGGGCTCAGGTTTTAGGGATTGGAGAAATCCCTTTAAAGGATTTAGAGCCTTCTTTGCAAAGTGCTCTTTCGGACTATGTTCATATTCCTAGCTTAGAGAAATATGAAGATGTTCTCAAAACCTGTGGATATTTTACCTATCATTATGGGAAAATTGATCGAATTGAGTCTTTAAATGAGCATTGGCTTGAATTAGAAGCTGCTTTACGAACGGATTTTCATGTCCCTGGACTTCAGCAAGCTGAAATCGAAGAAATAAAACGCAAGTCAGCTATGAAAAGAAAATTTCGCCGGGCAGGAGTTCCTGTTGCTCAAGGAACTTTGGCAAAAAATTTTGCTCAAATTAAGCGCTGGATTGCCAAGGTTGGTTTTCCTGTTGTTGCGAAACCAGATAAAGGGGTGGGAGCAGCTCATACTTATAAAATCCATAACGAAAAAGAACTGATTCATTTTTTTAAAAGCAAGCCCGACGTTGACTATTTTGTCGAGGAATTTGTTTCAGGAGACATCATTTCGGTAGATGGGTTAGTCGATCGAGAGGGAAAAATAGTCTTTTGTACTTCTCACCAAAACTGCGACGGAGTTATGGAAATCCTCCTAGAAGATCGTCATACTGCCTATTATTCCCTGCGAGAAGTTCCTGAAGATATGAAAGAAGCGAGCGAAAAAATTATCAAAATTTACAAATTGCAAGAGCGATTTTTTCACTTTGAATTTTTTCGGCTAGCCAATGGTAAATTCATTACTTTAGAAGCGAATATGCGTCCTCCTGGTGGATTAACAATGGATATGTTTAACTACGCTAATAACATTGACATGTACCAAGAGTGGGCGAATATAGTATTGTTCAATCGTTTTGAGAGCGAATACAGTTTGCCTTACCACTGTGGTTTTATCGGACGGAAATGGTCCAAAGACTATCTTCATACTCATGAAGAAATTTTGGCCCGCTACCAACCTTGGATAGTATATCACACTCCTATTAGTCCTATTTTTAGTGCTGCCATGGGAAACTATGCCTATCTTGTGCGCAGCGAAAGTTTAGATCCCTTTTTTGAAATGCGGTCTTTTGTTCATTGTTTACGTTAGAAGTTAACTATTATGCTTAGTACAAAAAGTTTTTTTTCTAAAATTATTGACTATGCGGGGCTTTTTCCTCCGGCCAAACTTCCTTTGGAAGAAGCTCTCGAAAACTATACTCAGTATCGAAGTGCTCCCACTAGCTGGATGCTTTCTCGTTTTATTTGTCCTGTTGTTAATCTAGACGAAATATCAATTAAAAAGGAACTTTTAGAAGAAGGAGAAGAGTGGTTGTTCTCCGCTTTAGTTGCTCTTATGCCTGGTCAAGAAACCAAGAGTTGGAGCGAAGCCCTTTCTTCTATCCAAAGTTTCCAAAAAAAATATTCCGGGCGAGTTATGGTAACAATGGTAGAATCTAAATTACCTAGTTTCTCAGAACCGTCGCAACTCCTCTCTTTTTGGAAAGAGATCTCTGAGATGGCAAAGCCTCTTGGGCAACTCCTCTCTTTTTTTTGGGAAGTGCCGCTCGAGGAAGAATTTTCTGTAAAAATTCCCATACTCCTGGAAGCCTTAGCCCAAAATAAAAAGGAAAACCCAGAGAGCCCTGTTCAAATGGGAATCAAAGTACGAACCGGAGGAGTTGATGCAAAAATGTTTCCTTCGGCAAAACTCCTAGCCCAAGCTATTTTCTGGGCAAAAGAATACCAAGTTCCCCTAAAAGCAACGGCAGGCTTACATCATCCCTATCGCCACTACAGCTCCACAGTCGAGACAAAGATGTATGGCTTTATGAATGTATTTGGAGCGGCTTTATTGGCTCGCGAGCACTCTTGGAGTGAATCGCAGATCCAAGAGATGTTGGAAGATGAAGATCCTAAGAATTTTTACTTTGAGGAAGAGAGCTTTACTTGGAAAGAATACACTATGTCCAGTGAAAGTATCGCTAAGGCTCGCTCTTCTTCCATTATTTCTTTCGGGAGCTGTAGCTTTGAGGAACCTTGCCAAGATTTACAAGAACTAGGAATTATTGAGGTGAAAAATGTATAATCCAAATGACCCCAAACTAAAATCATGGGTTTCTGTAGAGTCCACGAGCGACTTTCCTATTCAGAACCTTCCCTTTGGGGTTTTCCAAAAAAACGATAAAGTAGCTGTTGGTGTAGCCATTGGTTCGATGGTTTTAGACCTATCTCTTTTATGGAAAGAAGGTTTTTTTTCAGAGATATTCCCCTCTCAAGAGGAAAACATCTTTGCCCACTCTTCCTTAAACGCTTTTATGAACTGCGGAAAAGAAATTTGGCAAAAAACTCGCACTCGAATTAGCCAACTTCTAGAAGCGGGCTCTAGCGAGTTGCATGATCATGCTGTTAAGGAAGAAGCTCTCGTCACTTTAGACGAAGTGAAAATGCTCTTACCGATCAAAGTAGGTAACTTTGTCGATTTTTACTCCAGTATCGAGCACGCAACGAACATTGGAAGTATGTTCCGCCCGGACAATCCTCTGATGCCCAACTGGCGACACCTTCCCGTTGGCTACAATGGCCGAGCAAGCTCCGTTATCCCCTCTGGAACCCCTATTAAGCGACCCAAAGGCCAAACCAAAGCCGACGACGCCGAAAACCCTACGTTTGGCCCTAGTCGTCTTTTTGATATGGAATTAGAGATGGGCTTCATCATCGGAAAAGGAAACGATCTCGGATCTTCTATTTCAACAAAAGATGCCCCTGATCATGTTTTTGGAATGGTTCTTCTCAACGACTGGAGCTCACGCGATATCCAAAAGTGGGAATACGTTCCTCTGGGCCCTTTTCTTGGAAAATCCTTTGCCACAAGTATTTCTCCTTGGGTAGTTACTTTAGATGCCCTAGAACCTTTTTTAGTAGACGGCCCTACCCAAGAACCAGCCGTTTTACCCCATCTTCAATACGAAGGCAAAGGAAACTACGACATTCACCTAGAAGCTTATCTCCAAGGGGAAAAAATGGAAGCCTCTGAGCGCATAACCAAAACAAACTTCCGCCTAATGTATTGGAACATGCAACAACAACTCGCCCACCAAACGAGCAACGGAACGAACACCCAAGCCGGTGACCTCTACGGATCAGGAACCGTTTCTGGAACAACCCCAGATTCCCTAGGAAGCTTTTTAGAGCTTTCCTGGAGAGGAACACGCCCTCTAAAATTCCCCAACGGAGAAGAGCGCAAGTTCATCCAAGACAACGACACCATCACCCTCAAAGGCTGGTGCCAAGGAGAAGGCTACCGAGTTGGCTTTGGAGAATGCTCCGGTAAGGTTTTAGCTGCTGATTAGGTAATCGCCAGAACCGATTCCAATAGAAAAAGCCCGGTCGTTGTGACCGGGCTTTTTTTATTATTTTGTGAACGCGATGAATGTTAGTAGACTAATGTGGATTGTGTTTTTCTGGGAAATTTTCCTAGGGCTTCGCCCTAGGAAAAAACATGCCCGGAACAAAACGGCCCTGAAAGGACGCAATTTCTTGAATTGTTATATAATGTATTTGCAAAAAATGACAGACACGATAGCCATTTCATGATTGACCTGTGCGTATAAAACCTGATCTATAGTGGCATTAATCCTGTTTGCGTCCGGTTTTATAATGCATGGGTAATCTCTACGCCAATTCCCTATAAACTCAAAATAATCCGCTCCAAGCGCTCTCTGTTGGAGAGCCCCTTCTCCTTAAAAATAGTCCACACCGCCAGTACCTCTTCTTTCATCAACAAATAAATAACAAAAGCATAGATTCCTGCTCCCCAAATAACCATTGCAATCAAAATAAACCAAGGAGAAACTCCTGCCCAGTAGAGAAAGCTTTTGGTGAGCAAGATAGCTATTGTCATAACTAGAGTTGCTAGAAAAGGTTTTTCGGTAGTCTTTAAAATGCTTAGGGGAGAAAAAGAGAGGAGGGGTTTAAGCATGAGCCAGAAGCTTGTAAAGCGGAATAGTTTGGCTATGAGGGCGGCAAGGGAGGTTCCTATAATACCCCAAGCTAAGGTAAAAGGAACGATCATAATGCCAAGGAAAAAAATGTAGATAAGGGCTAGCCAAGAGGCGTATTGGGGTTTTCCTAGGGCAAGGAAAATATTTCCTCGCATTTCTAGAGCTAAAAGGAGGTTATAGAGAGAGAGAATTTGTAGTGGAATGATGGAAGGAATCCATTTTTCTCCTAGAATGAGCCGGACAAACTCCGGACAGGTAGCAGCGAAACCAAAGCTTAGAGGGAGCATGAGAAGGGCAGAGTATTTCATGGATTGATATTGGATTCTTTCGAATGTTTTAGCTTGGTTTTGATATTGGACATTGATGGGGTAAAGCACTTCGTTGATGATTATTCCGAGGTCAATGGCTAAAACTCCTCCCCAGCGGTAGGCTACGGTGTAGTGACCGAGAGCACTAAATCCGAGAAGTTTAGCAACAACTAAGTTATCCATAGAGTTAGAGATTACCCCAAGAAAAGCAGCTATTAGAACAAAAAAGCTAAACTTGAGTAATTTTTGAGCTTCCTTTCCTTTCCAAGAAATTTTCCAGGTCCAAGGAAAAATAAGGGCAAGAAAAATAACTTCCGCCAAACAAGAGAGAGTGCGAGCATACAAAAAACTCCAGTATTTATGCCCCAGATAAGCAAAGAGTATTACTAGAAAGGAGTAGGAAAAGGTCCGTAAGAGAGAAGGAAATACTAGCTTTCCAAAAAGATGATTTTTGATGAAGTAAGTGCTGGGCATAAATTTTCCGGTGTCGCAGAAAATAGCTAAGGCAACGCCCGTAATCATTAATTGAAGCTCTGGTTGTTCGTAAAAATGAGCTCCCCAGGGAGCTAAGAATATAATAGAGAAGCAAAGAGTAAGGAAGGCAAAAATTAATTTCCAGGCAAACCCAATATAGAGAGTTTTTTCGAGAGGCTCTGAGCTTTGGATAACAGCGTTTTTTAAGCCCATCTCATCAAAAACAACCATAAAAGAAAGTAAAGTAAGAACCAAACCGTAAAATCCAAAATCACTGGGGGTTAATATCCGAGCTAAAAAAATGCTTGCGATCAAGTTAATAATTTTAGTCAAGTATCTCGTTGTCGAAAGGACAAAGATATTTTTTAGAATGAGTAATTTCAGCTCAGAGATTTTAAAGACCTTTCAAGGTAGCAATAATCCAAACCGTGCGGAAAATGATGTAAAGATCTAGCCAAAAAGAACGGTTTTTAATATAGTAAAGATCATACTCTAAACGGGTTTTTACTCCTTCTAGATCATTAACGTGGCGAAAATTGATTACCGCCCAGCTCGTAAGACCTGGTTTGGCTAAATGGCGGAGTGTGTGGTAAGGGATTTGTTCGGCAAAAGCTTGGCATTGCTCGACACTGAGAGGACGTACTCCGACAACGGCTAAGTCGCCTTTAAGAACGTTCCATAGCTGAGGAAGCTCATCAAATCGAGTTTTCCGAAGCCATCTTCCAAAACGTGTTATACGAGGATCTTTTTCTTCGGTCCAAAAATGGTTACTTTTTAGTCCATCTTTCATCGTTCTTAATTTCCATAAACGAAATACTCTTCCATTTTTTCCGACCCGAAGTTGGCTATAAAAGACGGGTCCTCGAGAGTCTATCTTAATCATTAAAAAGAGGAAGGGGAAAAAAAGAAAAAAAAGAGAAAGACCCATGAGGGAGAAGGTTATATCAAAAGATCGCTTTAAAAGAGCATAGATACTCCCCCACGGAAGTTCTTTGAAATAAAAAAGAGACATGCACGTTGCAGACATTTCGCTCAAAGGCGTACGTCCGGTTAGCTCCTCATAAAATTCAGGGATCGAGGTAACTATAATACCTTTTTCCCGGCTCTTAAGAAGAATCTCTATCACTTGTGATGATGAGGCCTCCTCTACTAAGTAAACAATTTTGTCCACTTCGGTCGATGAAAAATTTAGCTCTTGGGGAAAAGAGTCTATTGGAATAAAACCAAAGAACTGGTAATAGTGCTGGTGATTTTGAATGAGTTTCTGAATATCACTAAGGCTTTTCTCTTTACTGATAACTAAAACGTTTTGTCTCCAGCGATGGTGGGAAAAAATGCTAAAGTAGAGATAGCGCCACCAAATCAAAAGCAAAGAGGAAGCTACTCCAAAAAAAAGAAAAACTACTCGTGGTAGGCTACCTTTAGGAGCAAAAAAGTAGATCAAGGCGTAAATAATTCCTCCGAAAAGGTTTGCTTGAAGGGGATAATAAAGAAAGCGGGATAAATCTTTCATTCCGTGGAGAGAGTATGTACCCAAAATCATTGCAATGATAAGCCAAATGGGAACTAAATAAAAGATGTTTAGGTGGAGATAGATATAGAAAGGTCTTTGGGTGTAATGATCCCATGTAGCTAAAGCAATAGAGACGGAAAGGAGAAGAAGGCAAATGTCCCCCATAATGAGAATAAGTGTACGCTCTGAAGTAGTGAGGTAGCGAGTTTTATGTGCAGGAGGAGGGGACATATTTTCTTAAACAGACTTTTCTTTAGGATAGATATTTAAATCCTTTAGAATTTTTACAAACTTAATATATTCAAATGGTTTTTTCATAATCGCTTCGGGATGGTAGTAGCGAGCTTCTTTGAGAATTTTTTCATCTGCTCCGGTGAGTAGAATCACAGGAATATTCTTGATCCGGTTATTGCTTTTGATCATTTTTAGAAACTCTATGCCTGAAATTTGAGGCATCAAAAGATCTAAAGTGATTAAGGCAGGAGAGCTCGCTTCCATAATATTGAGAGCTTCCAGCGGATCGTAAGTCGAGATGACTTCAAAGTCTTCATATTCTTCTGCAATCAGTAAATTTTTAATCACCACAGGAATTAAAGCATCATCCTCTATGACTAAAACTTTTTTCTTTTGACCGCTTCCTTTTTGAGTGGTTTCTAATTTTTGATCCAAATTTTCTAATTTATTCCAAATTTTACTTACTTCATTTTGGAAATCAGCACTTTTTCCAGCATCTTTTTTTTTGTATTCAGGAAAGAGGTCTGTGACAATATCTAAAGCCGAAATAATTCGCAAAAGCTTCTCCCCAGAAGGAGATGCCGTTCCCTTGACCCACTGACTTACATTAGGAGGAGTAACTCCTATCATACTAGCAAATTCTTTTTGAGATATTCTCTTCTTTTTTAAACCCTTTTCGATGGTTTTACCTATATCCATGTCGCAAATTTTCCCCTAGTTTAAAATATTCGAAAAATCGTGTAGCAAAAAATCATTTCTCAAACCCTTATTAAGAATTTAAATTGCAGTATTAAAGCGGTATGGAAATGACTATCAGGCATGTAGTATAGGTTTTTCTAGCTCAAAGTTAAATAAAATTTATTTTTTTTTACGGCTTTTTTCTCATTACGGCTTTTTTTGGTTTATAGTTTTCTAAAGGCAATCCTTTGATCTGGCCGTTCTTTTCTAGGATTAAAAATATTTTTTGTTTTTCTTTTTCTTGTTGAATTTCAATAAGCTGAGTTGTTTTATGTTTTTGTAGAAGCTCTCGGATTTGTCCTTTAGATATATTGACTCCCTGATACTCTGGCCATAAAACAAAAGAGCACCCCTCTTTCCAACCAGAACAACCATACCCTTTTTTCCCTTGAATAATCGGTTTCTCACATAAAGGACAGCTTCCCCACTCTCTATGATTAACGGTAGAGGTAAAGCTGTCGTTGATAAGTTGGGTAACAAACTGTTCTATTTCCTTCATGAAAGAAGAAGCCGGATATTTACCACTTTCGATTTCTTTTAACTTATGCTCCCAATGTCCCGTTAATTCCGCCGACTTGAGGTTCTCATTATGGACGAGAGAAATCAAGTAACGACCCGCATTTGTAGTTCGAAGATTTTTTTTATGCCTGTGGATATAACCTCGACTAATCAAAGTTTCGATAATGGAAGCCCTTGTCGCAGGAGTTCCCAGTCCTCTTTCTTTCAAAGCTTCCTTTAGAGATTCATCTTCGACTAGTTTTCCTGCTCCTTCCATTGCTGCTAAAAGCATGTTTTCAGTGTATGCTTTAGGAGGAGAGGTTTTCCCTTCTTTCAAAAAGGCTTCTTGAGGCCCTTGCTCTCCTTTTTCAAAAGCGGGCAAAGTAGGGGGAGTGTCCTCTTTTTTATCTTTTTTAGAAGAGGTAGTTTTTTTGGGATAAAGATCTGTCCAACCAGCTTGGGCAATAACGACTCCTTTTGTTTGAAAAGAAGCTTCGTTAATCTGAGCATCTACTTGGGTTACTTTTTTGAGACAAGGTGGATAAAAAACCGCAATCAGCCTTGTGACAATTGCCTGAAAAACATTCTGTTCTGGAAGAGCCAGGGAAGAAGGAAGATTTCCCGTGGGAATAATCGCATGGTGGTCCGTCACTTTTTTATCATTGACAATACGAGAAGAAAAGGCAAGTTTTTTTAGATCTAGTGAATTAACTCCGGAATGTATCGAGGCGACACGATGAAGAACTTTAGGAATATCCTTTTTTAGCGAAGAGCTGAGGTAACGAGAATCAGTTCTTGGATAAGTGATGTACTTTCCTTCATAGAGTTTTTGAGCAATTTCCAAAGTCTTTGCGGCCGAATAGGAAAAACGCCTGTTCATATCTCGCTGTAAGTCAGTCAAATCATAAAGTAAAGGTGAGTTTTCTTTCTCTTCTTTTGCTTTAATATTCGTTATCGAGAGGGAATGTGATTTGACTTTCTCTAACATTTTTTGAGCAGCACCAATGTCTTTGAAGTTTTTTCCTCGGTATTTAAAAATGGCTTCTCTATATTTGCTTCGCAATTCCCAAAAAGGACTCGCTTCAAAAAGTTCAATTTCCTCATCTCGTGAGACAATAAGCGAAAGAACCGGAGTTTGTACACGTCCGATGCTCCAGAGAATTTGCCCCTGCCCAAAACGAATGGTGTAATTGCGAGTGGCATTTAAGCCTATGATCCAGTCCGCCTGGCTCCGGCAACGGGCAGCATGGTATAAAAAATCATAATTTTTGCCCGGTTTTAACTCGGAAAACCCTTTCGCTATCGCTTCTTGGGTCAAAGAGTTTAGCCAAAGTCTTCGAAAAGGTTTCTTCAAACAACCAGAAAGAGCAAGAATATATCGAAAAATAAGCTCTCCTTCTCTTCCTGCATCTGTCGCGCAAATAATTTCCTCTGCTTTTTGAAACAAAGCAGAAATCACCCGAAATTGCTTCTGAGTGTACTCTTTGTCGATAGTCTTTAGTCCAAATTTTTCGGGAATAAAAGGCAAAGTCTGCAAAGCCCATTTTTTCATGTGAGGAGCATAGTCATGAGGTTCTTTTAACGTTACTAAATGACCATAAGCCCAAGTCACCTGACAACCATTGCCTTCTAAATACCCATCTCTCTTATTTTGTGCTTTTAGGTAACGAGCAATATCCCGAGCAACCGAGGGTTTTTCCGCTAAAATTACCTTCATGATATGAATATTCTCTCTAGAATGAGACCTGTTTCCCAAATTCTCCAAACTTGAAAGTCCTTAAGCCGTTTTTTGCACAACTAAGTATACTCCTGCAGGCCCTAAGGCGTTTGGTTTTTGGCAAAATATTTTGGTAAAAATTTGATCTAAAACGATCAATATTTTCCAAAATATTTGTTTTCTGTTTAAATATGGAGTAAAGAATTTACTATATTTTTTTTCATCACTTTACGAGCTACTCTAATTTTTGTACATTTTGATTCTCATTTCTCCAAAGATGAGAGAAAATCGGTTGTTCTTATTTTAATAGGAATAAGGAATCGTCAATTGTTCCGTCGAAGGAATGGCAATCTCCTCATTGGTAACAGCAAGTTGGTGACAGGCTTTGATCAGGAGCAAAATAACTTGCTTTTGCACTTCTAGAGACTGCAAAGAGGGGATGTAGCTGAGCTTTTCTTCTATCAGCTCTTGGTTTTCTGTTTGTAAGGTTACAGAGCAGCTTTTTCGAAAAGAACGCCATTGCTGCTGCATATCTGAAATGGCGATGGCCATATGCAAATTATGATATTCCGCTTCTAATAGATCTTTCCAATGTAAGCCTATCTTACGGCCTTGGTCCTCTGCTACTTCTGGAGGAAAATCATGAGCTTTTAGAGCTTCTTTCTCGACAGCTATTGTCATTGTTATAAGACGATCAGATGTGTTAGTTAGGGTCTCCAGAAAGATACTCTCTACTTCGATAACAACAATCGGATAAACAGCTTTTACCGAGCTATCAATAACAACCTTATTTTTTTCCCAGAGAGTTTCGATTTTTGATATTGTCTGGAGCCAAGAAAGAGAAGGAAGTAAAGTTCTTTCTCCAGGCTCATGGAGGACTTGTTCTGTTGTATTCCCTATAGTAAGATCAGGAGTAGGGCAAGGGTAAGATCGACACCCTAAAAGATAGAGAGAAACAAGAAAACATAAAAAAACTTTTCCCAACAACCTATTTTTCAAAAGTTTGCCTTTCTATTTATTTTATTGCTGCTAACTTTGCAATGGCTTCCTGGTCCCCCAGGCTAGCAGCTTTTTTGTACCAACGAATGGCTGTTGAAATACTTTTCTCAACAGCATCTCCTTCCCAATACATATCACCAATGCGCGTCATTGCGGTAGAGTTACCCAGGTTGGCTGCTTTCTCAAACCAAGTTAAAGCCTTTTTCCCATTTTGCTCTACTTGGCAACCTTTCCAGTAAAGATAGCCTAGGTTATTCATCGCCATTGTATTCCCCTTCTGAGCAGCTCGGCGAGACCACTGAATTGCTTCATCGTATCCTTCTTCTGTTTTGCTCCTTTTAGAGCGAGGAGCGGAGAGATTACTCTTTTTAGAGTAACGGTCAGGGGTAATGCCATATTTGTTTTCGGGAACTTTCATTTCAATAGCGGTAATACCTAGCTCATTTTTCTTTGGATCGCTACTCTCAGGCTTCCCATTCTTAAGGTCACTGGACTTATAAGTTTGGGGAGTTTTTTTGTTTCTTTGAGTAAGCGGAGAGATCTTTTCTTTTTTTGGTTTTAATTTTGATTCCAAGGGATCTACTTCGTTCGTTTCAGATAAAGAAATTTTTTCATGAAGAGAACGAAAAATTCTTTGTAAACTGTCTACTTGGGCTTGGAGAAGTCGTACTTGTTCTTTTAAGTCAGCGACTTCTTCACGTAGGTCTTGGTTGTTTTGGTTTGGGCTTTCTTTTCGAGAAAACAAAGACCCTACCTCTTCCACAAAATAACGAGAAAATCCCAATGAGTACAAGTTCTGAGGCCAATTTGCTTCGAGTTGAGGAGCCAGTCCATTTTTTTGGACCAACTCTAGAATTTTTTCTTCACTAACAATACTCTTTAAGATCACTAAGGTATTTTCATTGATTTTGTTTCTTTCTAACTTCTGCCCTTCTAAAGACAGAAAAAGGCTCATTAAACAGAGACTTAGGATAAAGTTTTGCATGTGATTCTCCCTAAAAAGCTCTTGGTGATGATTTGTGATAGGTGATTCTACCGAAAACCTGATAAATTATCAAGAGAGCGACTGGTAAAAAATAGTTGCATATCATTTTGTATCTCGATATAATTATGCTTCATAATTATCTAAAGAGACAAGGTGATTGAAATTTTAGAAACTATTTAGAATCATCTTACTCTTCTGAACCCCTAATTTTTACAAAGGGGTAGGTCCATTAATTCGGAGGTCGTCGAGGAAATAATTTTGATACTTTTTGATAACTATAAAAAACAAAACTATTTCTTTGAAGAGTAAATTAATTTTAGTCCAATTTAGGAGGGAGCGTCTCTGCAAAGGCGAGAACGCACCATAACACACTATGAAAAAAACGCTCATCTTTTTAGTTATTTTTTCTCTCTGTAGTGTTTCTCTTTGGGCAAGCGATATTATCGTTAGCCAAAGTGGAGAAAAAACTCATTTTTCCTTAACGGGAGAATCTTTTCCCCAAGAAGGCACTTCTTACATGGATTTTGAATGCCATATAAAATCCATTGGAGCAGAAGATATTACGACCCAAAAAGGAAACTTCACTCGCGTTGATATCGAGGGTTTTCACCATTCTCGAAAACTAGGTGAACCTCAGCTTCCTGTTATTAGCCAAATTATTGAAGTTCCCATAGGAACCAAAGTTTCAGCAAAAATTCTGAGCAAAGATGAATATACACTGGACCTACCAAGCCTAGGCTATAGAAACAAAGTTTTTCCTGCGCAACCTTCTGCTCGAAAGACAGGAAAAAAGCCAGAGTTCGCCTACAAATCAGATGCTTATAAAAAACCTTACTCAAAAAGCGATTTGATTTCTTTAAAAGAAATCGGAGTGGTGCGCAACTACCGTATATTTCTTTTAAAGGTAGCTGTAACAAACTATAGTTCTGTTGAAAACAAAATGCTTCTTTACAACAACGTAAAGGTTCGAGTTTATCTCGAAAATGCAAACTGGAAACTGATCCAAGAATTTAAGCAACGTTATGCCTCTACTCATTTTGATCAAATCTGCAATAAAGCTTTTATTACAAGCAAGAGTCTCGCAAAACTAGCAGATGCTAAAAGAAATACAGTAAAGTATCTTATCGTCTCTGACCCTATGTTCCGAGGTGAGTTAAATCGATTCATTGATCACAAAAAAGGGCTAGGATACAAAGTCGTTGTCAAGTTCACCGATGAAATCGGTAGCACCACCACAAGCATTCAAAACGCTATCAAAAGTGAATACCAAAGTCCTTCTGATGGCATTGTTCCTACTTTTGTTTTACTTGTGGGCGATAGAGAGCAAATACCTGCTTTCAGTGGCACAGAAGGTTCTTACATCACTGACTTAAACTACGCGACAACCTCAGGCAATGACTATCTTCCTGATGTTATGATCGGACGTTTCTCGGCTCAAAACGTTTCTCAGCTTACTCCTCAAATTGACAAAACAGTTGATTACGAAGCGGGTAATCTTCTAAGCTACGATTTTCTTCGAAAACCACTCTTGGTAGCTGGTTGGGATAGCTACTGGGCAAGCAAAAGAGGATATCCTCATATTCGCTATGGTCTTCAAAATTACTTCCACAGCGAGGCTGGCTATGAGAAATTAAGTGAAAATACTTTCCTTTCTTCTGGCTCTCATCAAAATGAATCTGCTATTCGCGCAGCAGTGAATGCCGGAGTTGGAGTCTTTAATTACACAGCTCATGGAACGGAAACTTCTTTCCATGACCCTGGTTTTCGCATTTCAGATATCCAAAATCTAAACAACAATGGAATGTATCCTGTCATAATAGGAAACTGCTGCTTAACCAACTCTTTTGAAGTAAGTAATTGCTTTGGAGAAGCTTGGTTACGTAAGGCAAACGGCGGAGCTGTTGGTTTCATTGGTGGATCTAGCTATACCTACTGGGATGAAGATCTTTGGTGGGGAGTAGGTCGTTGTGCTATTACAGGTAAGATTGACAATGGCCAAGCTCCTAGTAAAGCCGAAACAGGAGTTGGAGCATATGACACCGCTTTTGAAAAGCTACGTAACTTCTGCAACTACGGAGCGATGTTAGCGGGTAATCTTGCTGTGCAGGAAGCTGATTCTCACCTCACAAAATATTACTTTGAGGTTTATCACCTAATGGGGGACCCAGGTCTTCCAGCTTACTGGGCAACTCCTAACGAAACCCCGTAATTTAAAGCTATATAGATAAATCCAAAAGAAAAAAGCCTAGCATTTTGCTAGGCTTTTTTTCTAGGATACTCATAATGATATGAAAGAAAAAAATGGGAGAGCATCAAGTTTTATCGACGATTTCATGGGCTTTAGTTTTAGGTATTATTTTAGTTCAAGTTGCCCATAAAATTCGCATTTCTGCTATTGTCGTTTTGTTAATAGGGGGAGTTTTTGTTGGTCCTCACTGTATAGGTTTAGTTCATCCAGAGGAATTAAGTACAGAAACGTTAAAGACCATTGTTGCTTTGGCAGTTGCTCTCATTCTCTTTGAAGGCGGATTAACTCTTAATATTCGAGATTACCGAAAAGTTTCTACGGAAATTCGAGGTCTTTTAGTGAAGGGGGTTTTTGTTACCTGGTTTGGAGTTAGCGCTTGCATCTATCTTTTTTTTCCCCATTTTTCTTTAGAGTTTATTCTTCTTGCCTCCAGCTTAGTGATTGTGACAGGTCCTACGGTTATTGGTCCGCTTTTAAAAAAGATCCATGCCCAAAAAAATATTAGTAGTATCTTACACTGGGAAGGTATCTTAATTGACCCGATAGGAGTATTTATCGCTCTGCTATGCTATGAGTGGATCATCAGCGGCAAAGAGCAAGCTGTAGCTTTACTTACTTATCGAATATTCTTAGGAGTTCTCATAGGCTCCATTAGTGGTTTTCTCATTACTTTTGTTGTAAAAAAATCTTGGATCTTAAATGAAAATTTAAATCCTTTTGTTTTGGCTGCAGCAATTGCTACTTTTAGTTTTTCTGAGCATTTTGCCCATGAAAGTGGGCTTTTAAGTGTGACAATCGCTGGTTTTTTGATCGGTTATCTAGACAGAGGAGAGTTTGAGCAAGTAAAAGCTTACAAAGCCCAGTTAGTGGAAATGCTCATAGGATTACTTTTTATATTATTAGCAGCCAACTTAGATGTCTATTCCTTTGCGAACTATTCTTGGCCTCTGGTGGGAGTGGTTTTATTGGTTATGTTTCTTGTTCGTCCTCTCAATGTTTTTATTTCCACCTATAAGTCTTCTCTCAACTTGAAAGAAAAGTTATTTCTCTCTTGGATTGCTCCTAGGGGTATAGTAGCGGCATCAATGGCTTCTTTGTTTACCTTGAGTTTGCAAAATGGAGTTTATGAAAAACAACAAGCTCAGTTTCTCGAAGTGCTAACGTATTCCATTATTATTGGGACTGTCTTATTTCAAGGGCTAACAGCTAAATTTGTGGGAAAATCTCTCGGAGTTTTGATACCTAAGCCATCGGACTGGCTCATTATTGGTTCTCATAAGCTAGGCCGCTCGGTAGCCTCTTTTATCCAGGAAGAAGGACAAACAGTTGCTCTAATGGATAGTAACCCTCGTGCTATTCGTCTCGCTCAAGAAAAAAAACTCATAGCTATTTGTAAAAGTGCTCTTGTTGCTAACCCTGAAGAACATCCTGAGTTGTACGATGTGGGGCATATTCTTATCATGACTCCCAATGAGTCTCTGAATGCACTCATCTGCCAACATTGGAAAAAAGAAATTCCAGCCGCTCAGATTTATCATTGCAATGAAAGTAAAAATGAATCTCCCAAAAAGAAAAAAGTGGGAACTCAAATTTGGCAAGATCTTCCTTTTTTGCGTCTTCTTAGTCTAGCCGATGAAGAAAACCTAGAGGTAGGAGTAAAAAAAGTGCCTCTCGCGGAAATCAAAAATCCCGAGCATGTTTTACTTTTTCGACAAGGAGAAGATATATTTCCTTTTTTTCCCCAAGAAACAGAAGGGGAAGGTACCGCTTTAGTTTACTATGAAAAGTCTATCGAATAGAGACTTATCTTTAGTACATGAGCTATAGAAGAAGTTTCTTATTGCAGTCAATTCAACAAAATTATAGAATAGTTAAGGCGTGCCATCTAATGTTCCAGTGAACTAGGTACTCGGAAAAAAGATTTTGGATTATCTCCTCATTTTATTGAGAAAACACAATCAGGGATAGAAAAAATGGAATTTGAGCAGTCTCGTCTGTTAACTTTAGTCTTTACTGACTTAGTTGCTTCACTGCGTCTGAAGACGGAACATGGAGATCAGAAGGCCGCTGAGCTCATTTCTCAACACCGCGTCTATGTTCAAGATATTGTCAAAGATCTTAAAGGGCGAGAAATTGACTCGGCCGGAGATGGTTTTTTTCTTACTTTCGAGACACCTAGCTCAGCCGTTCTATTTTCTCTGCGCCTCCAACTTCTTCACATTCAACAGTCTGAGCTACCAAAAGTACGTATAGGAATTCATACGGGAGAAGTGACGGAAAAATTGGCTCCTTCCGAATTTTCAAAACCTGTTTTAATCGAAGGTTTGGCCGTTGATTTGGCTAGTCGAGTCCAAGCCTTAGCTGAACCTGATCAAATATTGATGACAAAGTCTGTTTTTCAAGAAGCTCGCCAGAGACTTTTGAAAGAAAATTTTGAACAAGAAATTCTCTGGAAAGAATATGGACTCTATCTTTTAAAAGGCTTTGAAACCAGTCCCATGGAGATTGCCGAAGTTGGATTTGCAGGTTTTTCTCCTTTAAGTTCTCCTAGTGCCAAAGACAAAGGTATTCCCGCCGAAACTAGCCACTCCTTGCGAAAAAAGCAAGCTTTTCTCTGCTATCGCCAAGAAGATCGTTTCATTGCGGAAAACTTAGCTTTAGTGCTGGAAGATTTAGGCTTTCAGCCTTGGATAAATCACAGTCTTATCCATGAAAGTAAAGAATGGAAAGGGTCGATTATAAAAGCTCTCAAAGAATCGGACTGCATTATTCTTTGTTTAACAGCTCAAATCCGCTCTTCTGACCAAGTAATGTATACCCTTGATCAAGTCCGAGAATACAAACCGATCCTTCCTCTATTAATGGGCGACAGGGAGAACTTTGAGCATCCCCTGATAACTTCTGGGATCGATTTTGTTAATAATTCATTGATGGAAGGAAAAGCTCAACTCAAAAAAGCTCTCTTAGAAATTAGTTCCGAATTGGATGAAGGATTGTTCTATTTGGAATGTAAGAATCCCAGGCTACTCAAAGTTCTTAAAAAGGGAGAGATTTATTCCGTTGGTCGCGATGCTAATACAGATATTCATTTTCCTAGTTCCCTGAAGGAAATTTCTCGAGAACATCTCTTTATTCACCTAGAAGCCCATCCTCCTAGGCTAATAGCTTCTGGCAAAAATGGAACTTTTTTGAATGGAGAGAAAATTGATGTATCAGCTCCTCTTTCTTTGGACAAAAAAAATGTAGTTAGTCTAGCAAACTACGGTGTTCTCGCTGAGTTTTTAATCACTCCAGTCAAAGAAAAAATGCAGTTCTTTCGCCCCACAGATATTTCTAGCCAAGATGCGACTCAAACTAATACAGTTTTCCAATTTCGAGAAACCTAAGTGAATTTTTTACAGTTTTTACTCTTCAGTATTGAGGTAGGTTTTTACCGCTGGGACTTAGTTATTTTATCTCTTAGCTTGGTCGGTATTTTTCTTTACGGCGTTTTGCGTCCTCGTCGTAAAAGTGAATGGCGTTCGGCTGGAATAGCTAGTGCATGGGTCATTGCTCTGTATGCTGAGATGTATGGCTTTCCTTTAACTCTATATCTTTTATCCCATATTTTTGGGTCACACCTTGCCCCCAGTCATTTTCAAAATGGACACATTTGGGCACCTTTACTACAAGTTGAATCTCCTTGGGGCCAATTTGCTTTTGTTCTCGTAGGTCAAGTTCTAATCTTATTAGGTACATTGATTGCCTTAGTTGGTTGGCGCCACCTTTGGCCGCAACGTAATGATTTAGCAACTCAGGGTATTTATGCCTACATACGCCACCCCCAATATACAGGTTTTTTTCTCTTTCTTCTCGGTAGCTTAGTTAACTGGCCGACCTTAATCACCTTGTTAACCGCTCCCATTCTTATAGTTGTATACTATAGGTTAGCTCTCCAAGAAGAAAGAGATGCTCTTGAGGAATGGGGAGAACGCTACCAGCAATATATGGATAAAACCGGACGATTTTGGCCCCGCCTTTTTACTTACTAGGAGGAAAGGCTTGAATTCCTAAGGCATGTATTTCTGTCTTCATTTCTTCAGCTAAAGCCTGATACACCATACGATGCCTTTCTAGTACTTTTTTGTCAGTAAAAGCCTCGGCAACAATATGAACCTGGAAGTGTCCCCCTCCCCCTTTAGCTCCCACGTGTCCAATATGCTTATGACTTTCATCAATAACCTCCAAGCTTTCTGGAGAAAAAGCTGCTTCCAGGCGCTTTTGGATTAAAGTAACTCGTTTTTCTGACATATAAAACCTTCCTTTTCTTTTAATGTATTTGTTTGATAAGCTCATCAATATTATTTTTTTAAAATCAATGATAAATATTTATTGTAAAAATAGAAAGTAAGATATTCAATGAAAAAGAAAAAACCCTTCAGAATTTTTCATTAAATCTATGGTTTTTTTAGTCTTTCTGTTATACTTAAGAAAAGCGTTTTTGTATTTTGAAGATTGAGTCAAGTGCTTGCAGAGTCGGAGAAGTTGATGAGTCGGGATAGTATAAAAATATTGCTTGTTGATGATGATGAAGAAGAGTACATCCTTACAAGTTCATTGGTCACTGATTTTGAAAAAGAAAACTATGAACTATCTTGGATTGAGACTTATGATGAAGCACTAGAAGTTATGTCTCAAAACACCCATGACATTTGCTTAGTCGATTATCGTCTGGGGGAAAAGAACGGCCTCGAATTACTCCAAGAAGCTATTCCTAATGGTTGTAGAGCCCCTATTATAATGTTGACAGAGGAAGAAAACAGCGATTTGGATAAAAAAGCTATCCAAGCGGGCTTTGCCGATTACATTGTCAAGGGAAGTTTAGAGCCTCTTCTTCTAGAAAGAATGATTGGGCATGCCCTTGAGAGAAAGCGTAAAGAGGCGGAACTTGCTCAGAGAGAGCGCTATTTTCGAGCTTTGATCGAAAACTCTTCTGAAACAATTACGATTGTTGACCGAGATGGAATAGTCTACTACAAAAGTCCTTCTGTTTTTCGAGCTCTTGGCTTTCAGCCAGATGAGCTAATAGGAAAAAGCGTTTTTGCTTTTATTCATCCTGATGATCGAGAACAAGTGAAGAATGTTTTTAAAAAATCGCTAGAGAAACCCCGAGATATCTTTAGTACAGAGTATCGTCATCAAGATAAAAGTGAAGGATGGCATATTTTAGAGTCTGTTTGGCAAAATCTTTTGGACGACTCCGTCGTCGAAGGTGTTGTTATTAACACAAGAGATATAACAGAAAGAAACCGTCTGGAAGAGCAGTTGGCTCTACGCCAAAGGATGGACTCTATTGGTACCCTCGCTGGTGGAATTGCCCATGACTTTAACAATTTACTGACAGGAATTATGGGGAACCTTAGCATGCTCTCTTTAGGTTTTCATAGCATGGGCGAAGCTCAGCGTAACTATCTTCAGCAAGCTAAAATTGGTTGCGAAAGATCTGCTACCTTAATCAAGCAGTTTCAAAGTCTTTCTAGTGGAGAAGTTACCCAAAAAGAAAGTGTGGATGTCTATGAAATCGTAAAGGAAGTCCTCTATTTATTAGAAAACACAACTGATCGTTTAATCGAAAAACGCCTTTCTATTACTCCTGGTAAATACTATGTGTATGCAAACTCAGGAGAGCTCAATCAAGTTCTTCTGAACTTGGGAACAAACGCTATTTCTGCCATTGATTCCAAGGGAACGAACACGGGAGATTATATAGCCGTCGAAGCGGAAAACTACTATAACAGTAGCGATGATCGGGCAGAGTTCCCTCCAGGCCCTTATGTTCACATAACAATAGAGGACAGTGGAGCTGGCATATCAGAAGAAATCAAAAAGAAGATTTTTGATCCTTTTTTTACGACAAAGAAAAAAGGAGAAAAAAGAGGGCTGGGATTGGGTTTAGCGATGGTTTACAATATTGTCACAAGAAACCATATGGGTTATATTGACATGGAAAGTCAGTTGGGAAAAGGAACCACTTTTCACATCTATCTTCCTGCGACCAACTCTATAGAAGAAAAAATATGCCCTGAGCAAAAGTCTATTGCCGAAATCACATCGGCGAAAGTTGAGACCATTCTTGTTATCGATGATGAAGAGCTCATTCGAGACTTAGCAACGGCAATGCTCGATAGACTGGGCTACAAGATCTTAACAGCAGAAGATGGCGAAGAGGGCCTTCAAGCCTATCAAGAAAGAATCCATGAAATAGATTTGGTTATTCTTGACCTAACTATGCCCAAAATGTCAGGACAGATGGTCTTTGAAAAACTGCGAGAGATAGACCCCCAAGTTAAGGTGGTGATTTCCTCTGGTCATAGCCATGACAATATTCGCAAAGGAGTATTTGTTTATGCCAAAGGTTTTATCACTAAACCTTACACCTTGGAAAAACTTGGAACAAACGTCCGTAGTATTTTAGATGCAAGCTAAGGCCGAAAGATTATACCTCGCTCTTGCAACATCTCTTTTAGCTTTTCAACCACTTCCCGAGAATCGTCGTGAGAAGGTACTTGGATATCATAGTTAAGATTAGTGGTTACATTGTCTCCCACCCAGACAGTTTCAATTTGCTCTGAATCAATAGATATTTTAATCATCGAAAGATCATCCTGACTCAACTCCACCGCTGTGACAATCAAAATCATGCCTGCATCTAGTAAAATATGAGCAACCTCACTGAGACGACGAAGATGCTCTTGGCGTTTAGCTTGGGTTTCTTCTTTGTTTTTCTTAAGGTCGGCGTCTATTCCATAAACGACATTTCCGATCCCTAAAAAGTAAACGAGTTTTCCATCAGCAAAGAGGCGAGATTCTAAACTTTTTGCTAAACTCTTTTTTCCGACATTTTTTTGCCCTGTGATGAGAATAAGAGTGGGGCGTTGGTTGTATTTCTCGCTTCGATTTTCTCGCGAAATAATACTTTTTTCCCATTTGTAGTTGCGTAAAAAGACTTGATCTCGAATGATCGACTGTTTGTCCTTTAGTCCTTTACGAATAATCCCTCCACCACAGATTTCATATTCATCAATAATAACAAAACGACTGGTTGCTGCTAGTTCTTCCGCTTTATCAAAGGCGATTGTTTGATTTAACTTAAGGGTACATTCTGCGACTTCGTGTCGTTGAATTTTTTCCTGTTGGTCAGAAGAGCTGAGGTCAGAGGCGTTGATAACTCGATGAACCTCTTCTAGTCTTGCGGTAACTTTAGCGGTTCCTAGTTTCAGAAAATAGTTTTTTTTCTTGCTCAAAGGTTTTTTGCCTAACCAGAACAAGCTGACGAGTAGATGAGAAGTGTTTTCTGGTTGAGCTTCGGATGTTTTAGCCGCTATTTCTCCTCGGGTAATATAAATTTGTTCTTCCAAAGTAAAACCCATAGCATATCCAGCAGAAGTTCTATCCTGAGGAGAACAAGCAAATCCTTCTATGCTCTTGACATGACTTTTTTTTCCTGAAGGATAAAAAACAACTTCATCTCCTACAGAAATCTTGCCACTATCAACAGTTCCAGCGACAATTCTTCGATTATCTCCCTTGGCAGTAAACTTGTATACATCTTGAACAGGCATTCGAAAAGGTTTATCCAGAGCAGGTTTTTCTTTTTCAAAAGAATCCAAGACTTTCAAAGCTGTTTGTCCTTGGTACCAGGGCATTTTTTCAGAAGTTTCCGCTAAGTTATCTCCTTCTCGGCCACTGACAGGGATAAAGTTTTTTGCATGAATATCTATTTGAGCGAGAAAGTCTTCATACTCTTTTCTAATATTCAAAAATATAGCTTCCTGATAGTCAACTAAATCCATTTTATTTACCAAAATAGCGACTTGCTTTATTCCTAACATTGCGAGCATATATCCATGACGCCGAGAGTTTTCCTGAACCCCTTCGGCCGCATCAATAACCAGAAAAGCGGCTTCTGCACGTGCAGCTCCTGATATCATATTTTTCAAAAACTCAATATGTCCAGGAGCATCTATGATAATGTAATTGCGCTTATCTGTGTGAAAAAAAACTCGGGCGGAATCAATGGTAATTCCTTGGGCTTGTTCATCTTTGAGGGCGTCTAAAAGAAAAGCGTATTCAAAAGGTTTTGAATTTCTTTCGCAATTTAGTTTAACTTGCTCTAATTTTCCTTCGGGAAGAGATTTTGTTTCGGCAAGAAGTCGGCCAATAATAGTGCTTTTTCCGTGATCGACATGGCCAACGACTACGATGTTCATCTGCTCTTTATTAATATGTGTAATCTGTGTGCTCAACTTGTTTCCCTTACATATAACCTTCTCGGCGAAGAGACTCTAGTCCACCACCGTCTTCTTTATCTTGAGCTCGTCCTGAGCGTTCTGCAATATTTGCTAGCTGACCCGTTTCTAACTCATCAATAATCTCTTCCACCGTTTGGGCCTGGGATGTGATAGGAAAGGTGCAAGGATAACAACCTAAAGAACGAAAGCGTTTTCCCTCCCCTTGGTCAAAATATAAAGAAACGGTAGGAATATTTTCTCTCTGAATGTATTGCCAAATGTTTAGCTCCGTCCAATCTAAAAGAGGATGAATGCGTAAGTGAGTCCCCGGAGCAAAGTCTGTTTTATATTGATTCCAAAACTCGGGAGGTTGATCTCCTACATCCCAGTTATTTTCTCTGGTTCGAGGAGAAAAGTACCGCTCTTTAGAACGACTACCTTCTTCATCTGCTCTTGCTCCCACGATAATTCCCGTAAAAGGCTCTGGATTTTGATCTATATTGTACTGGCGAGTTTGATGGTTAAAACGATATCGCTTTCCTTCTCCGCTAAGAGTTCTTCTTAAAGCTTCTGTTTTAAGATGTTTGCAGCAAGTGATTCGATCTACATTGCCATCGGGAAAGGTGGTTTTTGCTTTTAAAGCTTCTTCATTCTGGCCATAAATCATTGTCAAATTCCATTCCCAAGCTAAGCGATCTCGATATTCAATCATTTCAGGAATTTTATAGTGGGTATCAATATGAATTAAAGGAAAAGGAACGTGGCCAAAAAAAGCCTTTCGAGCCAGCCACAGTAAAACAGTGCTATCTTTTCCAATGGACCATAGCATACCCAGATTTTTAAAATGGTAGTATGCTTCTCGTAAAATATGGATGCTTTTACTTTCGATCTGATCCAGTTGATCCATGATCATTCTCCTAGTGAACCGTTGCCATAAACCAGAAAAGAAGGGTTTCTTAAGCTATTTTTATTATAAACTAAAGGTGTTTTTTCGGGAAAAGCTAAAACCTTTCCCCCCGCTTCTTCTACAATAATTTGAGCTGCCGCAGTATCCCACTCCATTGTGGGAGCTAGACGAGGATAAACATGGGCTTTGCCTTCTGCAACTAACATAAACTTCAAGGAAGAGCCCATTGAAACAGTTTGGGGTTCGATAAACTGAGCTAAAAAGTTTTTGGTTTCCTCATTAAGATGAGAGCGAGAGCAAACTAAAAAAAGACCCTTGTCTTCTTTTTGGAAAGAAGCCGCTTGTATCTTCTGGGGTTCTTTTTTCCCCTCTTGTTTGTAAGCTCCTTCTTGGTAGCTAGCCCAGTACATAATATCTTGCACAGGAACATAGATAACCCCCAAAACAGGAGTATTTTTATTCACTAAGGCAATATTAACAGTAAACTCTCCATTGCGCTTGATAAATTCCTTCGTTCCATCTAGAGGGTCAACTAACCAATAGCAATCGTAGCTTTGTCTCTCTTCTGTTGAGACAGTTTTATTTTCTTCGCTAATAATCTTAACTTGAGGAAAGTTTTCTTGTAGCTTGGTGATAATATGTTCATTTGATAGTTTATCAGCAAGAGTAAGAGGGCTTTCATCTTCTTTGTAAATAATTTTTTGTTCGTCTTTTGATTCATAAACACTTAGAATTTTAGACCCCGCTTCGCGAGCAATTTCTTTAAGTAAATCCAGAACTTTCGAGGAGTTTTCTTGATAAAACATAGATATTTTCTTTTTTCCTCACTTTGGTGGGTTATCTGATGAATCTGATAGATTTCTGTTGGGTTTTTTATTTTTTTCCGAGTATCTTAGGCTCAATTTCAGAAAGAATCGATCTTAACTTTTTAATAGTAAAAGGTTTACCTAACGACTCAAAAAAAAGATCAGGGCACTCTTCTTCTATTTGTACATCATAACCTGTCATCAAAATAATTTTGACTTCAGGATTAATTTCTTGGAGTTTTTTTGCTGTAAAGATACCATCCCAACCAGGCATTGTTAAATCAAGAAGAACACATGATATATTTTCATGGTGCTTTGAATATAACTCGAAAGCATCTTTCCCTTCCTGAGCAGAAATTACTCGCCAGCCCATTCCTTCGATCATTCGAGTCAGCACTTTAATCGACAGAGGTTCATCATCAATAATTAGAATTACTTTATCTGAAGGATAGTTCATCTTTTTCCCCTTAATATTTTTTACTAAAAAATTTAGTGATTAAATAACTTCATCATTGGTTTATTGATGAAAGGAAAAAGATTTCCAAAAAAAGTAAGAGATTTTAATAAAATTCCTGGAACCCAGTGAATTTTATTTTTGTGAGCAGCTTTCCAAGCGATCTTAGCAATATCCTGAGCACTTAACTTAGCTTTGAAGAGTCGAAGAGTTCCTGTTTGATACTCTTGCATATCTACCATAGGAGTGGCCACAAAAAGAGGCATCAGGTCGGTTACGGTGATACCATACTTTTCGAATTCTATATTTAAAGCTTCGGTTAAACCTCGAACGAAAAACTTTGAGGCAGAGTATGTAGAAAGGTCAGGGACTCCATAAAAAGCTGAACTAGAGCACATGGATATGATATGAGATTTAGGAGTGTTTTTTAGTAAATCAAGAGAGGCATAAATACCATTGATAACTCCCATGATGTTGACTTGAATAGTTTTAGCATGTTCTTGGTAAGAAAGCTGTTCAAAGGGGCCCATTTTCATGATGCCCGCATTATTGAAAAGAACATTCATTTTTTGATTTGTTTTTTGGGCGAATAATTCGACTGCTGATTGAATACTTTCGTAGTCGCTAACATCCGTAAGTTGATGGCAACAATTTTCTACCCCAATTTCTTCTGCTAGTTCCTTTAATCCTTTTTCATTCAGGTCAAAGAGTCCCACAAACCAGCCTTTGTCAGCAAAGAAAATAGCAGTTTCTCGGCCTATCCCCGAGGCTGCTCCTGTGATAAAGATAGTTTTTTTTTCCATAGCACCTTTTCCCATTTCTGTCTTTTTTGGAGAGCACAGTTTTGTTCTGTGCCCTCCAAAAATTCAAATTCCCAAATCCCCCATTAGAATTCTTGCATAACTTTAGCAAGAAGACGTAAGGGCTCTCCTGTTGCACCAGAGGCTAAGTATTCATCTGGAAGAGAAGTCATTCTAGGAGCAATGTCAAGATGGACCCAGGGGCTACCATTGACAAATTGATGAAGGAAGGTTGCACCGATGATGGCTCCTCCATAGCGACTACCAGAATAGAGAACATTGGTAATATCTCCAAAATCTCCTTTGATCTCTTGGTCAAACTCTTCCCATAAAGGAAGGGGCCAAACGTAGTCTCCACTCTTTTCGCCCAGTTCTCTAAACCGAGTCTCCAGTTTTTGATCAGCGGTAAAAAGCGCTGTTGCTCGCAAACCCAAGGCAATTCTGGAAGCTCCAGTTAAAGTAGCGACGTCAACCAAAACTTTGGGCTTGTAGTGCTTTTCTGCATAAGTTAGAGCATCTGCTAAAATTAAGCGTCCCTCAGCATCAGTGTTTAAAACTTCGACTGTTTTTCCCGACATGGAACGCAAAATGTCTCCTGGGCGGTAGCTTGTTTGTGAGAGAATATTTTCCACCGTAGGAATAATCCCTACGACATTTTGCTTTAGCTTCAATTTTTCGGCCAGAGCAAGAGCATGAATAACAACTCCTCCACCTGACATGTCCATATGCATCTCCGTTAATCCACCAGAAGGTTTTAAACACAACCCTCCGGTATCATAGGTGACGGCTTTTCCTACTAAGATGACTGGTTTTTCATCTGCTTTAGGAGCATTCATATACTCTAGGATAATAAATCGAGGTTCTTCTAAAGCTCCTCGAGAAACTCCCAAAATGGCTCCCATTTTGTGTTTTTCGATTTCTTTTCGTCCGAAAATACGCACTTTAACGTCGGTTCCTTTGAACATTTTTTCGACTTTTTCGGCTACAGCTGTCGGAGTCATATCACTACTAGGAGTGTTAATTAAAGAACGACAATTGTTCATCTCTTGTCCAATAATTTGGCCTCGTTGAAAAGCGTCCTTTATACTCTTTTTTAGAGCTGGGTAGCTAACAACTATTTCTTCCACACAATTCCAACCATCTTCGGGTTCCGTTTTGTAAGCGGTGTACTCAAAGTTAGCTAACTCAAAATTAATGGCTAATGCTTCAGCAACTTCTTCTGGACTAAACTCCACTTCCTCAAAAAGGAAATCGGAAAAATCCACAACAAGGCTCTTAATTAGATTCTGTTTAGCCAGACTAACCACTTTTCGGGCGATTAGAATGAGTTTACGATGATTAATTTTTTTTGTGCCAATTCCGATAGAAAGAATTTCATAACCAGATTCAGAGAACTTTACTTGGCTTGCAGATTTTCTCTCTAAAGAAACTTTAGCCGAGTTTTTATTCGGCTTTTTACTTGTTTTTATAAGTGATATTTTCATATTTTTCCATTCTTTAAGTTCCGGTTATTCTTTGGCCTTGACTTCTTTCAAAATATGAGAAAGAGCTGTCCATGCTAAGGTTGCGCATTTGATTCGTACCGGAAACTTTCGAACTCCTTCTAACGCTTCTAGGTCATCAAAATCATCTTCTAGACAGTCCTGCCCCATCATAAAACCTTGGAAACCTTCAATGAGGGTTTTCACTTCATCAACGTGTTTTCCTTGGATAGCTTCGGTCATCATTGAGGCAGAAGCTTGGCTGATTGCACAACCGCGTCCTTGAAATTTAATTTCACAGACACATTGAGCATCATTTAAAACAACTTGCACCTCAATTTCATCTCCACAAGAAGGATTATCAAATCGGGCTATGACTTGAGGATTTTCGATAGAGCCAAAATTGCGAGGATTTCGATAATGGTCTAAGATGATCTCTTGGTAAAGACTATCTAACATAGGCAAACATCTCCTTTGCTTTTTCTAAACCTTGGACCAAAACATCGATTTCTTCAGGCATATTGTAAAAATAAAAACTGGCGCGAGCCGTTGAGATTAAATCAAATTTACGCATCAAAGGCTGAGCGCAGTGATGTCCAGCTCGGATAGCAATTCCCTCTTGGTCTAAAATTGTCGCCAAATCATGAGGGTGGACTTGATCTAATAAAAAAGAAATCACAGCACCTTTGTGGGGAGCTTGCCCAAAAATGGAGAGCCCTTCTATTTTCTGTAGTTTTTCCGTGGCAAGCTCTAAGAGATATTGCTCATAGGCAAAAATTTTATCCATCCCAATTTCACTTAAATAGTCTATTGCAGCACCAAGTCCTACAACTTGAGCAATATTCATTGTCCCTGCTTCAAATCTATTGGGGACTTCAGCATAGGTAGAATGATCTAAGAAAACTTGGTGAATCATTTCGCCCCCTCCTAAAAAGGGGCCCATTTCTTCTAGAATATTTTTCTTTGCCCAAAGAACCCCACATCCTGTGGGAGCACACATTTTGTGCCCAGAGAAAGCATAAAAGTCACAATCGAGAACTTTCATATCAACGGGCATATGAGCTACAGATTGGGCTCCATCCACCAAAACCAACGCTCCCGCTTGATGGGCTAACTCGGCCACTTTTTTCACATCGTTAATCGTTCCCAAAACATTAGACATATGATTAAGAGAAACGAGCTTAACGTTTTTCAAAAGTTCCTCTAACTGGCTTAAGTCTAAGGAACCTTCTGCAGTAACGGGAATAAATTTAATTTGGAACCCTATTTGTTCACGAAGAAGATGCCAAGGAACTAAATTACTATGATGTTCCATTTCTGTTAACAAAATAGCATCATTGGAAGAAAGGTTTTTTCGGCCCCAAGAATGAGCAACTAGATTAATAGATTCCGTGGTGCCACTAGTGAAAATAATTTCTTGAGAAGAGGTTGCCCCAATGAATTTGCTTACTTTATCCCGGACGGATTCATAAGCTTGAGTTGCTCTTTCGCTAAGGGCATACAAGCCACGATGAATGTTTGCATTATCGTTGCAGTAGTAGTAATCCACTGCTTTTAGTACAGAGGTAGGCTTTTGAGAAGTCGCTGCATTGTCTAAGTAGACGAGCGGTTTGCCGTAAACTTCCTGCTTCAGCAAGGGAAAATCCTGCCGATACTTAAGAGCCAAATTATTCATACTTTACCCTTTTAAAGAGTTAGGGGCACCCCCCTAAGTAAATATCTTCTCCTTGAACCTTCACTTCGTAGCTACTCACGGGAGTGACTGCTGGCAAGCAGAGATTTTTACCTGTTTCTAAACAAAAACGGGCACCATGCAAAGGACAACTAATAGATCCATCTTCCACATATCCCTTAGCAAGAGAAGCTTCCGCATGGCTACAACGATCATCCAATGCATAAAATTGATCAGCCACATGAAACAAAGCAATCTTTTTTCCATTGACTTCGACTACCTTGGCTGAACCCACGGGAATTTCCGTGACTTTGGCAACATTTATGTACTCTGCCATAATTTCACCTTTACTATGCAAGAAACGACAACTTTTCAAACAGAAATATTTTAGGGTTTGAAAGAGGAGAATTGGAGATTATATTAGGAGAGAGATTGTGGGTCACACGATACCAGCAATAAAGGAAAAAGTCAAGAAATATCTAGAGTAGAGATTTCTTGACTTTTTAAACGGTTAACTAGCCTTGAGTAGCTTTATATTTCTACAAGCTACTCAAGCATTAAGTGACTAAACAATATCCAGAGAACCGACTTTGCGTCGAATATTTGCTTGGACAAACTTAGCTACTTTTTCCTGAGAAATTTTGCGGATAACAGCGTCAAAATATCCATCGACAATAAGTTGAATGGCATCTTCACGACAAATTCCCCGGCTTCCCAGGTAAAAAATTTGTTCCGGGTCAACTTGACTAACACTCGCCCCATGACTACACCGGACATCGTTTGCGATAATCTCCAGGGCAGGAATAGATTCGGCCCGAGCTTTATCTCCCAACATTAAGTTGCGGTTGGTTTGATAAGCATCGCTTTTTTGGGCGTGCTTGGCAATTTCGATAGTACCTCGGTAAAGACTATAACCCTCTTGTTTGACTGCATTTTTAAAGAGTAAGTCACTTCTCGTGTTAGGAGCTTCATGAATTTGATGAGTGTTTTGATCGATGAACTGATCTTTATCGCCAACAGAAATTCCCAGCATTTCAGTCTCGGCTCCACTTTCTTCGAGAATGCTACTGACAACAGACTTTGTTACCTTCCCGCCAAAAGTTCCCACTAACCATTTAAGATTAGCGTCTTTTGCGACTACTGCTCGGCGGTAGGAAAAATTGTAAACATTCTTGGTGAAGTCATGCAAGCTAACATACTGAAGATTGGCACCTGCTTCCAAGAAAATTTCAGTTAGGTTATCGATAAAGAGTTGTTCTTTGCTTTCTCCCGAACTGTATTTTTCAAAGTAGCACAAATTGGCTCCCTCATCTAGAATAATCATGGTATGAGGGAAGTGAGCAGCAGAGGTACTCTCTAGATGTCTTAATGAACAAAGAGGTAACTCAACGCTAACATTTTTAGGAATGTAAAGAAAAGTTCCTGCATTCCAGAAAGCATGGTTCAAAGAAGTAAATTTATCTTCTTCTAGGTGAGTACGCCATTTGGCAAAGTACTTTTGAACAAGGTCGTTATGCTCTACCACAGCTGTGGCAAAGTCGCACCAGATAACGCCCTGTTCTTGCAAGGCTAAAGAAAGCTCACGAGAAATGGTTGTCCCGTTGATAGCAACAGCTACATTTCCTTCTTCTTTCCAATAATCGTGGTCTTCTCGAAACTGTTCGGGCGTTTTTTCCAAAGTCATCAAAGAACCATCGTAAGAGGGAAGAAAACGACTGTACTCTAGAGCACTAATATCTGTTTTTCGCCATTCTTCATCTTTTTTCCCTGGCATGGGAAGCTTCTGGAACTTAGCAAAAGATTCCAAACGAGCCTGCAGCATCCAGTCAGGCTCCTTATTTTGGAGGGATATAGCCTTAACATTATCCTGGATAAAATCCGCATTCTCTTCGGTAATCATTCGTTCATAATCAAGTGGTGGATGTTGCACAATATCTCTCCTTACTAGCCAATCGAACCTTCCATTTCCAGTTCGATCAAACGATTTAACTCAATCGCATATTCCATCGGAAGTTGTTTAATCATGGGTTCAAGAAAGCCCTTTACGATCAGACCTGTTGCTTCGTCTTCACTCAAACCTCGGCTCATGAGGTAGAAAACTTGCTCTTCGTTGACTTTACTTACAGTTGCTTCATGTCCGATACTGCTATTTGGTTCATCCACTTCAATGTAGGGATAAGTGTCAGAACGAGAGTAATCATCCATAAGAAGAGCATCACAAACAACACTTGATTTCACCCCTTTGCATCCCGGATGAACCTTCACCTGACCACGATAACTACTGCGTCCACCGTTTTTGCTAATAGACTTAGAAATAATTGTGGAAGAAGTATGAGGAGCAGCATGAATCATTTTTCCACCGGTATCTTGGTGTTGATTTTTACTAGCAAAGGCCAAGGAGAGAATATCGCCTCGGGCTCCTTTACCAACTAAATAGCAAGAAGGGTACTTCATCGTCAATTTACTTCCGATGTTTGCATCGATCCATTCCATGGTTCCATCTTCTTCCACCAATGCTCTTTGAGTCACTAAATTATAGACATTGTTGGACCAGTTTTGGATAGTGGTATAGCGAACACGAGCTCCCTTTTTCACTATAATCTCAATCACTCCACTATGGAATGAGTCAGAAGAGTAGGTAGGAGCAGTACATCCTTCGACGTAGTTTACCTCAGAGCCTTCATCTGCAATAATAAGAGTTCTTTCAAACTGCCCACTATTTTCAGAGTTGAGTCGGAAATAAGCTTGCAAAGGCATTTCAACTTTAACTCCAGGAGGTACATAAACAAAGGAACCACCTGACCATGCAACACTGTTGATGGCAGAAAATTTATTGTCTCCGATGGGAACGACTGTTCCAAAGTACTTTTTAAAAAGTTCAGGGTGCTTTTTTAAACCATCATCACTACTGATGAAAATAACCCCTTTTTGCTCTAGTTCTTCAATGATGCTATGGTAGACCATTTCTGATTCATATTGAGCTCCTACTCCTGCTAAGAACTTTCGTTCCGCTTCAGGGATACCCAGTCGATCAAAAGTTTTTTTGATATCATCAGGAACATCGTCCCAGCTTCGTGATTCTTTTTCGGCCGGTTTGATATAGTAGTAGATATTGGCTAAATCTAAGTCACCTAAAAAACCACCCCAGTTAGGCATAGGACGCTTGAGAAACATATCGTATGCTTTAAGACGAAACTTAAGCATCCACTCAGGCTCTTTTTTCATCTCAGATATGGTTCGGATAATTTCGGTATTTAAACCTTTTTGAGGTTTAAATACATAGTTCTCTGGATCTTTAAAACCATATTTATATTCATCCAGATTCAATTGTTCTTGTTCGCTTGTTGGCATAGCTAAATCCTTTCAATTAAGAATACATCGGGCTTGCTTTATTTTCTTTTTATTTTTATTTTTAGACAGCGCTGGCAACAGGGCTATTTACTAGCCAGTCGTAACCTTCTGCTTCTATTTTTTCAACTAGCTCTAGCCCTCCAGAATTAGCAATGCGACCATCAACCATGATGTGAACAAATTCTGGTTTAATATAATTTAGAATGCGTTGATAGTGAGTGATAATAAGGGCTCCGAAATTTTCTCCCACCAGCTGATTAACTCCTTCTGAAACGTTTTTTAGAGCATCAACATCTAAACCAGAGTCCGTTTCGTCTAAAACAGCGATGTTGGGTTGGAGCATATTCATTTGAAGAATTTCCATTCTCTTTTTTTCTCCTCCCGAAAAACCTTCGTTTAGAGAACGACTGAGAAAAGACTCATCCATTTTCAAAAGAGCTACTTTTTCCTTGAGAATCTTACGAAACTCACGAGCGCTCATTCCTTCGCCACCGTTGCTGGATAGTCTAGCTTTTGATGCCATACGAAGAAAATTCACCACGGAAACACCTGGTATTTCACTAGGGTATTGGAAAGCTAAAAACATTCCTTTACGGGCTCTTTCATCCACATCCATCTCCAAAATATCTTCCCCATCCAGAAGTACTTCACCTTGAGTAATTTCATAATTAGGATGGCCAAAGAGAGAGGTGGCTAAAGTACTTTTTCCAGATCCATTGGGACCCATCAAAGCATGGACTTCTCCAGTGTTAATAACTAGATTAACCCCTTTGAGAATTTCTTTTCCTTCGACATTTACGTGTAAATTTTTAATTTCGAGTTTTTTGCAGATGTGCATCTGTTCTGTTCCTATTATCTTATTTGTCTTTTAATTTGTCTTTTAATCTTTAGTTAGACTATTTTTATCAGTATATTTTAGTACTATATTTTATCAGCATACAGAAAGGCGACCTTTTTAGTCGCCTTTCTGTAATCAAAATAACATAATTTTATTTTTTTTGCAAGAAGTACTTTTCTGAATAGTTTTTCAGAAAAGACAGGCCGTGGTCATATTTGGCCACCTAGTTGCCATTCCCCGTAAAGATGAAAATCTAGAAAGCACTAGAGTACTTTGATAGATTATAGGTTCTCGTGAAAGGAATGACACATGGGGGAAGGAATTATCCCAAGAGCTCTACTCGTCTTCATCTACCTCTTGAGCTTTGATTTTTTCTCTTTCTTCACCTTTTTTCTTAGCCCAAGCTTCCCAGCTTTTTCCGCTAGCCGTATCTTTTCCTGTAAAAGAAACTTTTACGACATCTGTAACGGGAATAGCGACGATAGAAGGATCATCTTTAGGATAAACTTGGAGAGCCTTTTCTCCTTCATCGTAATTGAAGAGATAACCATCCCAGACTTTCCCATCTTTCACTTCAATGGTTGTGTCTCCTCGGTAATCTACGGCTGCCTCCATGGCTTCCAAAAAATCTCCATCTTGGGCTTCAATGGTGTACCCTTGGCTATACTTTTCGCTTTCTGACATAATTCTTACCTCTATTACTTTGCTGCTTCGAGTAAAGCAGGAATATTATCGTTTTTAGGATTGGTAATTTTAGGTCCTAAAATAGTACCTCGGATAGTCGAGAGAAAACCGCTCAGTGAACCGAAAGTGTAATCTACAGCAGTTGCTTCATGGCCACTGTGCACCATACAGTTTGCGCATTCGGGGTTCTTACTTTTTTGGCCATATTCTTCCCACTTAGTAGTTTCAATCAACTCTTTAAAGGTTTTAGTGTATCCTTTTTGGAGAAGATAACAAGGCTTTTGCCAACCAAAAATGTTGTAAGTGGGATTTCCCCAAGGAGTGCATTCAAAATGTCGAGTTCCCGCCAAGTACTCTAAAAAGAGAGGGGAGTGATTAAACTTCCAAGATTTTTTAGGACGAAAGAGAATCTCACGAAATAGTTCGTAGGTTTCTTTTCGAGGAAGAAAACTTTCTTGGTCAGGAGCTTTAGAGTAGCTATAACCAGGAGAAAGCATCATTCCCTCAACTCCCAATTTAGCCATTTCGTCAAAAAATAGACGTGTTCTTTCGGGATTGGCTCCCTGGAAAAGCGTTGTGTTACTGGTAACACGATATCCTCTTTTTACTGCAATCGCAATTGCTTCTACCGCGCGCTGGTAAATTCCGTCTCGGCAGACAGCTTCATCATGATCTTCTTCTAAACCATCCATATGAATGGAAAAGGTTAAGTATTTAGAAGGCTTGTACTCGTCCATTTTCTTTTTCAAAAGAATGGCGTTTGTGCACAAGTAGATGTATTTTTTTCTTTCGACTAACCCCTCAACAATTTTTGGCATTTCTGGATGTAAAAGTGGCTCCCCTCCAGGAATACTAACAATGGGGGCTCCACACTCCTCGACAGCGCTCATACACTCTTCGTAAGAGAGCTGTCTTTTGAGGATATGGCCTGGGTATTGGATTTTTCCACACCCAGCACAACTTAAATTACAACGAAAAAGAGGTTCTAACATAAGAACTAAAGGATAGTGTTTATTTCCTCTTAAGCGCTGACCGAGAATATAACTAACAACCGTATACATTTGGGATACAGGAACACCCATATTCACCTCCCACAAAATTTCACTAGACCATATCAACCAGAGTTACTTCATTGAGAAACTCTTTGAACTTATTTTGAATCTTACCAAGGGGTTTTTTTATATTGCAGACTCCCCGACAGTATTGAACACAGGTAGTTTTCTGAGTGGTTTCGCAGTCAACTATGCCTATGGGACCATCGATGATCTCAATAACATTAGCAATAGAGATTTCTGAAGGATTGCGGGCCAAACGATAGCCACCTTGGACTCCTTTTACGCTGCTCAGAAGGCCGGCTCGAGTAAGAGATTGAAGAATCTTGGCCATATTTTCGAGCGGGATGAAAAAATTATCAGAAATTTCTCTGGCTGTGCAAAGAGAATTCTTTTCCCATATATACTTTAGAGCGATGAGTCCGTATTCAGATTTACGTGATACTTTTAACATAAGCGTATCCTAGAAATACGACTAAATTGGTCGTATTAAATATAGCCAGAGAATTTTCAGAGTCAAGAGATAAATTAAAATTTCTTTCTTTTTAGAGAGGCTGATCTTCCGTGAAAATGATTGCATTTCATCCCTCCTGTGATATACTCGATAAAACAGTATAAACAAAAATTATCCTTAGTTTCTTGGAAGTATCTCCGGTTTTGGGAACTCTCTTATCAAAAACGAATTTTTTAGGATTTATTTAATATGAGCTTGATTATCCCTGGATATGTAGTTAAAGAACTCATTGAGCAAGGAGGGTTTGCTGGGGTTTATAGAGTCGAGCGAGTTTTCGACAAAAAAATATTAGCCATTAAAATTCTGACTCCACAAACGATGGCTAAATCAGGCTATCATAAACTTTTTTCCCAAGAGGCCCAACTTTTAGCTGAGTTTAACCACCCTTATATTATCAAATCAGAGGGTGTAGAGAAAAAAGCTCCTCGTTCAGCTTTAGTCTTGGAATATTTTCACAGTAATACTCTTAAGGCTTTAATTTTAAAAGGGAAAAAAGATCATCAAACCCACCCTCTAATCATAAAACATGGTTTAGGAGTTTTTCGAAAAATATTAGAAGCTCTCAAATACATGCATCAAAATAAAGTTATTCACAAAGACTTGAAGCCAGAAAACATTCTTATTTCTGAAAATGGCGATACTCGCTTGATTGATTTTAATATTGCGGAAAAGCTGGATTTTTTCTCGATGTTTCGTCCTCGAAAAATTGACGGAACAGTCCTTTACATGTCTCCCGAGCAAATTTTAAAAAAACGTCTTGATGCCCGTAGTGATATTTATGCTCTAGGGGCTACGTTTTATGAGGTCTTTACCGGCCGCCCACATATTATCGCAGGGTCGGAAAAAGCGATTTTGCAAAAACATCTCAAAGGAAATTTCGATAACCTTCGTAAAACAAATAAGAATGTTCCTCAACAATTGGACAATATCATCATGAGAATGCTAGAAAAAAGAATAGCAGTACGCTACCAAAACGTTGGTGAAGTTCTCTTTGATCTAAACAAGTTCAGTAATCGAGATAATCTTTTTTAGGTGTGTTTGCTAACATGCTCTAAAACATGCTCTAAAACATTCCAGAACTAGAAGGGATTTGGTATGTCATCCGACGAAAAAGAAGAAATATTTCTGTCTAGTCCCCAAGAAAAAAACGATTCTTTGGAATCAGAAATTTTTTTGGAAAAACCTCCTTTTCAAGAAGAATCACTAGAAGAATCAGAAGAAGAATCGCTCTTACCAGAAAAAGCTAAGGACTTAAGTCTTCCCTCTAAGATAAATGATGACGAAATCAACGGACTTGTCCAATTTGGATCCACTGATGACGAGCAAACCATTCACTATACTGTCAAATCAGATCTAGGGGTTGTCATTGCGGAGTTTTCCCTCATTGATGTAGAATCCCCTTCTCTTGCTGAAAGAGTCTGTGAAATCAATAGTGCTCGGAAAAGCTTTCTTGTGGGAAGGGCCACCCACTGCGACTACCAAATACATCACAAAAGCAAATATGTCGCAGAAGAACAAGCTTTGATTATCTACTCTATGGAGGATGAAAGCTACATCGTTCGTTGTTTGACTCGCGAAAATCCTATTGCTGTGAATGAAGAAAACGTCGTAGATGAGCTTTTTTTAAAAAATGGTGATGTCATTCGTTTAGGAGCAGCCAAAAATGCCCCCAATCTCCGCTTTGTTCTTTCCGAAGAAAAAATAGGAGAAAAAACTAGCCGACGGGTGCAAAAACTCTCTTCTTTCCTTCCTTCTCTAGTTCGAGGTAAAGAATATCTTGTGGGAGGAGACAAAACCGACATTGATCTGGAAATGGGTTTAGGCAATGAGGTTACTTTAACCTTAAAAGTTCCTAACGAAGGTAAGCAAATTTTAATTTGCAAAAGTGAAAAGTCTTCTGTCCCCGTTTTCTTAGAAGAATCAGAAGTTCAAGCGAAAGAAAGTCGTGCTTGGTCTCCTGAACAGCGACTGCAAATAGGAAATTTAACCTTAGTTAACGACCATAGTGATTTTTCGCAAGCGCGGCAAATGAAGAAATGTGTTTTCTCTGATTTTGTAGCAACACCGGAAAGAGGCTCTATTTATACCATTGGTAACGATGAGAATGCAACTTTTTCCATTCTCGATGATGCCCTTCCTCCTCTCATTGCTGAGATTTCTGTTCCGACAATCGGAGAGTACTGCCAAGTAAAAAAAACTAGTAACTGTAAGGTAGATATTTTTGTTGACAAGACTCTTGTTTCTGATTATATGAGAGAAGGAATTCCCTATGGTGTAAATCAGGTTATCCAAGTCGGAGATTACTTGGAAATTCGCAACAACCATCGCTTTCTCCCCCCCGCTCGAAGCTCCTACGCTTGGAAAACATATATCATGGGCTTTAGTGTTTGTATACTTTTAGCATCTATGATCTTAGGGGTTATTTGGGCGAGCCAAAAGTACTCAGGGAAAATCCAAAACTTTTTCAGCAGTCAAAACTTAATGAAGGCCTATCAGAAAAATGTTTTTTACATTGCCGTATTCGATAGTGAAATGAATAGTTCATCTTCAGGAACTGGTTTTATTGTTGCCGAAAAAGATGCTTATGACCGAGATATTTACTACATTGTTACTTGCAAACATGTCATTGAACCGTGGAAATACGAAAAACACTACATCAAAGACGATAAATTTTTCAACGATAAAGATGTTGAAATCTCTCCCTATAGAATAGCAATTTGGCCCTTTGGCAGTAACGCCATCGATCAAAACGATAGGAGATTTATTCTTCGAAATAGCTTTACCAACCTTCCCTCTAAAGATAAACTAGGAGAGTTAGTCGTTTATAAAACAGGGAAAGATATTTTCAAAGAGCTGGGTAAAGAAGGAGATAAGGTTTTTCAAAAACACACAGATAGAAGTAATGAAGATTTAGCCGTAATCCGCTTAATCCCCAATGAAAAGGATTGGAAATACGAATACACTCCATGGAAAATAGTCGAACGTGACAAAATTGAGGTAGGAGAATCCATTATCACCCTAGGGTACTCTTTGGGAACAGGTCGGCTCCTAAACAAAAATGGACGAGCTATTCCTGCTGCATGTGAAGGGCGGCTAACTAGTGAGTGTGAAGTTCCTGATTTTCTTGAGCTTGATGTTAATCAAAATCAAGGCTCTTCGGGAGGTCCTATTGTGAATAAGAACGGTGAAATAGTTGGCATTGTTTCTTTTACTGACCAAGATAAAAAACTCCTCTACGGAATTCATGGCAAAATATTAGATAGATTGATGAGGTAAACATTGAAATCAGATAAGTCATTTTTAGCCCCGAACAACTACGTTTGCTTTTCAGTCGCCCTTGTGAGTGGGTTGGCTTTTTATGGGCTGCTTTTTTTCGGGGACCAATACATTAGTCTGTCCCTCAAAAGAATGCTTGGCCCTATTGAAAAAGATAGTTCCTCGATGTTTATTTATGTTTTTCTCTATGTTCTTTTCTTTTGGGGCATTATCATTATTTTAGCGAAGAATTTTCTTCTAAATGCTGAAATCAATACGATGAAAACCTTGGAGCAAAGTTTTGAAAGCTCTCGAATTATTAATGAAAGAGCGGAACTCGATGAACTAAGAAACAAAATTAATCATGGTCCTGGTAGCCACAAAATCCGCCACTGTGCTTTGGGTAAGATACTACTTTTTCTCATCGACCACTGTTTAATCACGGAAACCTCTTCGCGGGTCATGGAGATTTTTTCTCGTCGCATGGAAACCTTAGAGCGCCATGTCGAATCGTCTTACAGCATGTTACGCTATGTTGCTTGGGCTATTCCCTCTCTCGGATTCATTGGAACAGTTATGGGAATTGGCTCGGCCTTATCTTTAGTTGATTTAGCGATGGAAGACATGAGTCTGGTCACTCAGCCCTTAGGCTTAGCTTTTGATACCACTCTCATAGCTTTAACAGAAAGTATTATCTTAATGTTTTTCCTCCATACAACCCAGAATAAGGAAGAAGAACTACTTAATACAATTGATCTCTTTTGCCAAGAGAAATTCATCATTAATTTAAGACTAGGATAATCCCGAAATGAGAAAAAAATCAAGAGAAATCAATGTCTTTAGTCTTTCTTTTATTGACGTATTTTGCTGTGCCCTAGGTGCTATGATTTTAATTTTTGTTCTAAACAGCCGTGCTCTGACAGGACATGTAAAATCAGCGGTGGGTAAATATCGCCAAGAATCTGTTAAAGCAGAGGAACAAAGAGACCAAGCTCGAGTTTCCCGTGACCAAGCCCAACAATCACGAGAGGAGGCTGAAAAGTCCCGTAACGATGCTCTAAAGGCTAGAGATTTAGCAGAGAAAGCAGAGCAAAAAGCTCTTCTCAATGAAAAAATGGCTCTTTTGGCCCGAGAACAAGCTTTAGAGGAAAAAAAATCTCAAGAAAAAGCTCGTCAAGAAGTAGAGATGGCTCGCTTAAGAATAGAATCTCTCCTTTTGGAGGTGCAGAAAAATAAATTAAAACTAGAGAGAATCAATAACAGTCTCCAAGGAAAAAATAAGCAACTGTCCCAAAAAAATCGCAATCTCAAAAAAATGATTGACGAAAGACATCTCCAAAACGAGCAACTGCAAAAATTTCTTACTGAGAATGAACGCTTGAGTCAAACAAGCGAAAGTTTAGAGGCAGAGAAGGACTCTTTACGTCAATCGATAGATCTACTCCAAAAAGAAAAAGATAAAGCAGAGAAAGAAAAAGAACGACTCACTCGTTGGTTCCACGAGAACGAAAAAGAAAAAAAAGATATGAGTTCGCTCTATGAAGAGGAACAAGCCCGCACAAGTGACTTAGAAAAACGTCTAACTCAAAAGCAAAACGAACTAAGGGCTAAAGAAAAGCAAATTGAAAAGAAAGAAGCTCTCATCTCTCAGCGAGAGAAAGAGATTCTCCAGCAAGAGAAACTCGTTAAGCACCTCAATGAGCAACTCGAAGAAAAAGGAGAAGCTTCTCTCTTTGGAATTAAACTGAACTACCACAGAATTGCTTTTCTTGTCGACAAATCAGGTAGTATTATTCAGAATAAATGGAAAGAAGAGGTTATTAGTACTTGTGAGCAAATTTTAGAGCACTGCCAAGTGGATGAATTCTCAATCATTGCTTTTTCTTCTGATATGAAGCTCTTTCCTTCTAGCAAAGGAACTATGGTCGCAGGAAACAAAGAAAATAAAAAAAAGGCTATCCGTTGGCTTAGTACAACAAGCAAAGTTCGCTTTGGAGGGTTCACTAACGTTAATGAGGCCCTAAGAATGGCTTATGAAAACTACGGAAACCTGGATGCTATTTTTCTTTTGACCGATGGACTGCCTGCGATTCCTGGCAAAAAGAGCGAAGATCTCCAAAAACAAATTGAAGATTACATCCAGAAACAAGTGAGTAAAAAAATTCCTACTCGCATCATTACAATTGCAATCGGATATCCTCCCATTGATAAGTTTCCTCCTCTTCGAGGGAAAAGTCACGAAGAAGTGAGAAAGTATATCGAAAAAAATGCTGACCAATATGGGGCAATCTATCGCTACTTACATAAAATTTCAAAGATGACCGGAGGACAGTATCTAGGGCGTTAGGAATTATGCAAAAAAAACAGCTTAAGCTTTGGCTTTTCTTATTTTTTATAACTCTACCCGCTTGTCTAACAGGAACAGATAGCATTAGTGTTATAAGTACTCCTGAAGAAGCAAAGGTCTATGCTAATGATCGCTATATTGGAAAATCTCCTCAGTACATACCTGTTCGGTGGTACCAGTTTTTGATCTTTTTATGGGGAGAAAACTATATTGTTCGGGTGGAAAAAGAAGGCTACCAAACAACGGAAGAAGAGTTTGTCTTTGCCGACCGTAGAGCCCGATATCTTAAAGGAGAGGCTCTCTCCTGGGAATCAAGGTGTGGCTTTGGATCTGACTTTCCTTTTATTGTTTATTTACAGAAAAATAGAGTTCCCAATAAGAAAAAAATATATTAGGATGTTTCAATGACCAAAGGAGAGGAAGTATGACATCTTCCGATGAATACGAAAGTCAAGAACTCGAAAAAACAGATATAACCCAGCTTATATGCGGTAAAAGCTTTGCTTCTCATTTAAACTTAAAGCAACTCTACCAAGCATGTCTGTCTTTGCCTTCTTCTGCCAGCATCGTAAATTTTCTTCAAGAAAACTGCCGACTTTTCTTGGAAGAAAAGGAATCTGATGCCTTGCCTGAAGAAACTAAAGTTAGGTATGAAATTCAGAAGAAAATTGGATCGGGTGGAATGGGAAAAGTTTTTCTCGTCGAAGATTATGATTTGGGACGACAAGTTGCGATGAAGATCATTGACTCTGATTTAGCCAAAAAAAATATCTATAACATTCTAGAGTTTATTGAAGAAGCCCAAACAATCGGACATTTGGAACACCCCAATATTATTCCTGTTTATGACATTGGTATATTGGAAGAAAAAGGAATATATTTCACGATGAAGTATATCCGAGGGGAAAATCTTGCCCAAATTATCATTAGACTCAAAAAAGGTAATAAATCAACCCACGCAACCTATACCTGGACCCGACGTGCTCAAATTGTTCAAGCCATCTGCGATGCCTTAGATTTTGCTCATAAAAAAGGAATCATTCACAGAGATCTAAAGCCTTCTAACATTATGATAGGAGAATTTGGAGAAGTTTATGTTATGGATTGGGGAGTGGCTAAACTTGTCTTGCAAGATGGGGTTAAGAAACTAATTAAACCCTTGCCTTCCGTCGATACAGATTCTTCTCCCGGTGGAAATCCCCTAAATATCACAGGAACTCCTCTCTATATGTCTCCCGAACAAGCCGAAGGACGTATAAAAGACCTCTCTGCTGCCACAGATGTCTATGCGATTGGAGGAATCATTTATGAGCTATTTGGACTAGATCTCGCTCATAACGGTAGAAACCGAGAAGAGCTTTTTCATGCTATTTGTAATAAAAAACCCAAACGGCTCGATAAACTTAAGAATTCTGGACAAGGGACTGTCCCTATTGAATTTCATTACATCACAAAAAAAGCTCTTGCTAAAAAAACAAAAGACCGACACTCTAGTGTCAAAGAAGTAAAAAAAGAAATACAAAGCTTCATGAATGGACAATTTCCTGTGGTTTGCTTTCATACAGGATTAAAACGCTTTATCCGCTCATTTGAACGTTTGCTGGATAATTACCCAAAACCCTTCATTCTCTCAATTCTTGTCATCATTGTTTTCTCGGTAGTGGCTTATTTTGTAAAAGCATGAAAAAGCTTTGATCATAACTTCGGCCAATGTTTCAGATAAAACAATGTTCTATGGAGGGCAAGGCTCCTGCCGCGCCGGGGATGTGCTTAGCTCTTGCTATGCTTTCTAGGCACATCCCCGGCTCGGCAGGAGCCTCGCCCTCCATAGAACATTGTGATTAGTACGGTTTTAGATAAACTAAGTGCCCTAAGTTATGATGAAGGCTAAAAAAATCCAAAAATAAGCTGAAGGAGAACACGGGCTAATTTTTCATAATCTTCTTGCCAATCTCTTCAATCAATCCCTTAACCGCTCCTTTTATTTTCGAAGAAGGAAGATGACTATAGCGCCACCAATAGCGAACTTTCTTATATATGGTAACAATAAAGTCGAGAGAGACTTCGCCAAAAGGTAGGGGTATTGTTCCCATTCCTTTCTGGTTACGGCAAAGTAAAGCGACCCAGGTTTCTCCTAGAACTTCCTCGTAAAGACAAGCTAAATCATAGCGACCAATTTCGGAAAGAGATTGGATAGCTTCCTTGTAAAGACTTAAGGCTGCGGTTCCTTCTGAATTCGTTAAAGCTTTGGCGAGTTTAGCAAAGGTTTCTGCATTGTTGCGATAATTTTCATAGTAGTCGTAAGCTTGTTGAGAGAGCTCATCGCGTAAAGGAACTGAGACGGTTTCTCGGCCTTGAGGAGAGGTTATCTTGAGCAGTCCAAAGCGACCATGAGTTAGCTCATCGTCTAGTAGTTTGGCAAATAAATTAAAAAACTCTTCCGCTAAAGGAAAAAACTTATGTCCTTGGAGAAGAACGATAAAACCAAGATAAGAGAGTATACCATAGTCGCGCGGTCGATTTCCGTAGCCAACAGAAAGATGCTCCCAAGCTTTAGCAATGTCTGTTCGAGTAACAGAATTGCCTCTTAGACTAGCTTGGTGATGGCTTAAGTAATAGCGCCCTGCCTCTAGGCGAAAAGTTCCATGCCACGGTAAAATTCCCATTAGTTTTTCGAGAATGCTTTTCCTCAGTGCTGTTGCTGACATGTTTTCTCGATTTTCTTTGATAAACTTAGCTAGCTCAAAAAGCTTCTCTGCACTTTCCTCGTTGTTTTGGTCTAGAGTAATTTTCTTATGTGTTTTTAGGTCTCGGAGGTTATGGAGGGCTCTCTCGGCTCCTTGGAGTTCGATTTGATCGGCCATAAATTTTCGAACGACAATATGAAAAGTATTCTCGACAATCCGGAGAGGTATTTTTTTCTCCAAAGCATGTAAAGGTTCGAGGTTTTCTAGGAGATTTACTCGAATGGTATCTCTTGTTTCTTCGGCACTTTCATGAAAAGAAGAACTATTTAAACTAGCTCCTTGGTAAACAGAACGAATAGCTTCTTCTGTTTCCATATACTTTTCATAAAGCAGGCGCGCTTCCATTCCCGCAATTGAATAGCGCATGTAACCATCACGGAGAGAAGTGACAAAACCTTGGTGCTTTTTTTCTCCCCCTAATTGATTGAGAGCCTGAGCAACGCAGTAGGCATCGCGCACCCTTCCTTCGCTAGCTAAACTGAGCGCTTCTTTCGTGATAGCGTTTAAAATACCTTCTTTACGGTCAGCTAAGGTCGAAATATAAAAGTACATCCCTCTCAGCTCGGGCTCAATTTCAACCGCTTTGGCAGCTTCTTTGAGAGCTTTTTTTCGCTCCCCTTTGAGCAAACACTCAATAGCACAATCCATTTCATCAAGAGCGTCGTTGAATTTTTCCCCTTGAACAATTTGATTTTCTGTCTTTAAACCATGAGCAATACCATAGATAAATCGCCGGTCAGTGGTGAAAATACGTAACTTATCCAAAATAGTTAAGAAAATAGCTTTTTCGGCAAGCATAGTAGCAATCAAGCGGGATTCATACTCAAAAGGGTGGACCAAAAGTAAGCGCCGAGGAGCAATGTTCTTTTTCGAAGGAAGAAGAGCGGAAGAAAAAGTAGAGGTTGTTCGGTGGACAGTATCTCGGTAAATTTCCTCTGTAGTCTCTCCACCTCGCGCCGTTCCTGTTCCAATAAGAGGCATACGCAAAGTCGCTCCTAGAGGAAGAAGAGTAAACTCTTTGGCAAAACCATGGAGAACTGTATTTATGATTTCCTGGGTAGTGTTTCCGGTCATCGGAGCAACACATCCCATTAAAATACTCTCTGTTTGCCCAATCAATCCTCCGGGAGGAACAGAGCGGACACCACCCACTTCCATAACTCCCTCCATCCCTTGGCGTACCTTCGGGTATTTATGGGGTTGACTTTCTTCAAAAATCCTCCGAATAACTGGGCCATAGGATTGGTAAGGACGGGTATTACAAGAAACTGCTATGCCGGAGCATCTCGGTAGACTTTCATCGACAATATCAGATCTGACAGCGACAACTACTGGGTCAGAAAAGAGCGGCATCCCTTCCGTTGCAAAATGGGGAGAGCCAATCGCGTGGTGCGCTCCCTCAGGACAATCTGTAAGTTCACTAAAAGGAACTAAACACAATCTTTCATTCAAATGTGCCATGACTACTCCATTTCAAGAAATATGCACCAACTTCAAGGAAATCAATTAAGAACCTGAGAGTACTTCAGGAAGAGAAATGGTCACTCACTTCTTTGGCACTGGCCACTTGGAAATGTCCTGTAGAGCCATCTCCGAGAGGGTTAAAATTCTTTAGATAGTTGATGGCGATATCTCTTTTATCTGGATCTAGAGGGTAAGTGCAGTCTTCGACATAAACGACATTAAAAATAGCAGCTAACATCAAAAGCACATTGCGTAAATTGCAGATTTCGTCACATACTCCAAAAACGATCAGGTTAAATCGTCCTTGTCGACGAAGCTCCCAAAATAGTTGATGAATAAAAGGACTCCCTGGAGACATACAAAAGTCATCCTTCAGAAAAATCAACTCTGTTTTCGGAGATAAAGTTGCTTCGGCAGGCATTTGGGAGTCAAACCAACGAATAAGAACTTGTTTCTTGTAAGGAATGGTAATTTCTTCTATAGCTTGCTGGTCGTAAGTTCCAAAGCGACGATTTTTTTCGAGTAAGGCATGAGGAGGAAAGGTTCGTAAAAAATCTGCCTCCTCTCCCTCACGGGTGATTTCCAAAGAGTGAAAACGTTTTCCATGAATAGATTCAATAACATGAGCATCTTGAAATTGAACATGAGGCACTTCTTGGTCGTAAAGGAAACGACGGAGCTCTCCCGTTCGTTTAGCCACTTGGTCAATTTGTGCTTGGACATCTTGGGCTTTTAATCCTTTAACTTGCTGCTGATAATTTGAAATAGAGAGAAAACCATCAGCTTTCATGAAAGTGTTCAAGCAATCGATAGCAATTGCGGCGCAATTGCCGGGATTTAAGTTTTTTATGAGAGACATAATCTTTTACCAAAAACTCCATTGTTGTGTTGCTAAGACGTATATTCCCAATCCCAAGTTGGTCACAGCATGAGCCAAAACGCAGGCATAGATGCTTTTTGTCCGGTACAAAATCAAACTGTAAAGCATTCCTGCGAGAATCCCTACAAACCAACGATGATGCTCAAACCCAAAAAGAACTGAGCCGATCAAAAAAGATCCCCAGGTAAAAGTCCCCAAAGAAACCTTTTTGAAATCTGGATTAATAATCCAGCGAAGGAGAAAATTACGCCAAAAAACTTCTTCCATAATCGGAACGACCACAGAAGCACCAATTAAGCGAAAACTAATCCAAATGTAAAGTAAAGCTCCCGACATGTGAGTATATGGATTGAAGGCGACCGACTCCGTTACTGTAGGGTAATACCCCTCAGGAACTACCCATACCACCAAAACGATAAGACCAATAAAGATAGCGAAAAAGTGGTAGGAGATCTTCCAATCTGTATAGTGAGACCAGCAAAAAGCTAAAAGCACTGCAACTACACAAGTCTTTAAAGGATAAATCCAAATAATATCCGTTTCGCTAAAAGACCCCGTAAGTCCGGTAAAAATCATAAAAACAAAAAAAGGAAGAACAAAAGGGAGCTCAGGATACTTTTGCCAAACATTCTGAGAAACTTCTCCTTCTTTAGACGTAGATTCCTCTTGGGGAGAGGGCTTTTTTTCTTCTGAAGACATTTTAACCTCTTAATTAATCTTTGAAAAGTTCGGTATACTAGGTTTTTTCTGGGATCAGAAATGCCTAGGCAATTTACCACAAAGAAAATATCTTGTCAAAAAGCTTTTATAATTATCTAAAAGCTTTTCAAGACAAAAAAAATTTGCTAATCTTTTATCATCGTTTCTTTAGTGACTTAACTTTATAGCCTTTTTTATGGTGAGCTATGATAAACGTTTATCATTTTCCTGCCTCAAGCCGGGTTGGACGAAAAATGATCTCAGAGATTACCAGAATTTTCGAAAAACTATTCTGGAGTATTTTTTTGCTAGGCTTATTTCTGACTGTCTCTCTTAAGTTGGCCGCAACTTACGCGGGACAGTTTCCCTTTGTTCAAATGATTTTAGCTTGGTCGCCTATTTCCTTGAATAATCTGACTCCTTGGGCTCATGCTTCTCTGGGAATTCTTGTCTTGCTCTCTCTTCTTGCTCTGCTCCGCAAATTTCTTTCTTACAGCGACGGAGCTTGGATTGACGTAGGACAAGAGCTTTCTACTCTTGTCTTTTTTGGTCTTCTTTTTTTCTTCGTTAAGGGAAGAGGTTTTCAGCTAATCCCCTTAGTTGTAGGAAGCTGGATTGCCATGGGAGTAATCGATTTTCTTTTTGGAATCTGGCATGGTCTCTGGGCTAATCGTCCTAGCCGCCAAGAAGAAGAAAGACAATGGAAAGAAGAGATTGTAAGTGCTCAAAAGAATAAAAACTGGGATGAAGTGATTTTACTATTCGAAAAAATTCTACGATTACGTCCTCAAAATGTAGACGTTCTTCTGCAATTAGCTCAAACCCATGAAGAAAAAGAAGAGCACGAAAAAGCTCTTTGTGCTCTGGAAACAGCTTTATATGAAGCTAAGCTCCAAGCACTGGGAGATCCTGAAATTCAGGCATTGCTTCCTTCTATCCATGAAAAAACTTCTCAGGTGAGAAATTTTATTCATATGCAAAGCACTGCGAAATGAGCGATATTCGCACTCTAATTGGAAAATTCGAAGAGCAAGCACGTTGCTTGGAAACCACTCCAAAAATAAGAGAAGAGCTTTTTCAAGAGGTTCATTGCTATACCGAAAAATTTTTGACGAACCTAAAAAAAGCTCCGACCTACTGGAAAGGCCAAGAGAATAAAGAAGGTTTCTCGGATAATCCCTTGAGCGAAGAGGCGAGTTCTTTAAAGGACATTTTGAATTTCTTTCAAGAACAAGTCATTGAAACGGGACTCAATCCCCCTTCTCCGGGCTACCTTGCCTACATCCCGGGAGGTGGTTTATACCCCTCTGCTCTAGGGGACTACTTGGCTGCTGTTACCAACCGCTATGCGGGAGTCTTTTTTGCCTCTCCGGGAGCAGTCAGAATGGAAAACATGCTTCTAAGGTGGTTAGCAAAAGAAATAGGATACCCTGAGAGCTCGGCGGGGAATTTAACTTCAGGGGGAAGTATTGCAAATTTAATTGGAATTGTCACAGGACGAGAAACCAAAAAACTTCGGGCGAAAGATTTTCATAAGTCTGTTATTTACCTGGGAGCTCATACCCATCACTCTGTGACAAAATCCGTTCGCGTAGCGGGAATGCAAGATTGCCTCCACCACCTAATCGCTCTTGATGATAAGCATCGGATGATCCCAGAGCTTTTAGAAAAAGCTATTTCTCAAGACAAGGCTAAAGGGTTAACTCCTTGGTTAGTGGTCGCCTCCGCCGGAACAACAGATGTCGGAGCGGTGGACCCTCTCGATGAGATTGCCACTATTTCTGAAAAATATCAATTGTGGTTTCATGTTGATGGAGCTTACGGAGGTCTTTTTGCTCTTTGTCCTGAAGGAAAAGAAATTCTTCAAGGCATAGATAAATCTGATTCCTTAGTGATCGACCCTCATAAGAGTCTCTTCCTTCCCTTTGGCTCAGGAGCCGTTTTGGTGCGAGAGAAAAAAAATCTTTTTAATGCTCATAACTACGAAGCGAATTACATGCAAGACGCCATCGAAGTAGAAAATGAACTCTCGCCGGGAGAACTCTCTCCTGAGTTTACCAAACACTTCCGAGGACTCAGAATGTGGCTTCCTTTAAAACTCTTTGGAGTAAGTGTTTTTCGAGCAGCACTTTCCGAAAAACTTTATTTGGCACGCTACTTTTACGAAAAAGTCCAAGAAATACAAGGAATAGAAGTAGGGCCTTTTCCCCAACTCTCAGTTGTAATTTTTCGCTATCTTCCTGACTGCGGAGATACCAACAAGTTTAACCAACGGTTAATCCAAGAAATCCAAGAAGACGGCCGAATCTTTCTTTCCTCGACCTTACTAGAAGGAAAATTCACTCTCCGCTTAGCGGTTCTTTGTTTTCGCACCCACTTGGAGCATATTGATTTAACTTTGGATATCCTCCGAGAAAAAATCGACTACTTACTTCAAAAATAAAAACTTCTAATGTGCTTAAGGACTCAACTTTAAAAACTACAGTTAGGAGATGAGGAATGTTCTACTTGCTTTTTCAAATCATTAGATTCTTTTTTTGTCTAATCGATTTTCTTTTAGTGACAAGCGTTACTTTGTTCTGTGCTTTTCTTCCTCGGAAAATCAATCAAAGATATATGCATAAGATGTTTCGGCTTTTTTGTTGGAGCTTCATTCATTTAATTGGGCGTAGACCTCATATCCATGAAAAATTCATTCCCCCTTTACCTAAACAGTACATTGTCATTGCCAACCATCCTTCGGGATATGACCTTTTAATCATGAACGCGCTCTTTAAGGTATGCCCTCTGGCTCAATCAGGAGTGCGCGACTGGTTTGTTATAGGGAAAATTGCGGAAGCAGCCGGGACAGTTTTTGTGGTCAGAGAAGACAAAGACTCTCGCAGTAAAGCGAAAGAAGCGTGTTTGGAAGCGGCGTTAGAAGGAAAAAATCTTCTTATATATCCGGAAGGAGGCTGCGCTCGAGAACTCCGGAAGTTTAAGTACGGAGCTTTTGACATTTCTCTGCAAACAGGTATTCCTATCGTTCCTGTTTATTTACTTTACGAAGCAGAAAATGCTTTTATTTGGGGAGATTTTGGACTACTTCGGCACCTGATCAATCTTTTCCAAGCGATCAATAAACATACCCATTGCTTTATTTTAGATCCGATTGATCCAAAAAATTTTTCCGATGTCGAAAGCTATAGTAGCTATGTTCATAGCATCTATGAGAACTTAGAGGAAAAATACCGCTACGCTCGGCGCAATATCGTGCCTTCGTTGGGTGATCTGGAGAAGAAAGAGGAGAATAAAGAGGAAGAGGAGGAAGAAGAGAAAACCGTCTCGGTTTGATTGGTGGTGGGTGACTGCTGTAGCATAGTTGTTGGAATATATAGTTCTTGTAGCATATCTTAAATCGGGCTTAGGTATATTTTTCAGAGGTTCCCCATTTGGGGGGAACCGTGAGGAACGAACAGGGGGCAAGCTCATTCAGTTAAGGAAAACATAGAAAACGTAAAGGACGGAAG
>JAJDCR010000160.1 GCA_029260735.1 Planctomycetota bacterium
GAGCTCGCCCTCCATCCTTTGCATGATATTCACCTAAAAAAACGTAGAACGCATAACTACAAAATCAAAAAACTTTAGCAAAAGGTTCAAAGTCCATATGGAGGCAAAAGTTTTTAACAACAGATATGAGATTCAACAAAAGATAGAGCATTCCGAGAACTCTTGTTTATTCCTGGCCTATGATACCCTTCGTTCCATTGATTCCTACTTGAAAATTTTCTTCCTCCCTGATATTGAAAAGCAATTGTACTGGAACCAGCTTTCTGTTTACTACACCCATTCTTTTACTTGGTTAGAAAAATTACAGTACCCTGGAGTTCACCTTGTCACTGATTTTGACCGAGTCGTTCTCTCTGAAGAAAATGGACTTCTTCCTCTGGAAGAAAAGAAACAGGCTTGCTATTTTGCAACAGAAAAAATAAAAGAAGAGGCTCCTCTTATTTTACAAGAGATGGAAACTGAAGAGCTTATCCAGGTCATTTTAAAACTAATCGTCCCTCTTTCTTCTCTTCATGGTAAAGGACTTTTTCATTATTCACTTTCTCCTTACACAATAACCTATTGTAAAGAGAATAAGCGAGTTGGGCTAGTTGAGGCAGGAGTGGTTCCTCCAGGGCATAGCTTTTTTTCCCCTACGGTTTATACAGCTCCTGAGGTTATTTATGGTTTTGAGCATGATTTCCGCTGCGACATCTTTTCTTTGGGGGTAACTCTTTACCAACTCATGGGGGGAAAGTGGGAAAATGGAGTTTTAGCGCCTTGTGGGCTCAAGGATTTTGAGGAACCAATAGCTCGGGTTCTTTCTCGGTGTCTAGCTCCTCTCCCTCAAGATCGTTTCCATAGTTTAGGTGAATTTGCTCAAGAACTTTCTAGTATACACTCTAAAAAAGTATCTATTCCTCTGGGAGAAAATACTACCTTTCTAAAAAGTGAGTTTGTCGATCACTGGAAGATTAACGATAAAATAAAATTAGCTTTAGAAAAGTTTAGCGAAGAAAAATCCTCTTCTTCTCTAGGGGGTTACTTCATTGAAGGGAATGCCGGAGAAGGCAAAAGTAAACTCTTATCCCAGATATCTCTTCTTAGCCATCATCAAAAAATCAACTGTATAGCTTGCTCGACAGTTTCTCCTTTGGCTTTTCCTCTTTCTCCCTTTGAAACTATTCTGGACAAACTAGCTGTCGATAATTTTTTGGTGACTGATATTCCGAAAGAAACGCCTCCTTTTCACTTAGATTATTCGCAAAACGAACTTTACTTACAAACGCGCGAAAAAATAGCAGAGTCTATTATACGCACTACTCGAACATCTCCCTTAGTTCTTCTTTTGGACGACATTCATTTACTGCATCCTTTGGCTTTGGATGTATTAGAGTACCTCTTAAAAGCGCTTTTGGACGAATCTAATTCCGATGTGTCTCTTTTTTTAGTCTTTACTTATCAACCCGTTAAGTCGTCTAGGCATCCTCTTAAAAAATTACTAGATCGCTATTGGGATACTCCCGACTGGAAAGAGAAGTTTTCCTGGGTTAGTCTTTCTCCTTTTGGAAAAGAAGAGGTGGGGAAAGTAGTCTCTGCGAACTTGGGAATGAGCTATACTCCTGAAATGTTTGCCTTACAATTAGAAAAATGGAGCCAAGGAAACCCTTTACATATTCAAATTATTTTACGCCAAATGATTGATCGGGGAAACCTTTACAAAGAAAAGGGAGAATGGTGTATTGATGGGGGCTTGGAAGATAAAGTTTTTCATAAAAACTTAGAGAATTCTATTCCTAGTTATCTTGAAACAATAAACCCTCTCTGTCAAAAAATTTTACAGCTACTTTCCTTGAGCGATACAGCTCTTCCCTTGACAGCACTTTTTGCTAGTCTTGATATCCCAGGAGAGCAAATTATCTCAGCCATTTTTTATCTTCACTCCAGCGGGCTCATTACTTTTACCTTTCATCTTCGACTTAAGTTTACCAGTAGCAGTGTTAAGAGCTACGTTCAGGCAGATATTGCGGAAGAAAAACGAAAAATTTTTGCTTTATCCTTGGCAGGAGGAATTGAGTCTAGCAATTTTAATTCCTACACATCATTCCTTCTTTCTCGTCTATATAAAAAAGCCCAGGATGAAGTAAAGATGATGCAGTCTCTAGACAAAGCTCTTAGTAAAGCAATTCAGTTAGGTCTCTTGAGGAAAGCAAGTGAGCTGGTGGAAGAGTACCGGAAATTAGGAGAAAAGCCAGAAATTCCTCCGGAAAACCATCTTTATTTAGCAGAGCTTGAATACTATCTAAAAAAATATAAGGCGTCCTTTTCTCTTTTTCAAAATATTCGAAAAGAGGAGCCTCGCGATTCTCTTTTGTCTTTACTTCGCTTATGTGCCATTTATACAAAACAAGGTGCTTTTGACGAAGCCGAGAAATATCGAGAACAAGCTTGGCGAAAAATTGAGAAAGGGTCTGATTTTTTACTGGAAGCTCTATATTACAGCATTTATGCTCAACTGCGCCATAGGCAAGAGAAAATGGAGTCGTCCAATAGCTACCGAGAAAAAGGTTTAGAGTGTATCTTAGAACATTATCCTAAGCTAGAGAATAAAGCTAAGGCTATTACTTTGTATCAACAGATCATAAAGAATAGCATGGTTTGGGAAAAAGCTTCCTCCTTGGCCCCTTTCACAAAAAGAGGGATTGAGATCGCTCAAAAAATTAATCAAGTGGGGGCTGGGGCGAACCTAATGCAAATGTATGCCACTCTTAAGCGACAAAGCGGAGATTATTCAGAGGCCTTAGATTATTTTCAACGAAGTTTGCTTCTTTTTGAACAACTTCAACTCCCTTACGCAGTGGTCTTAGCTAGTTTAGATATGGGACAGCTCTATCTTTTGCTTGGTTGCTTTGACAAGTATTTGCCCCTAGTGGAAAAAGCTGATGTTCTCGCTCATAGAAATCAACTTCCCGCTCTTCAAGCAGAGGTTTACTATAGCAGAGGAAAGTTTTTTTTACAAAAAGGCGAAAGAGAAGAAGCCTTTGACCATTTTGAAAAAGCCTTGGGGCTTTACCAAAAATATGAACTTAAAGATCGCCTAGCGTTTACCTTGGGAGATCTTTCTTCGGCATACTTAGAGGAAGATCTTCACCAGGCAAAAATTTACTGGGAAAAAGGGGAAAAAATTCAGCAAGAATTAAACTACCCCCATCTTCAATCATATTTGGCTCTTATCCGAATTCAAATTGCTTTTCGAGAAGGAGATACAGGAGTAGAGATAGAGCAACTTCTTGAAAATACGATCAAATATGTCGAGCAAAGAGGAGAAAAGGGGTTTCTATGGCAACTTTATTTTCAAAAAGCAAGCCTTCTCCAAAAAAGAGGAGAAGATGTTGCTTTGCCCTTGGAAGAGTTTCGCCGATCTTATGAACTAGCTCAAAGTTGTTTAGATGGGCTTAGTGAAGATATTCAGAAAAATTTTTGGAAAATGTTTGAACCGCAAAGACTACAAGAGAGTTTAAAGAATATAAATACAGAGTTTTCCATGAGCGTTTCTCATCATAGTAAAACTTTAGCTGCGATACCGGAAAATTTTGAGAAAACTCTTATGGATTACCAGGAGGAAATGGATATTTCTCATCTTAATGCCTTACGAGAAGAAAACCTCAATCTAGTAAAACTCTTAGATATCAATCAAAAACTACTGGGAGAACATCATTTACCGAACCTCTTAGAACTGATTATTGATACTGCGATTGAATTAACTAATGCAGAGCGAGGTTTTATTATTCTGACCGACGAAGAATTGACAAAACAAGGAAACAAAAAAGAGTTCGAAGTAGCCCGCAACTTTGAAAAAGAAGCAATTGATAATCCTCAACTAGAAATCAGTCATTCGATTACAGAGAAGGTTGTGCGAACAGGCATTCCGATCTTGGCCTCTGATGCGATTGAGGATGGTCGCTTTGATGGATATCGTAGTGTTAATGAATTGAAGTTACATTCTGTCTTAGCAGTTCCTTTAATTAATAAAGGGCAAACGATAGGGGCTGTCTATATTGACAATCGTTTCCAAAAAGCAGTTTTCTCGCAAAAAGAAAAAAATCTTTTGGAAGCTTTTGCTACGCAAGCCACTCTAGCTATCGAAAACACTAGGCTTTTAGAAGAAAATAAGCGTAAGCAGACTGAAATCAAGGGTTTAAACCAAGATTTGGCTTCTGCTAATACCAAGCTAGAGAAAAAAGTAGAGAACCAAAAAGAAGAGCTTAAGGAAGTAAAATACATTCTTTCGCAAAAGCAAGAAAATCTACAAAACAAGTACAACCAAAGCAATATCATTGGTAAAAGCGCTCCTATGTTAGATCTTTTTCGAATATTGGATAAAGTATCTGATAGAAATATACCTATTTTTATTCATGGTGAAAGTGGCACCGGAAAAGAGCTGGTTGCTCGTGCTATTCATTATAATAGTTTGCGCCAAAAACATAACTTTATGTCGGAGAACTGTGCCTCCTTTGTTGATTCTCTCGGAGCCAACGAGCTTTTTGGCCATGTAAAAGGGGCTTATACTGGAGCTGACTCAGACAAAAAAGGGCTTTTTGAATGGGCGGACAAAGGGACGCTCTTCTTAGATGAGGTAGGAGATATGAGCCCCACTATGCAGGCCAATTTACTCCGTGTTCTCGAAACGAATAGAGTACGAAGAGTCGGGGGAAAGGAAGATATTCCTGTAGATGTGCGTATTGTTTCTGCTTCGAACAAAGATTTGAAAAAGTTGGTCGAAGAATCCGAATTTAGAGAAGATCTCTTTTTTCGCTTAAAAGTTGTCCAAATTGATCTTCCTCCTCTGCGAGATCGCAAAGAGGATATACCTCTTTTAGTCGATCATTTTTTAAGAGAGTTCACCCAAGAGAATGAAACTCCCGTAAATTCTGTTGATAAAAAAGCCATGCAACTCCTGTCCGACTACTCTTGGCCGGGAAATATTCGCGAACTTCGGAATATAATGTACTACGCTCTTAGTATCTATGAAGTAGAAACCTTAACCGCTGACCACTTCAAAGAAATTTCAGAAACGGCTGAGAAAAAAATAATAGATCTCTTTAACGAAGAGCTCTCGGTCGATGACTATGCCCGTAATTTTGTTTTGGCCAAGCAAGAGAAATATAACGACGTCCAACTAGCTAAAATCCTGGGTTTTAGTAGAAAAACCCTTTGGGAAAAACGGAAAAAATGGGGTATTTCGAAAAATGGCTAGGAAGTATTTTGTTTAAAAAAGAAAAAAATGGAGATTAGAAAAAGTGGATCAAGAAAATAACAAAAAAATTCTTTTAACGACGGAGTTTTCTCCTGTCGATGCTCCTCTTTCCTTGCAGAGGATGTGTGCTCTTTATTTGCCTGCGGATATTTATCATCGCTATTTAAAAATGCAGGGCAAAGATGTTGTCTGTATTGGAGGAAGCAATGACTACCATACCTCTGTTACTCGAAAGGCCCATGTTTCGGGAAAAACTCCGCGTGCGACAGTGCAAGAGCATATGGGGCAACTAAAAGATGTTTTAGCCAAATGGCAAATTGATTTTAGTAAGTTCTCTGGAACAAGTAACCTAGTAAATGTGAAGCATGCAACTTTTGTCCGCGAAGTTTTTACGAGTCTCTACAAAAAAAAATATATCCAAGGAAAACTCAACGACCAATTATTTAGCTCTATTCACCAAGCCTACTTACCGGAGTCTTGCTTTGCCGGAGAAGCCACTACAAAAGAACAAGAAAATCCTTTTCTCCAATCTTGCTTTCCTTTTTCGGAAACGGAGCTTAAAAAAGATGAGGAGAAACCAAAGTTACCTCGTAAAGATTGGTACTTGAAACTAGAGCCATTCAAAGCTCAATGGGAATCCTGGATTAAAGAGCAATCCTTAGAATCTATTAAAGAGATGGCGGAATTAAAGAACTTTGTTCCTAGTTTTTCTATAACCGGTGAGTGTTACTGGGGAATACCTGTTCCGATAGAAGATGGCGCAAAGAAAGTTATTTGGCCTTGGGTAGAATCTCTTCTGGCTTATCTTTCAACTACACAAGAGTTGTTAGGAGAAGAGAATGAAGGAGAGACTTGGAAGAGTTACTGGAAAAAAGAATCGACTGAAGTTATTCACTTTGTTACAGAAGATACTCTTGGCTCTCATCTTCTGGTTTGGCCTATACTACTGATGGCCCAAGAGCTAGACTTACCTTCTGCTTTTGTTGCTCAAAGCGCTCATGATATTCCGGTTTTTCCAGCAGAGAAAGTTTCTGAAAAATTTGATGTTAATCTCCTTCGCTATTATTTATCTAGTTTAGATACAGGAAAAGAGAAAAATAATATCTTTTCTTGGAAAGATTTTCAGAAATCCTCCCAGCAAGATTTTATCAAGAATACCGTCGGTTTTTCTCAAAGAGTGCTTAAATTTGTTGATCAAAAATTTTCGGGAGAAGTTCCTTCAGGAGAAAACCTAGGAGACGACGACAAAAAACTTTTAGAGCAATGCCTGGAAAGCGAGAGTAAAATAAAACAAGCTTATGATAATATGTCTTGGAAAGAAGTTATTTCAGAAGTCGCTAGTTTGAGCGAAAAAGCAAACCAGTATTTTAATCAAAAGGCCCCTTGGAAAAAAAGCGACGACCCTTCCCAAACAGAAAGTTGTTTGTATGTCGGAATCCAAGTGACCAAGAAGATGGCTTTGCTTCTCTCTCCGATTATACCGCAGTGGTCCAAGAGCATTTACAGTCAACTTAATCTGGAAGGGGAAGTTAGCTGGAGCAGTTTGTCAGAAAAAGTGCCTGGTGGTCAGAAAATTAATGCCAAAGATTCCTACGATTTTCCAAAAGTCAGTGAAAAACAGTGGAAAGAGCTTCAAAAGAGAGAGACTGAAAGCGAAGGAGCTTCAAAAGCTCCTGCTAATTCCCCAAAAGAGCAAGTTACCTACGACGATTTTGCCCGTTTAGATATTCGCATTGGCGAAGTCATCGAAGCGAAAAAAATAGAAAAGGCGGACAAACTTCTCCAGTTACAAGTCAAAATAGGGGAAGAAACGCGCCAAATTATTGCTGGAATTGCTCAATACTACACGCCTGAGCAAGTTTTGGGAAAAAAGCTCCCCATTTTGGTCAATTTAAAACCAGCAAAACTAAGAGGTTTGATCAGCGAAGGGATGATTCTCTGTGCAGATGTAAAAGGAGCAGCTGTGTTCTTGAATCCTGATAAGGATGTTCCTTCCGGGTCGACTGTGCGCTAGGGGGTGGCTCGACTGCGTTGAAATAAGAGTAGAGAATGCGTTCACTGCGGGAACGTAGCTAGGGGTTTATGCCTTGCTTTTATACACAAGATTTTGAAACTCAAAATTTGGTATTTTTTAACATAACAAATATAAAATTTAATGGGCTCTGCGGGATAAACATATATTTTAATATGTGCTTACCGCAAAGCGGTAGGCACATTTTAATATGTACGTTTATCGAGAAAAGCTGGATTATGTGTATAAAAGTAAGGGTTGGAAACCCAGGGCTATTCACGTTAATCCCCTTCGGGGATACGCTACAAAAACTTGCTCTATACCGTAAAAAACAGAACCAAGCTGGTGACGAAAGAAAATATCGAGGTAAAAATAACTAATACATAATGGCGACCAAACTTCGCTTCTACGGAATGGCTAAAGCGGCTTTTTAGGCTCTCTTTGTATATCTTGGATGTCTGTCCAGGAAACTCGCCACTAGTTGATTTGCGAGAACTTTTCTCTTCGACTTTTACGGGCTTTTCTTCTATAGAGCTAGGAGGATCTTGTTGCTTAAGTCGATCTCTCTCCTGGTTGATCGCTTCGCTAAAAGACTTGTCGCTCTCAGAGCTAACAACAATTTTGGGTAGGAGTTCTTTGTACGAGCCTAATAGGTAGGCTGTGCATTGGAGACGGAGATTGTTTTTTTTTCGCAAAGTATTTCTTAAAAAGACGTGCTTGCCTCCGATGTCGTTTAGGAGGAAGTTGTTTAGTGCAGCCAAGAGTTCATAGCTATTAGAATATCTTTGCTTGAGTTCTTTGCTCATAGTTCTTTCTATAATTAGAGAAAGACTGTGAGGAATATCAGCAACTCCATAGCTAGGGAGCATAGAAGCAAACTGACGATGTTTGAGAGCAATTTCTTTAGGGGATTTACCTTTCAGGGGAGGGGTTCCAATTACAATACTGTAAATAATGGCTCCTAAAGAATATACATCTGAGCGTTCTTCCAATTCTTGTCCGAAAAAAAGCTCTGGAGAAACATAGTTAACAACTTCGCTGCTGGGAGTGATGACCCCTTCATTGCAGAAATTAACACGAATTTGTCCACTGGTGCTAAGGAGAATTCGGTCGGGATGTAAACTCAAGTGGTTAACTCCCATAGCATGGGCAGAAACTAGCCCTCTTGTTATTTCGCGAGCGATTTCAGCTGCAGCAGCCCAATGAAGTCGTGGATTTCTCTGAAGAAGATCGTAGAGATTTTCACCGGGAGAGTATTCCATTACGACATAAATTATGCCTTTTTCAACTCCAACTTCGTACGCTTTAATAATATTGGGATGATCTAGTTGACAAACGCCTTCTAAACGTTCTAGGATCAAGTCTTTATTATCAGCAATGGGATCAGGATAGAAAAATTTTATAGCAACCTGATTGTCTGGATCATTTTTGTAGGCAAGAAAAACTAAGGTATTCGCTATTCTTTGGACAATTTTATAGTTGGCAATAGTTTGCCCAACGATTGCATCCGCAGCAATAGGGGTTTCATTGCTTTCATTTGACATAGAGTTATCTCTTGAATCAGATGTGTTGACTTGGTAGCCTAGGCTCCCTGAAAAATGACGTAGTTCTTTATACAGGCCTTTAGGCACTTTATATCTTAGCAATTGGGTATATGAAGTGCAATAAAATTTTTAGAAGATTAGGATAAGTTTAATGAAGCATTTTTGGCCAAGAAGTCTCTGTTTATTACTGTTTCTTGCTTTGTCTTTGACCCTTACGTTGGGACAAAGTAGTCCTATTCTCAGTGACCTAGATATTTTTCATCCAGTTTATGCTCCTCATGGAATGGTCGCTAGCCAAGAAAAAATTGCCACAGAAGAGGGAGTAAAGGTACTCAAAGAAGGAGGAAATGCCATTGATGCTGCTGTTACTGTGGGATTTACCTTAGCAGTAACTTTACCTCGAGCAGGCAATTTAGGTGGGGGTGGCTTTATGCTTCTTCATTCCGCCAAAGAAAAAAAAACTCTTGCTATTGATTACCGAGAGAAAGCTCCTTTAGCTGCTACTAGAGATATGTTTCTCGATGAGAATGGGGATGTTGATGTCAATAAAGCACATCGTAGCTATCTCTCTGCAGGCGTTCCGGGGACAGTGGCGGGAATGATTTTGGCTTTAGAAAAATATGGAACAATCTCTCTTTCCCGAGCCTTAGCACCTGCAATTCGTTTAGCAGAGGAAGGAATTGTTGTAAGTTCTTCCTTGGCAAGAGGCTTAAGTTCGGCAAGAAAACGTTTACGGATATCCTCGGCCGGCCAAAAAATCTTTTTTCGAGAAAATGGAGAAAATTTTCGTATCGGAGACAAGCTCATTCAAAAAGATTTAGCTTGGTCTCTTAAGCAGATTGCAAGCAAGGGGCGAAAGGCTTTCTATGAAGGAAAAATTGCAGAAAAAATTGTTAAATCCATGCAAAGGCATCATGGAATTATAAGTAAGGAAGATCTTCTTCGCTATGAAGCTGTCATTCGTCAGCCAGTAGAAGGAACTTATCGGGGTTATCAGGTTTATTCTATGCCTCCTCCTAGCTCTGGAGGAATTCATCTTATTCAAATGCTAAATCTTCTGGAGAATTTTTCTCTCTCAGAAATGGGGCACAACAATGCAAAAAGTATTCATCTTTTAGCAGAAGTTATGCGTTTAGCTTATGCGGATAGATCGAAACATCTAGGGGATACTGATTTTGTAAAGGTGCCCCAAGAAGGACTCACTTCAAAATTATATAGTAAAAAACTTTTATCCCAAATTAGCCTGAAAAAAGCAAATCAAAGTGAAAAAGTTTTTCCAGGGAATCCTTGGCCATACGAAAGTAATGAAACAACTCATTACTCTGTTGTTGATCGTTATGGCAATGTCGTTTCTAACACCTACACTCTTAACTTTAGTTATGGCTCTGGGCATGTTGTTCCGGGAACGGGGATTCTCCTAAACAATGAAATGGATGATTTTAGTTCTAAACCAGGAGTACCAAATGCTTATGGACTAGTGGGGGGAGAGGCCAATGCGATTCAACCAGAGAAACGAATGCTCAGTTCCATGACTCCGTCTTTAGTTTTAAAAGATGGCGAGTTTTTTTTAGTGACGGGAAGTCCTGGAGGGAGTCGTATCATTACAACCACTTTACAAATCATTCTAAATGTGATTGATCATCAGATGAATATTGCTGAGGCGACAAATGCTTCTCGTATTCATCATCAATGGCTTCCCGATGAATTGCGAATAGAGAAGGGATTAAGTAAGGATACAATAGATATATTAGAGCAGAAAGGGCATCAAGTTAAGCTGAAAGCTTCTATGGGAAGCACTCAAAGCATCATGAAAGCACCAGAAGGGTTTTATGGTGCTTCTGATCCTAGACGTCCTGCGGCTTTGACTTTGGGGCATTGATTTTGCGGTTATCGTTATTGTAGCATAGTTTAACATATGCTACAAAATTCCACCCAAAACAAAAATCCTTCTTATCTCCCCTTTGGGTGAGATAAAAAGGATTTTTTTGAGGGGGGACACGCTGAAATATATACCTAGGCTAGCTTTGATATACGCTACAAAAACGAATTTTTGCAACATCATCAATAGCAATGCCCACCGCGCCTATGGCGAGAATAGCCATAACCACCAAATCGTCTAAAACGATAGTTGTGTTTCCAGCTAGGATAAAAGCCATAGCTGCCATAGTAGGAGTCTCGATACTGATAGCTTACCGTGTGTTTAATAAATTTACTTACTCTACGATAGTCTCGTTTACCAACTTGATAATTCCAGAGCAAACGAAAAGATCCTGTTTTGCTTAGGCTATAGTTGGGGGGAAGAGTAAAAAATAGAGTTAAGCTAGTCAAACTTTGGGGCATTAAGCGAATTTCTCTCTCCTCGGGAGATACTTGACCATGAGGGAATCGATTGTTCTCATCGTCAACTAGAGCGAACTCTTTGGGGCGAATAATAATTGTTTGCAAGCCGATATTGGTTAGCTTCATATTAAAGGTAATGATTTCTCGGCTATTTTTTTCCTGTATCTTCTCTTGGAGACCTTTGTAAGAAATTTTAAAGCGGAGAGCTTTTTTAGTTGCTTGCTTAGTGTAAACTGCTGGATCATTAGATTGAGTTTCTACTAAGCGAAAACTATATCTCGGCTTATAAGTTCCGCATCCGGCGATGAGGACAGTTAATAAAAGATACCACCATTTCATAACAAATAGGGCAAAGTGTTTTTTTCAAAACCGCCCTACCTCCTTTCTCTGATATCCATTACAGGTGTAGAAGCCATTCTTCTTTATTCGATTTTACGCAAGTTAAGTGTAGTGGGAAATAATCTCTATCTTAGAATACGAAAACTTCGTTCAGAATGTTAGAGAAATTCTTGAATTTGTTTCAATTAATTTTTACTAAGAGGTTAGAATAGATTTAGGAGAATTCTTCTGAATTTGGAGAAGATTTTTTAATTGGACGAAAATTTTCTGCAGATTTGGGAGCTTTGTTGGGGAAGATTTTATGATAATCATATTGTTTTGCAGGCTTCATAGTTATTTTTAGCTATGAAGCCTGCAAATACGCTTATGTCTTTTTGACAGTAACCAATGTTATATCATCATGTTGGGGAGCTTTTCCCATGAAAAGCTGTAGATCCTTTAGTATGTTATCATTGATTTCTTTAGCACTGTCAAGCTCGACATGTTTTAGAACTAACTCTTCTACTTCTTCTAAGCTAAACATTCCATCGTCTTCACTAACAGCTTCGGTTACTCCATCAGTGTATAGAATGAGAGCATCGCCAGTGTCTAGAGTAAATTCTTGTTCTTTAAAGAATTTATCAGCTCTTTTCATCATGCCAAGAACAATACCACCGGCTCGAATGGACTTGCAAGTTTTGGTTGCTGCTCGATATATAATGAGATGCTCGTGTCCTGCTCCTGTCCAAGTAAACTTGTTTTCATCAGGATGCCAAGCTAAAACTAGCATGGACATAAACATATCTTTACGAGTGTCTTCCACCAAAAATTTATTGAGTTCATCAACCACTTCTTTGGTATTTTTACTTGAGAGAATAAGCGGACGAAAGAAGCATCTAGCCATTACCATAACAAGACCAGCGGGGACTCCTTTTCCTGAAACATCTCCGATGCAGATAAATGCTTTATTAGAGCCGTCATTAGCTAATAAGAAATCGTAGTAATCTCCTCCGACTTCTTTCGCTGGAATCATGACTCCATATACATCTAACCCTTCCATTTTTGGAAATTGCTCAGGTTTAGGCAGTAGCTCCATTTGGATATTGCTTGCAATATCTAGCTCTTGCTCAATACGTTTCTTTTCTCCCAGCTGTTGAACAAGAAGAGCGTTCTCTATAGAAAGAGAAGCCTGCATTGCAATCGCTGTTACTAAACGAAGATGGTCTTCATTAAATACTCGGTCAGCACGAGTTGTATCGATGTGGATGATTCCTAAGACTTGCTCATTTTTTCCAACCATGGGCACACAAATTGCCGCATGAATGTTTTGTTGAGCAATCGACATCCCTGCTTCCCAGCGATTATCTTCTTGAGCATCTTTAGTCAAAACCCCTTCTTTTGTTTCAAAGGCGTTTCTAATAATCGTCCTTGATCCCATTACTTTATCTGAAACCGGAATCCCACTTGCTGTCTTTGTTGCCATTGGCCAAAGTTTATTGGTTTTAAGATCACGAAGAAAAATGGTTCCTCGGTCAGCAGGCAATTCACCAAAGATAATATCAAGTAAATGCTGTAAGAGATCTCTCACTTCAAGCTTAGACATAATAGCATTACTAATTTTTAGCAATACTTCCATGTTACGAGAGGCTTGTTTCGTTTCTGACATTCCAGCGATAGCGCTTTCTGTGTTATTATAGAAACGTTGCCTACTTTTGATAGTGGGTTGTTCTTCAGTCGATTCTTGTAAATGGGGGGGGAGCGCATCTGGCGAAGCCAAAGGGTTTGCTGCAGATTGTTGATTGTCCTCTCCATACAGAAGCATAATATCAGCTAGGGTTATCATATCTCCATGACTTAGTTTATGGCTCTGCTGGATAGACTGTCCATTAACCAGAACACCGCCAGCAATACTTGATACGATAGAGTAGGAGTTACCTTCTAGCTGGATAGTTGCTTGTTGCTCATGGATTTTTGGACTTGATAGACGGATATTGCAACTATCTCCCCTACCAATACTGTTCATATTAGAAAGTTCAAAGGTTCTGCCAACCCCTGGACCGTCCATTACTATGATTTGGGCCAATATTAACTTCCTTTACCCAAAGAAATTATTTGGAAACCTTACAAACAACTATGTGTGGAAAATTTTAGTTGAATAACTAACTTGGAGTGTGTTTAGTTTTGAATAACTAAATAACAAGAAGTCCTATAATCTTCCATACATCACCCTAAGCTAAGCCAATAAAATAAAGGCTTTGCTGAGAGCATTTTTTCATCTGATTAAAAGTATAACATATAGCTACACACAACGCAAACTTTAAAAATAAAAATCCGAACTTGTCTATGAAGAGCTAAAAATCTTTTGGTAGCTCCAAAAAAAGATCCCTCCTGCTGCTAAAGAAAGTACTCCTAAAACACTCCCTATGAGCTCCATGCTTTCAGGAAGTCCAAGCAAGTTTTGCAAAGTAGTCATTAAAAATGAAGGTGAATTTACTTGAGGTGTTAGTAGTATAGAGAATAAAGGAAAGCAAAGAGATACAAAAACAAAGAGGGAAAGTTGAGCTGTTGCCATTATCTTAAAATAGTTCATAGCTGCTGGCATATCTAAATTCAATGAACGAGGTGAGGTGCTTTCCTCTGAGGAGTAGATTTTTTTTCGTAAGATGATTTCATTGCCTCGAAGATTGTATTCGACCAAGTCGACATTTTGCCGAATGAGTGAGATACCTAGACTAAACATTGATTTATCTTGGGAACCTCTCAGCCATTTTTTGTAATCGAATCCTTCTCCTTCATCAGAAACTCGGATTTCAATCTCAGATTTCCGCTGAATAAATCGACATTGACTTAAGGAAGAAGATTTTTGACAACCATGACGGTGAGAGTTTTCTAATGCTTCACCTAAAGCAGCGAGTAAGCTGTTTTTTACCATTTGAGACAAACTTAAAGACTCTATTTTAGGAGTAAGATAATCTTGAACACGTCTTCCTGCTTGGGAGGGAAAAATAATAAGAGTATCAAAACTATCGCAGATTTTTTCTTCTGATAGAGTTTCTTCTTTACGTAAGTCGATAGTCAAATCAGGTATTGAATCAAGTTCTTCTGTCAAAAGTAACTTACAGTAGCCTATATAAACAGTGTCGTTGGGAGAAAGAATTTGTTTCTTTCCCTTCAGGCTAGTGTTATTTACTAAAGTTCCGTTAGTCGATTTTAGATCTTCTAGGAAAACCTGCTTGTTTTCCTTAACAATTTTTGCATGTTGTCCCGACACACTTAAGTCGTCCAAAACAATATCGACAGAGTCTTCATCTCGGCCTAAAAGTAGGCTTTGTTCTAACTCGATTCTTTGGTAAAAGTTGGGAGCTACTTCTATTTTTAGAATATGGCGCTTAATGCCCTTACTAGTCATAATAGAATGTCCTAGATGTTTAGTGAGAAACCAAAAGTTTTTGGTTTCTCACTTTATTAGGCAATGAGGAGGGCTTCGGTTTAACCAAAGCTCTTCATGGATTTAGTTAGCGGAGAGTTTTACATTTAAAACAGTAGGAGAAAAACTGGTATCTTGTACTTCTACTTCGGTAATGGTTTTACTCGCATAACCGGGAGCAGAAAAGGTTAAGTTGTAACGTCCCGGTAATAGAACGCGGTAAAAATCTCCGTGAGTCTCTGTGCTGGAGCATTGTTTTTCGACTCCTTGCACTTTTACAGTGGCTTTAATAGGTGCGTTTGTTTCGGAGTCAAGAATTGTTCCATGAATTCCCTGGTGAGTTTGGCTCATGTACCAAAGAAGAGACTCTTCATTATCTTTCCATAACTTTCCTAGGTCACTGGCATCCGGCCATTTTTGATTGGAAAGTTCGACTGTAAGCTCCAGGGTTTGTCGCCAATGATAATTCCAATCTTGCATTCCCCCATCAACTTCATACCAGTCGTAACCATTGATAATCCCTTGGGGAAAACTTGTTGAGTTAAACATAGGAACATTACGCTTTGAGTAACCTAGGCTTAAATGTTTAACAAGTTGCACGTAAGGAGGGTTGCCTGACTTGGTGTCCCAAGGATAATTAACAACAACAGCTCCTCCATGAAAATTTATAGATAAAGCAAAATTGTGCTTAGCAATAAACTTCATCACATTTTGAGTTTCAATAGCTCGGCCTTTAGGATCGCTATTTTTATCATTTTCTACATCAGGAAAATTGCGATTTAAGTCGATCCAATTAGCGTTGTAACGACTGTGCCGCTCTGTACCATCAGGGTTCATGCTGGGAACTATGAATATCTGGGTGCGGTTAACTAGTTTTGTGATTCTATCGTCTTGCCCATAGTCGTCCAGAAGTGAACGAATGAGGTAAACCATTAACTCTTTCCCAACAACTTCATCTCCGTGCATACTGGATATGTATTTGAATTTAGGTTCTGCTTCGTCTTCATTAGCATTATCTGAGATTTTCATGCACCACATTTCGCGGCCTTCAACCGTTTTACCCAAACTGCTTAAGTGAGCAATAGAAGGATACTTGTTGGCCAATCTCTGGAGCTCTTGAGTCAAGGTGTTATAAGTATGGTAAGAAGCATCGCGGGAGTTTTTTCCTATACGAACAGGATTAACAGAAACTTTTAATCCCATATTCTTTATGAGTTCTTGCTCATAAGGAGTGGCGTAGACTTGTACTTTATTGTTGGTAATGCGAGAGCAACAATCGAGTTGAATGCCACGAGAAAGTAACTTTGTCACATCAATGGCTTCATTGATTTCCACTTCAATTCTCTCTCGGAACCGATTTATTTGGCTTTGATCTGCTTGCAGATCTGCCCAAAGGTGCGAAGTTAAGCAAAAAATAATGCTTATCAAGCAAATCATAATTTTCATAAACTCTGACCTCATCTAAAAAAAAGAAAATATTAGCAAATCCCTGTCATAATTGGGATCCGTGCATCTTGATAATTAATTATGGGGCTTATTTTAGCATAAAAATACGTGCTTAGCTATTTTTTATTTTTTCTACAGTCGAAATAATGATGTCGGCGGCTTCTTCGATTTCCTCCATCGTATTGAATTTACCAACACTGAGTCGAATAGCTCCTCTCTTGACTTCCTCAGGAATGTTCATTGCTGACAAAACGTGAGAACCTTGGCGACAGCAAGCTGATCCGGTGGAAGCCGCCACACTAGGCATATAAGCGAGTAGCTGAGCTCCAATTATTCCTGGGAAAGATAGATTCATTGTGTTGCACAGTCTGTTTTCAAGGTGCCCGTTGATAACAACGTCAGGTATCTTTTCTTCTATTTTTTGGTATAGCCTATCGCGCATTTCAGTAAGATGAGGAATATATGTTTCCATTGTTTCGTGAGCGATTTGACAGGCTTTTCCTAAGCCAACAATGAAGACCATATTTTCTGTTCCTGCTCTCAATGCTCTTTCATGCTTTCCTCCATGAAGAAGGGGTTGAATTTCGACTCCATCGCGAATAAAAAAGGCGCTAATTCCTTTAGGAGCATAGATTTTTTGACCGGCGAGGCTTAAAAAATCTATGCCTAACTCTTGAACGTTTACAGGCATTTTACCTACGCTTTGAGAAGCGTCTGTGTGAAATAAAACATTTTTTTGATGAGCGATTTCGACCATTTCAGAGAGAGGCTGAACAGTACCCGTTTCGTTGTTTCCATGCATGACACTCACAAGAACAGTATCCTCTCGTATGTTTTTAGACAGATCTTCGGGGTTTACTCTTCCTGATTTATCTACTGGTAGAAAGGTAACTTCGCACCCTTGCTCTTCAAGGTATTTATATACACAAAAAACACTGGGGTGCTCTATTTGTGAGGTAATGATATGACGACCTTGGGCTCGTTTTTGGGCAACAACACCTTTAATGATAGTATTATTTGACTCAGTTGCACAACTCGTGAAGACAATTTCTTTTGCAAGACATCCTATAAGTCCTGCCACTTGTTGCCTTGCCTCTTCTAAGCCTCGTTTTGCTTGACGGCCTACACTGTGGGCACTGGAAGGATTTCCATAGATCTCTTTTAGGTATGGCAGCATGGCATCAACGACTTTTGGGTCGATGGCTGTAGTGGCATTGTTATCCAAGTATATCAATCTTGTTCTCCTTCTAACTGTTTTCTCCACGTTCAACAATAGCTTTACGCTCAGCTAGTGTCATTCCTGGGTAATAGTCAATCTTTCCCAGGAGAATTTCTAAGATCTGAACTAAGTTGTAATAAAAGCCTTCCGTTTGATGTTCTTTTAAAAACTTTTCTTTCAGAGCTCCTGTTAATATTTCTTTCTCTGGCGATAAAACTTTTGCCATAGTCCGAGCTTCATTTAAGAGTACATTTTTTGCCTGCTGAACGATGGCTGAATCTTTGTCTTGGAGCAAGTGTATGAATAAACTCCATTTTTCAGGAATATCTTTTTTTTCTAATATTCCCATCGCTCTTCGACGAACAACAGAGGCGGAATCTTTTAAACTATCCATTAGTTGCTGAGAGGAGAGTACGCCTAGTTGTTGAAGATTATTTAATGCGAGTAGACGCACTTCTTTTGTTTTAGCGGTAAGTAACTTCTCTAAAACAAAAGCACTAGAAGGATCTTCCCAGTTCTTTAAGTTCAACAAAGCTTTTACTTGAACTGAGGGAGCTCCTTCTAGTGCTAAGATATGAAGAACAGAAACTTGTTCAGCGTAAGCTTCTAAAGTGAGTTGCTCAATTAGTTCTAACTGTACTTTTTTATCTCCGTAGATTCTTTGGAAAAGTTGAGGAAATTTTTTCAAAAAAGATTCGGGGAATTTTTTTAGAACCATACCTAACTTTTCTTGAACCTTGTTTTTTGTTTCTGCTGGTAAGCTGTCTATCTCTTGCCAAATCATACTTTGGACTTCCCATGCTGGCATATCCATACGAGCTAGAGTAATAAAAATGGCTTTGGCTAAATCTGGTCTTTTTGGTAAGAGAGGAATTGCAATAGGAAGCCCCGCAGGGACAGCAACTGACTGAATCACTTTAAGAAAATCTTTTGTTTGTTCCGGGTAAGATTCGATTAGACTCTCTAACCAAGGGCTGAACGTCAATTCTCCTATCATTTCCATTTGTTCTAAAATTTGGCGACGTGTTGTGGGATCAGCTTGGGCAAAATCGGAAACCATTTGATTCAAATCTTGAGTAATTTTTGGATTAAGCGTTTGTCGCACTATCCAGTTGATTTGCTCTAAAAAATCATGGGACTCTGTTCGTTGCTCTCGGGAAGAATTTTTATTTTTTGCAAGTTCTCTAAAAAATAACCGAGCTTGATGGTAGCGGGCGACTTCCAAGCAGATTTTGCCTGCTTTTAATAAGGCTTCAGGGTAGCGATTATGTTCTGGGTTTTCTTTTAGAAAACGCTCCCACATATAAAGAGAGCGAATATTTTCTTTTTTCTGAAAAAGACTATCAGCCAAAAAGAACTGGGCGCTACTAACAAAGCGGTGAAAGGGGTAGCTCTCTTGAAAGTCTACTAAATGAAGAATAGCTTTTTGAAAAAGGCTCTGATGATAAAAACTCATGGCATAGCGATAACGGGCTAGTGGTAGATAACTACAGTAGTCAAGATGCCTTTCAAATAATTTACTGAGTTGCTCTTCACAGCGGGAGTACATTTTTAGACGATAGTAGCACATGGAAGACCAAAAGTACATATTTCCTGATAAGAAACTGTACTTCGAAGTTCTACTACGAGTGATTAGTTTTTGGAAAGCCAAAATAGCTTCAGGATAATCCTCTTCAAGGTAAGCTCTTTCCGCTTGTCGATACTCTCGTATGACAACTTCGTAACGACGACGGAGAATACTTCGGGAGTACTTCAACGATTCTTCATGGAGAGGAAAAAGGTGTTCTCCTGTTATTTCATAAAGTTGTTCTTCCCAGTTTTTTTTCTCTAATAAAATTTTGTAAAAAAAGTTTTTTAAGCCACTTTCACCGATTCTTTCTTTCAGGTAGATAAGAGTGAAATACCCTTCTAGTTCTGGAAAAAAACTGTCTTGATGAGCAACACCTTTTAAAGCATCTGAAATAACTCGATTACTAAATTTTTTTTGAGTCAAAAGTTGGAGAATAAAATCTTTTTCTAACCACTCTCCTGTCTCTGTAGTGTAATGTAATATACCTTCTCTGAGCCAGAGAGGAAATTGAGACAGATTTTCTCCTACTCGACTTTGCAAAAGGACTTCTCCAATAGCTTTTCGATAGATAACGGAGCGAGGTTGACTTCCGTAAAGGAGACGTTCTGTTATAAAAACAACTTGCCAAATGTTTTTACCTTCTCGAACGTTCTGAGTAATATAGTATGGCCGGTCTTCATCTTCTTGAACCCAGTCTCTAAATAAAATTTCTACTTGAGCGGAAAAATTACTACTCAAACTCGCATAACGGGCCAAATCATTAATAATTTGACGGCGGATTTGAGAAATTTTATAAGGCTCTTGTTGAAACTCTGCTTCGTTTGTGTACTTTCCTTTATAAGGAATAATTACTAAATCAATGCTTTGATTGGGGGTTTTCTTTGGTTGAGAAACTTCCTCAAATTTAACATCTTCTTTTTTCTGAACCTCTATGTCCCGATTTTCCTCGGAATTGTTTAGTTGAGGCGATGTGCAACTAAAGAAAAAAAGAGAGAGCAAAAAGAGAATTGTGAATTTTCTCTCTAGGCTTGAATTGGGTTGGATATTTGCTATAATGAACATATTCATAACAATCTATCATTTTTTATTGTTTTTGGGAAAATATTTTTTCTTTTTAAAAGATACTATTCTTATGGGCAGTTTCCCATGAAAAAATCTTTCCCATAATAAACGATTAGGTCTAAAAGGGCAACAAGTGAAGAAAAATAGTGAAGTGGAAGGCTCTGAAAACCTTTCCTCTGAATCCTTTGAATCAAAGAAGGTTGATTCAAGATCAAAGGAGGTTGAATCAAGTAAAGAAAATTTTAATCAAGGGCAAATGTTTTTGGCCCGGGCATTGTTTCTAGTTGTTTTGGTTGTAAGTCTGTTTTTATTTCTCATAAAAATTCGCTTATATCATATCCAACTAGCCATTCTAACAGTCGTTTTGCTTATCTCATGGGTTATTTTTTCTCCTTACCGATTTCGTTCTTTACCAGAGAAATCTGGTTCTAAAGCTCGTTATTTAGCTTGGCTTCCTTTTGCTATAGTTTTTACTTTTATACTTTTTCTTCTGATTGCAAGCTTTGTCCCTTTTGCTCGATTCAATATTCCTATTCAAATCGAATTTCACAGTTCAGAAAGTTATGTTCAACTAGGGATTTTAGCCATTTTATTAATGGTTTCCTTATTTATTCCTGTTTGGTTAGCTAGTCTTGAGCAGGAAAAGAAAAAGACTACTTTAAATCATCCTCTAGGGTTACCACAAGGCAGTGTCAGGGCTCTTATTACATTAATATTGGCTTTAACCTATGCTATTTTAGTAATTAAGCAAAATAATCTTGAGGATGCAAAAAATGTTCTTCTTTTGGCGTTAGCATTTTATTTTATTAGTCGCGCCACGGAAAAAAAAGAGGAAAATGATTGAAAATATTGTGAGGGAGTTCCCTAAAAAACTTGTTGCAAAATTTTTTATAGGAATTGCCTAAATAACCCTTGTTTTCTCCTCAAAGTAAACAAGATTTTTCATCAACAGTACCTTAAGGTGTGGAAAAGTACACACTTAAGGCACTTGGAAAAAAATAAATATCCCATTTACTTGATCTTTAAGTCGAGGGCTTCGTTGCTCCTCAGTTACAGAAGTAAGGTTATGCGTCTTCGTCGCGTCTTACCCTCGACTTAAATCTACTACGCAACTGGAATATTTATTTTTTTCCAAGCACCTATACATTGGGAAAGTTCAAAGAGACTATGGAAAAATACGCACATTTTCAAGAAATTATTCAGGCGTGGAAAGATAGCTCAGATGAAATCAATGGAGTTGCTCTCTTCGATAAAGAGGGGGTTCCCTTGGCTTCTACCTTTTCTTCTATGGATGTAGAAACTCTCGGGACGGTAGTTGCTTCTACTCTAAAAGTAGGGCAAGAGGGGCTTGAAAATTTTGGTCGAAAAGAAGTTAAACAACTTTTGCTTAAAACCAAAGACAGCTTCATTATACTTAAAAGTATCGGAAAAAAAGGAAATCTCTTAGTTCTTGCCAACGAAACTGCTCAGCCTCAAGAATTACTGAATACCTTATCTGAAGTAGACAGTCGACTAGGTGAATAAGAAAACCTAAATTTTTTATTATTAAACTTGTTTCACTTAGTTTTATAGAAACATTTGCATTAGGAGAAGGCTATCAAGGACTTAAACTCTAATCCCGAAAAAATATCCGAGTCAATCTCGGGTCACGAAGTAGAACCAGGGGTGTATCTTCTCGATTTCGATGTAGAAAATCCTTCTTCAAGAACTAATCGTAAGAGAAGTTCTATTTTGACTCCCCTTGCTCCTGGGCGATCAACACATTTTTTTTCTGATCCTTCTGGTCTTTTTGAAACAAAGACTTTTAGTTCAGAACTCTCCAATGTTTGGCGAACCTTTAAAAATAAAAAATATGATCCCCAGCAAAAACATGTAATCTTCCCCGAGGTTAATGAAGAATATCCTTTACCTCCAGAAGAGGAAGAAGAAAACGAAGTTCTTGGATCTCATTTGTCAAATGAGGGAGCATTCTCAAGTTCTTCTGATCAGCTTCAGTGGGGAGCAGATAGTTTTGAGACAGAAGAAGCCCGCGAAGAGAGTAAACAAAACGAGATATCCGCAGAACTGAAAAATATTTTTATCCAACATATTAAAAAATCTTTAGTGTGTTGTCCGACAAAAGGATTTTCTGATTTGCTAGTTTTGGGAGAAAGCTACGAATCTATTTACTCTGACTTATCTGAATCGCTCGATTTTAATCAAGCTGAAAAGAACTGGGGAGGATTTTTAGCCAATCTAAAGTTCTTAGCAATGCTCTTGCAAAAAGAGGCTAGTGCTAACTATGTCTGGCTAGAAGATGAAAAAGGCTATACTTTAATCGCAAACTGCCCCGAGAAAAACATATTACCTTTTCTTATTAGTCATGAAAAATATGATTTAGCTGAGGTCTTTCCGAAGGGAGAGCATTTTCCTATTCCTGAATCTCAATGGCAACAGTTTTTTCTTCTAGAAGGAGGTCCTGATCCAACTTTAACAGAGGAAGAACTTGATGAAGAAATGGAAAGTGATGATGGTATCGCTACTCCTGAAGATATAGCTGAATCTTATCCAGAGGCATTAGATGAATCTTACGAGAAACCATCAATAACAAATCAAGCTTTAAGAGAAGCTGCGACAGTAACTCCCACTGGAATGGTCTTGGATCAACCACATGCCAAATACATTTTGGCTCAGATTGTCCCTCAGCTACCTGCTGAAACAGACTCTATTGTTGTTCAAGATAAAGAAAGTGAAGTGGTTATCTCGGAACAATCTGGAATGGATAGTGAAGCCCTTCATGAAACTTGTCATAATCTTTTTTCTTTAGCAGGCCTTTGTTCCAGTATTTTAGAGCAAGACTTTGATGTTTCTTTTCTCTGCATAGAAACAGAATTAGATTATCTTATCTTTGCTCAAGACTTAGAAAATGATCTTTATTTAACTACGACTGTAAAAGTATTAAACTGGTAGAGCCTTTCATTCACCCGACTCGACATATCAAAAAATGATAAAGATAATCAGTTTACTGTTTCTAGTTTGGATATTCAGTGGATGTGTAGCTCGTCCCTTGGATGAACCTTTCGAGTCGGAATATTTGCAAATTCCCGAAGAAAGAAATCTCCAATCGATGTCAGAGAAAGACCTCCCCTTATCTGACCAAACGCGTGAAGAGCTAGAAGAAGATAGAGTTATCTTATTTCAAGCTCCTGACCAAACAGGAAAAAATAGAAAAGATTTTGTTACCTCTGCTTTAGCCACTAAAGAAATTACAATTGAAGTGGTTGGTTTGCGAGAAGATGATAAAAATCGCTTTGCCGATATTAAGTTTATCAATGCCACTGCGACAGGGGTAACAACAAGTCTTAGCTTGTATGCATATGATAGTGATGGACGTATTCTTCGAACCATATCCGAAAGCATTTTTATCCGACAAGGAAGTGACCTCATCCGTCAATTTGTTTTCAGTAAAGAGAGTCAAGAGACCCGCTGGATCTTTAGCTTGACAGGAAAGTAAAAAATGTACCGAGGTCATTCTTTAGAAAAAGTTATTCTTCTCGGGTATCTTTTGATTTTTTTTAGTTCTCTGTTTGCCCAATCGCAAAACAATTTTTGGCTAGGGGAGATTGAACACCTTAAGTTTCAGAAAGTCTCTGAACATGAAATTGAAATGCAGCTCTATTTAGAAGAGTACATTGCTGAGGGCAAGTTTCTTAATTTTGATGAAAACGAAATTGTATTGCTTAGCCGAGATAGTGCTTTTAAGGGATGGACCTTTGTTTTGGATGCGGTTAACCCTGGTAAGCTTCGTGGTTATCGTAAAGAATATCAAAACAAAGAGCTTCTTTTCTTGAGTGAAGTTTTTATAGAAGAGCAACAAGGTCGTTTTGAAGATCCTAACCTTACTCAAACAGTGGGAGGAACTAACATTAGTACTACCCGCTTGACCATAGTCGGGTACATTCCTATTTTTATCTCGTTGAAACGAATTGATAAGCAAGACACTTCTAATGTTGTTCTTTATTACACAATCACGGACCGTATTCCTGAGGAAGAATTTTTCCAGACAGAGAATCGTTTAGAGCTCACTGTAGCAGATTTTGAAAAAGAAAAGCCGATAGGACGTTTTTTTGACACTCCCGCCTTTGATCAAGTATCTTCACAGATGCGCTGGACTTTTAAGCGGCTTCGTGAACTTCCCAAGGGAACTTTTGTTACTGCTATTTACCAAGTTAAACATGCTGATGTCGATGATTTAGTAAAACAAGCCCTTCTTCTTCTTTCCGGTCTTGGGCAAGTGAACGCTGTCAATGATACAGCTCGAGTGGTTGTTAGAGACCGTTCTGAGTATGTTCTTGAAATTCTAGAACTATTCACAGCTTTAGATATCCCCATTCCCCAAGTTCTTATTGATATTCAAATTTTAGAACGTAACATTTCCGCTAGTTACGAACTTTCTACTCAATTGGATTACTTGAGTAAAGGAAGTAATGTAAAAGGAGTGGGTTTAGGTAATCGTCCGAATAAGGCTCCTTCAGAGGAAAACATTAGTGGGGTTTATAGTGATTTGTCTAACCCTGTCATTAAGAACTTCCGGTTGCAAATCAATAGCGAAATTCGTAAAGGGAAGTCTCGTCTAAAAGCTTCTACGAGAGTTATTTGTAAAAATTTGCAGACAGCATCGTTTCACTCTGGTAGCAGTATTCCCTTTTTTCAGCTCACTGATATTAGTAATCAGAAAAATGACTTTGCCAACAGTGTTCGGGAACGTAATAGTGATAAGGATAATTTGGGAAATACAGATGAAATTATACGCAACCAAAGTACTCAGCAGTCTGATAACCAAAATAATCGGAGTTGGGAGCTCGAGTTTTTAAAGACGGGAGTTAATCTTGAAGTCACTCCTTTAGTCCGCAATAGTAAGCTCATAGAGTTGCGTTTAAAGCCAAGCTATTCCGAAATTACAGATATAGAAACGAGTACAAACATTCCTGTTCTTTCTGATCGCTCATTGGATACCTCAGTTACAGTAAAGGATGGTGACACCATTCTGGTAGGAGGATTTTTGAGAGAAAAAGAGATTAAATCTGTGACGGGAGTGCCTCTTCTGATGGATATTCCACTGCTCGGAGCCCTGTTCTCTACAGAATATTCCTCCAAGCAACTCACCGAAATTATTTTTGTTTTGACAATTTATGGTCACGATATGGATTATTAAATTATTTTCGTCAGTCAAATAATCCAACTCCTCCCCATTTCTCGAGAGTGAGAAAATGCCTAAATTTAAAGACTTTGAAAGTTTTCAAACAGTTCATCAATTTGCCCACAAAAAAAATCAAGCCATAGACTTCTTCCCTGGCACCAAACTCCAAGAAGGGCGTTTTCAAATTCGAGGCCTCATTGGGGGGGGAGGAATGGGGGCTGTTTATCTAGCCGAAGATCATCACCATCATTGCCAGGTTGCTCTCAAAGTTATGTTACCTGAGTTTATGCAAGAGGAAAAAGCTCGATCTCGTTTCCGCAACGAGGTAACTATTGCCCAAAGTTTAAACCACCCGAACATCATCCAAACGTATGATTTGTATAAAGAGGGAGAGCTTCTCTTTTTTACTATGGAGTACGTCGATGGGCCTTCTTTGCGGGATTTTGTAGAGAAGCTTAAACGAGATCAATCATTGATAGACCCAATCCAAGTTGTAAGATGGGGGCAAGAGATTTGTCGGGGACTTTCGTTTGCTCATAAAACAACCATTCACCGAGATATTAAGCCAGACAATATTCTTTTACTGCCCCAAGGTCAGGGGTTTTCTGTCAAAATCACTGATTTTGGCCTAGCTTGTTTATCTGTTTCTTCTCAAGTTTCTTACAGTTCTGTGGTGTTAGGTACTTTACCCTATATGGCCCCAGAGCAGATGACCCCTGGAGCTAAACTGGATTATAAACTGGACTTGTATGCTTTAGGAGTAATTCTCTACGAACTTCTGACCGGATATTTCCCAAAAGGACGTTTTTCTTTACCCTCAGAGTTAAATCCCCATTTTTCTCCCAAGTGGGATAGTTTGATTCAAAAAGCTCTTGCCCAAAAAGTGGAGGATCGATTTACAAGTGCTGAAGCTATGGAAAAAGCCCTGGGAGAAATCTTGGAAAAAGCAGATCCTAGAGAAACTTGGAAAAAGAATCTCCAAGAATTTGTCCATCGTCAAAAAGGGTCTTGGACATATGAAGAATACCAAGCCCTAATAGACGTTTTAATGAAAAGCCATTCTTTGAAGCAGCCCTGTCTTTCTGAGCTTGTAATTGCCCAAGAACTGGAGATCATACGACAAGAGTATTTAAGGGGAAAACAACACTTTTTTCACGAACAAAACAAAAAATGGCAAATGAAAATGAGAGATAACTTGGCTCGAGTTCAAGCTAGCGGATTGCTTATGGAGTTTGTTAAAAAGGAAGAAGGAAAGTGGACAGATGAGAGCCAGCAAGAACTAAAAGAGAATCTACAAAAACAAGGGTTTTATCCTTTACAGGAAGATAGTTTAAAGAACATTTTAGAAGAAGAAAAAAATTTGTATTGGGCGGAAGAAGAACGCAACAAAAAAAATCGTGAGTACTTATTGATGCTAGAAAAATCATATCAGCACAAAGAAGCTCTTGAGTTTATCTCTTTTCTTCGAGAAAACGAACATCCTCAGCCTGATATGCTTCTTTTGATGAGTAAAATCGAAATAAAACATAAAGAGATAACTAGACAGTGGACCTCTGTCAGAGCAGCAAAAAAGAGACAAGATTGGGATGAAGCCAGGGAATCTTTGGAGCGAATCTTGGAAGTACATCCTCTCTCTGGGGAAGCTCAAAAAGAACTTTCTTTGGTTTCTAGGCAAAAAAGCCAAGAAGCGCAAGAGAAAGAAAATCAAATTTTTGAGAGAGAAAAAAAATATATAGATCAAATGATAAAAGAAAAAGAATGGGAAAAATCTCTTCTGTCCTTAGATGAACTTGAAAAAAAAAGTCAAACCTGGAAATACCAAAATTCCTCGGTAGAGCAGACCATAAAACTATTATACGATCAAATTGAAAGAGAAAAAATTTGCGAAAACTGGGAAGAACAAGAGATGGCAGACTTTACAGAGCACTCAATCCCTGGTTTAGCTAAACTCTACCAAGAGAGATATGCTGAAAAATATGGTTATCCTGTAGAAATTTCTGTCTCTCTGGAATATGAACAAGAAATTCTTTTTCGCTTAATTCCTCCGGGGTACTGTTATGGGAAAAAGGCCCAGGAAAGGGCTCTCCTGGGTTCTAAGAGTCCTTTTTATTTAGCAGCCTATTTGGTTACTCAGTCTCAGTGGGAATCTGTCCTAGGGGAGCAACCTATGGTTTGGAAGGGACCTTGTCGTCCTGTGGAAAGAATTCAATGGAGGGAAAGTCTTGAGTTTATCAAGCGATTAAAAACTCTCACGGGAAAAAATGTTGATTTAGCAGAGGAAGAAGAGTGGGAGTATGCTTGCCGAGGAGGAAGTAATGAAGACTATTTTTTTGGTTCTAGTCCTGACTCTCTCTCTCAATATGCTTGGTTTTTAGATAACAGTAAGGGGAGAACTCATAATGTTGGTGAAAAAAAAGCTAACGAATGGGGGATCTATGACACTCTAGGGCATCTTTGGGAGTGGTGTTATCCAGCAAAAGAAAGAAAGACCGAGAAGAAAATTTGTCGCGGAGGAAATCTCTTTTCCTCTCCTCAAGAATGCCAATGTAGCTCGTTTCGGGAGTTCTCTTCGTCGGACTCTCATCATCTTTCTGGGTTACGAATCATTTTAAGGGAGTTCCCATAAAATATAGAATGAACTTGAAATTTTACGTCCAATCCTGTAAGATTTTTCCAACTAGAAAGAGCAAGAAAGAGCAAATCAATCTTTTTCCACGGGGAGTTGCAATGCCAGAGAATATTCGCGAGAAAATACAAAATACCCTGGGAACCATGTCATTATCAGGTGATGACTTGGAGAGGGCAACAGAACAACTTGTTGATCTAAAGGAGAAATTAGTACCAGCAATGGAAGAACTCGATAAACGAGACCTTCCTCGCCATATCGTTTTAGGAAATAATAGACAAGCACGACAAGTCATTGATGAGATAACCGATTTGATTGTTCAAAGTAAGGGACTCTTAAATGATGCTAAAAATGGTGCCGACATATATGATCCACTTGCTATTATTAAAGCTACTGTTGAGTCACTTATTCTAGGAAGAAAGGTTCAACCACGAACAATCGAAAATACTACCCAGACTCTTCAAATAATTAGAACACCACGTCGTAGAAAAAATGACGACTCCGATTAAAAAGAGTAATAAAGAATAGTGAAAAAAAATAATTCGTTTACAGGGATGCTTTTTCAATCTTTTCTGCTAGGAGGATATTTTCTAGCTCTTTTATTGATAGTAGTGTCCGAGTTTTTTTTTCATGGGAAATGGTTTCTCTGGTTACCTTGAGAATAGACAGAAAGTTAGCAGCGATACGGGAAAGAGTTATGATAAAAAAAACAGGAAAAGACGAGGATCAAAATTTTATTGATTTAGGTCTACAATACCGATATATCAATGAAGAGAAGATTCAGGAATGTCGAGAAACCCAACAAAAGAGACCCGTTAAAAGTTCTTTAATTGAGATTGCTTTATCCCATGACTTTATTGATGAAAACCAATACAAAGTTTTAAAAACTATCATCAAGTATAAAACTCTTCCCAGCACTCCGAACAAAGAGTTCTCTAAAAAAGACAAAGAAAGAGACCGTGAGTTTGCTGAGATCCTTTTGCAAGAAAAATTTATCACCTACGATCAATTGAAAAAGTGTTTGGGTTTACAAAAGGCCTTGGTTGAGTATGCAAGAATTGTTCCCATCGCGAATGTTATCATTTCTCAAGGGCTTCTCTGGGAAAATGCGGACTGGGAAAATTGGAATGAAATTCTTAAAGAAGACTCCACTTCAAAAATCTTAATTCTAAGTTTGAAAAATGATAGCTTGGGAAAAGTTTATCTTATTAACAAAAAAGAAATATCTATTACTTTGGCTGGTAAAGATGAAGTATCTTTAGGGCGTGTTGTCGGGGCGGATATCCAAGTAAATGACAATGGAGTTTCTCGGATTCACTGTAAAGTCAGGTATGTGGAGTATGGAAAAACTTGGCAATTAATCGATATGATGAGTACTTTCGGTACTTATCTTAACGAAGAGAGAATTAGTAAAACCCCCTTACAAAGTTTGGATGTTATTCGTATAGGACAAAGTTTGTACCAAGTTATGATCTGTCGAGATTAGTTAAAAATATGTGTGGTTTTGTTGGCTGTGCTAACTTTTATGAAGCAAACACTTCCTGGTTTTTAGAAGCTCTCTCCTCTCTCCAACATCGAGGTCCAGATAGCGCAGGGATATGGCAAGAGCAAAGCTCTGGAGTCATTTTGGGCCATCGTCGATTGGCAATCCTTGACCTTTCTCCTCGAGGACATCAACCCATGGTATCCTCAAACAAGAGATTTTGTCTTGTCTACAACGGTGAAATCTATAATTTCCGTATTTTACGTAAACAACTTGAGGAGGAGGGTTACTCTTTTCGCAGCGAATCTGATACCGAGCTTATTTTGGCTGCTATTGAAAAATGGGGGGTAGCTCAAGCGGTTTCCTTATTTGTCGGAATGTTTGCCTTTGCTTTATGGGATCAACAAGAAAAAGTTATAAGTCTTGTTCGAGATCGTTTAGGCATTAAACCGCTTTACTATGGTGAGGTAGGGAAAAATTTCTTCTTTAGCTCTGAGCTACAGGCTTTTTACTCTCATCCAGAGTTTAGGGCTGAAGTGGACCCTAACTCACTAGCCCTTTACTTTCAGTACTCTTATGTACCTACTCCTCTTTCTATTTATCAGAAAATTAAAAAACTTCCCCCTGCTTCTATTCTCCAATTTTCTACTCAAAAAAATACTGTTTTGGATATCTCTTCTTATTGGTCTCTAGAAGAGATAGTGAAAAATGGATTAACTTACCCCATCGAAGATACCGGAAAAGATCTAGAAAAAAAAGTAGAGAGAGTCATTACTCAATCAATACAAGACCGTTTACTTTCTGATGTTCCGGTGGGAGCCTTTCTTTCAGGAGGTATCGACTCCTCTCTTGTTGTCGCTCTTATGCAAAAGCTTAGTTCTTGCCCTGTGCAAACCTTTACTCTAGGATTTGATTCTGCTCAATATGACGAAGCTCAGTACGCTCGCTCAATAGCTGAGCATCTTGGGACAGATCATCATGAACTTTATCTCAGCGCTCATGATATTTTTCCTTTGATCGAACGTTTACCAGAAATCTACGATGAACCTTTTGCCGATTCGTCTCAAATCCCTACTCTGTTGATTTCTCAGCTTGCTCGTCAAAATGTGACAGTGGCTCTCTCTGGAGACGGAGGAGATGAAGTTTTTGCTGGTTATAATCGTCATATTTGGGGACAAAAAATCTATCAGAATTTAGAACGAGTTCCTCGAGTTTTTCGAAAAGCCTTTGCTTATTTTTTAACGCAGATCCCTCCTTCTCTTTGGGATACTTTTCTTTTTAGTAACCACCAATCGGGACGAAAAGCAGGAGAAAAAATACATAAACTTGCCCGCATTTTGCCTGCCAGCTCACCTATGGAAATGTACCAAGCCCTCGTTTCTCGTTTTCCTTTCACAAAAGAGCTAGGATATCTTCCCGCAGATGAATCTATTTTTATCGAGAAACTTTCCCCTACCCTGCAAATGATGTATCAAGATAGCTTAACATACTTGCCCGATGATATTTTAACAAAAGTAGACCGAGCTAGTATGTCCTGTAGTTTGGAAGTACGTGTACCTTTTTTAGATCATCGTGTCGTTGAACTAGCTTGGGGCATACCTTTATCTTTTAAAGTAAGGAAAAAACAAGGAAAATGGATTTTGCGGCAAATTCTTCAACAGTATGTTCCTTCTGCACTGTTTGAAAGGCCAAAAATGGGGTTTGCTCTTCCTTTAGGATTTTGGCTACGTACAGGGCTAAGAGATTGGGCGGAAAGTTTAATTAACTCCTCTCTTTTACAGTCGCACCCTCTTTTGGAAAAGAAAGTGGTTGACCAGTTTTGGCAAGAACATTTATCAGGGAAGAAAAACTGGCAAGATGAACTGTGGAATATTTTGCTCTATCTTTCTTGGGAAGAAAAACGACGCGCACAAAATTTTTCCCAACCAGAGAGTATTTCCATCGTTCGGCAAAAATCTTGAAAACTTTCTTCCAATGCATGAGAAACAATGGATGAATTTTGAAGGTGAACATCCTGCCAGAGGTTTTCAAAATGTTCAAAAAATTTATCGGGAGTGTCTTTTAATCGAAGCCAAAGTTTTTCCCAATAAAGATAGACTATATGAGAGCCTTTCTCTTGCAAAATAAATGCTTCTTCTGACTTATAGATAAAAGAATGTTTTTTGGAAGAAGAATTACGAGAAAAGTTGGTGCAACTAAACATCGAAAAAAGAAAAAATAAACAGAGGCTGATCAACAAAAATCTATTCATTGTATTTTTCCTTCTCAAAATAGTCTCCTCTAAATAGGGAGATGTCTTGAAATTTTGCTTGACGGGTTCCTTCAAAAATTGCTAAAATTTGTATCTAATCAAATTTGTCTTTTCCCGTTACGCTTTACGGAAAGCAGCGATACATGTTAGGAATGCATGAGCAAGAAGCTTTTGGTCGATTTTTAGTAGACAAAAAAGAAGTCCTTAGCTCCGAATCTTTTGAGGCTTGCCTTAAAGTTCAAGGAGCTATGCGCGAATTGGGTATAGAGAAATCTCTTGATAAGGTTATCTGTGAAAAAGGTCTTCTCGAAGAAAAACTTATCACAGAGTTAGTACGAGAGTTTCGAGGTGGTGATGAAGAATTTATTCGAGGATATCGCATTATTTCCAAGCTGGGAGAAGGAGCTATGGGAGAAGTCTTTAAGGCGATAGACTTGGTTAATGATAATCGAGAAGTTGCCATTAAAATTCTCTTTCCTCATTTAGGTAAACGAAAAGCCACTGCTCAAAGATTTCTCCAAGAGGCGCAAATCTGTATAGAAAAACTCGATCATCCTAACATTGTCAAAGGGTACGAAGTTGGCTATGAGGCCAGCAAAGATTGTTATTTCTATGTTATGGAGCACATAGGTGGAATTAACTTAGGTAAAGCCATTGAGGAAAGAGGAGTTTTTCAAGAGGAGGCTGCTTGCAAAGTTATGCTTCAAATTTCATCTGCTTTAGGGCAAGCAACTAAATTTAATTTGGTGCATCGAGATGTCAAGCCTGATAACATTCTTATCACAGAAAACGACAATGCTAAGCTCTGTGATCTAGGTTTAGCTCGTGATTGGGCTCGAGATTTATCTCTCACCCGAACAGGGGCAGTCATGGGGACTCCTTTTTATATCTCTCCAGAAGTTGCTACAGGAATGGATGAATTTGATTGTCGCAGTGATATCTATTCTTTGGGAGCAACTATTTATCATGCAGTTGTTGGTAAGGTTCCTTTTGGAGGAAACAACACCATGATTGTTCTTTATCGACATAGATCAGAGCCTCTTATCCCCCCTATTGAATTACGGCCACAAATCTCTCCTGGATTCTCTGCAATTATCGAGACAATGATGGCAAAATCTCCAGAAGATCGCTACCAGACTCCTGCTGAGTTGATTGCTGATATCAATCGGCTTAATGCAAAGGAAACTCCGGAAGCCTTAAAAAAGAAAGAAAAAAGATTTAATAAGAACGACGTTCCTTTTGCTGCTATTGATGATCCAGGAAAATCAACAGAACTTCTGCATATAAACCATGAACCCGTTGATTTTGAGCCGATGAGACGGCAAGATGGAGTAGATGAAATAGACCCATCTCAAGAAAGTCGAGTTGATAACGGAGGTCTGCCTGAGGTGGAGTTGGATTTACCTTCTCGTAACGTTTTTCAAGATCTTTCCGATAAATTTTTGAACTCAGCAGAGCGAAGAGTCGTAGAGGAACACTCTCGTTGGAAATTAATGGCTTTTGGAGCCGTTATTATGTTTTTTGGAATGATGTCTCTTTTTCTTGCCTATCTATTGATTGATCGTCTTATGGGTTAAATATTCCAGATACTCTATAAGGGGCTATTTTTTTAAGTTATCCAATATGCCATTAATGAAAGCTCCTGAGTTTTCTGTCGAAAAACGCTTTCCTAAATTGATTGCTTCGTTGATAACTACTTTTTGAGGGACATCATTTTGGTGAAGTAACTCAAAGACAGCTATTCTTAGAATAGTCCGATCAACGACTGCCATTCTAGAAATATCCCAATTTCGTGCTACTTTTGCAATGATCTCGTTAATTTCTTCCCAATGCTCTACACACCCAAAGATTAATTTTCTAGCATATTCTTCCACTTCAGGAGCAGCACCGTTCTCTAATAGAAAATCATCCAGTTGCTCAAGAACATCAGTGCTTCTCAAATCTATTTGGTAAAGCAATTGAAGAGCAAATTGCCTTGCTTTCGTTCGTTTTCTCATAGGTCTTTCTTTTCATGGGTTGCAGTAACCACGGTTCGAATTCCCCCGCGTATAAAATAATCCGCAGTTACGGTCATCTTTCTAGGTTGGCATACTGCCACTAAATCATCAAGAATTTTATTAGTCACCGCTTCGTGAAAAGCTCCTTCGTTACGATAAGACCATAAGTACAGCTTAACGGATTTTAACTCTAGGCAAGCTTGATCAGGAACGTATTCTATTTTGATGTGCCCAAAGTCTGGTTGACCTGTCATCGGACATAGGCAGGTAAATTCAGGGCAATCCATCAAAATAATATAGTCTCTTTCTGGTTTAGGATTGACAAATGTTTCGAGTTTTTTTGAAGGCTTAGTCGTCATAATTACTTTCTTTTTTTTCGAAAAAGACAAACATAATGTATCCGATAAAGGGATATATTAAAAAGATAAAATTTGTCCAGTAAATTTGATTTTTGGGCTGCCAAAGCAGAGCCATAGGACTTAGTTGGTATATTAGATAGTTTAGAGGAATCTTAAATATATCTACGCTTAAAAAATGAAGGAAGAGTGGCATTGTCGTAAAGGCAAAAGCGAAAGAGAGATAGTATCTAGAGTGTATTTGTTTGCCTAGTTGCCGAAAACAAATAATTTCCCCTACTGCGAGCAATAAAGAAATTTCTAAAACTAACCAGGAGAGTAAGAAAAATCCTTGTAGGTAGGCTAAACAAAATGAGTAAAGAAACCCTATTTCCCCCCAAAAAATTACAGAAGCAAAAACTTTCTTATGAGATTTTTTGTTTTTGGAAAGAGTTGAAAGCAAAGGGAAAAAAAGTAGCACTAAACAAACTCGTAATCCCCACCAAAGATAATAGGGAAATGAAAAAAAGGAAACAAAAGTATTTTCGTACAATTTAGGAAGCTTTCATAAAAAAATTTTGCAAAGATAGTGATATATTTTGTCTTCTGAAAAGGCGCGACGCAGGCGCATAGTCCTTTTCTGTAACTAAGGAGCAACGTTGTCAGAAGGCAAAATATCCGCTATCTTTGTAAAATTTTTTCATGAAAGCTTCCTTACTCTTCCATTTCTGTGTAAAGCGAGGGATATAATAGCAGCAAACCAAAAGATTGCAAGTTGTTTTTCTGTTGGAGCACTGATCCAAAACACAGTGCTGTAACAGAAAACTATCTCTCAGGGTGCCTTACTTCCTTTTTTTCCTCATCTTCATCTTCTTTTTCTTTTTTTCACTTTCACTTTCACTTCTATTTTCACCTCCATTGTTTTCCTTTTTCTCCGCATCTTTTTTAGGAGGACGACGTAGAGCACTGCAGTTCACAACAGCATGACGGAATACCCAAACCTTTTTTGATCCCACTTTTAATAGGATATCATAGGGAGTAAACCATTCGATAATACCTCGAAGAATTTCTCCTTGATGTAGTATTATCATGACTTCAGTGCCGTTTTGTAAAACAGATTGCGAAAAATGATAACGCCCATCAGGGCCATGAGAAGGGCGTAGTTTTTGTTTTTGAACACCTTTGTCATACATTATCATTTTGTCGAGGCCTTTTTCTTCAGACTTTTCGTACATGTATTTTATTTCTAAGCGATGAATCTTCTTTAAAGAAGATTGAGTTGAAAAAAGAAAATCATAGGGAGTGAAATCCTTTAGTGCTCCGCTGATAGCTCCTTTTTCGTATCGCATTAGAACTATCTCTCTCTCTCTCTTTATATGCTCTGTTAGAGTCTGGAAAGCTTTTTCTTGAGAGTTATCTTCCTTCATTGAAAGTTTTTGTTTTTGCTCTTTTTCTCGCTTCTTCTCTTCTCTAGCCTTACGTTTTGCGAAAAAATCTTCCGCAGTCATATTCTCTTTGACTAGAAGACAGGCTAGGGCTAAGTTGATAGAGCGATGTTTTGCACAAATCTTACGAGCTTCTTGTTTACGTTCTTCTTTTTCTTTTTTCTGTTGTAAAACTTCTTCTAAAGTAACTTTTTCTTTGTAGACTAGAAGAGATGTAAAAATAGGTAAGTTATGCTCTCTCGATATGTCTCTGACCTCTTGAGGAATACGGAGTCTTTTTTTATTAGAATTGTAAGGCTTTCGGAAAACTTTTTTTCCGCTGCTTTGGTCTTTTCCTCGATCTCTTTCCTGAGGTCCTTTGTAGTTACTACGCCCTCGGGGAGAGTACCCTGTTTTGTTTTCTGAATAATTTTTTTTGTATGGTTTAGGTTTAGAAGGTTGGCTACTACTAGCTTCTGCTGTTTTTTCTATTGAGCTGTTCTTTTGGAATTGATTGTTCACTTTTTCTTCCTTCCCGTAATTTTTTAGCTACTGATCAAAGTTTGGCTGTTGATTAGGTAGATTCTTTTGCTACAGTAAACGTATCCATAGATTTTTAGTGCTCTTGATGCTAAAAGCTTATTTTGCACCAAAAGATTATCCATTCCTAATGAAAGGTTCCCGAACAAATCTTATTATTTTTACGAAAAATTGTCCATTGATGTTAGTAACTAAGTAAATTTATTTTGTTGTGATAACATCTCTATCATTTAATTGTCGTAAAATATACAGGGGACCAGTAGCAATTAGCTCTTGATCTTCTACTCCTGTAACTAGTTGAGCATACTCCTCATTGTAGCCTTGTACGGTAACTGGAATAGAGTACACTTGCTCTTTTTCTTTGTATTTGATGATTCGGTAGACTATGAGTTGCTCTTCACCTCTGGGGCCTTTTTGAGAAATAACAGCTTGTCGGGGAACGAGAACTCCACTACTGAGCTTAGAGGTAGCTTTAATTCTTGCACTAAAACCTGACTGTAAAAAGTTAGTCTCTCCCTCCAAGGTCACAACCATTTTAGCTCCTACGTTTTTTCCCTGTGGTTCTAAAAAAGAACTTATCTTAGAAATATTTCCACTCAGGTTCTTTGATGGAAAAACAGGAAAAGTGACTTCGACGGGAGAGCTAATGTCAATTTGTGTGTAGTCTTTTTCAGAGAGATAAGCCTCCACTTTGAAATTTTTTCCCTCTTCGACTAAGATTACTTCATCACCCATGCGAAGATAAGAAGAAGTCTTTGCCCACGATTTAATGATTTTTCCCTTTCCTAAGGATTTTAAAACCAAAGAACTTTGCTCTTTTTGAGCTTCTTTCAACGTCACTCTAGCTTGAATGAGCTCATCGTAAGCGATTTTAGAGCGGAGTTGCCCTAGAAAAATTTGCGACCAATAGGGAACTAGGGCAGAAGAAATTTTGTCCAAACTATCTATTTTTAGCCAAATTTCTTGAAGGTTATCCACTTTTTCTTGCTGTTTTTTATCTCTATTCTCAATATCACTTAGTTTATCGAGCTCTTCTCGAATACTCATCATTTTTTGAACTTTGTTCTTTATTTCGTCGGGAGCTTGTGACAATTTTGCCTTGGCTAAATCAAACTCTAAGCGAGTTTCTTCCAGTTTTCTTTGAGCCTGCGCAAATTTATTTCGGCTTGTTTTAACAGCATTGTCAATTTTGGCATTGTAGAGACGAAGTAAAGGAGTTCCCTCTACCACCTGATCACCCTCTTGAACAAAAAACTCAAGGATTCTTCCTTCGGCTTCGGAATAAATAACAAAACGATCACTGGCCACTACTTGTCCTGATGCATAAATTTCGGCAACGAATTCATCTTCAATCGCACGACTAGTGTGGACAATCAGTTCGGAAGATTTTTTATTGGGAGATACAGAATAAGTGAAGACGACTAAGATAAGAAAATTTAAAAGTAAGAGAGCTGCAATAATAGGCACAAAAACTTTGTTCATCTCAGAAGAAGAAAAAGCTTTTGACCATCCGGTCTCTTCCTCTTCAGAAATGGGAGGATCATATTTAGGAACACGAGGTTTTTTTTTGGAAGAAACAATCGGTTTGGATATAACAATGTGCTTATCTTTTCCCTTATCGCGTATTTCTTTTGACATCATTTGTTTTCGATCATTATCGGTTAACATAAACTGAGCGCTTTTTTCAAATTCGGACGCAGCCATTTCTTCTGCTTGGGTAATAACGCTTCGTGACATAAAAAGACTATCGTAAGTTCCATCTCTAGTTTCATAGAGGTTTTCATCCTCTATACAAGAGTTTTGCATTCGACTTTTGTCGTCACTCAATTCTTTTTCTCTGGGCTCTGCACGCGACTGCATGTACTCTTTAATATCTTCGGCATCAAATTTTACTTCATCTTCGTCTTGATATGCTTTAATCGTACCTTTGTTAACTTTTTCTTTAAGATCATCTTCACTGATTTTTAATTCTTTCAAAGCTCTCCGGACAGACATATATTTCTTGGTTTGCTTAGATTTTCTATCTTGTGAATTTCTATCTTGGGTCATAAAAATCTCCAGGAATGAATTGCCAACGCGTTGTCTACGATTTTTGAATGGATTGAATTGCTTGTTTTGCTCTCTGTCGAATCAAAGGTTCAGGGTCTTGTTGGGCTTTTTCCAAAAGATGAAGAGCGGCACTTGATCCCACATTAATTAATACTTGGATGGCGGCAAAACGAACCAAAGGAGCTTTATCTTCAAATGCAAACATCAGAGGAACTAAAGAGTGCTCTCCTTGAATTCGCCCAAGGGCAATAACAGCTCTTTCTCGCACACTAATGTCTTTATCATAAATAGCTCTCATAAGGGCAGGAACAGCTTCTTCTGTTCCTATATCAGCGAGAATGCGGGAAGCGATTTTTTTTACGACTAAGCTATCATTTTCTAAAGCTTTAGCTATATATCCAGAAGCTTTGGGGCCATAAAGAGCCATCGACTCCACTACTTCTCGCCTAACCTCCCAACTAGAATCATCTAAAGTACTCAGTAAAGCTTCTAAGGCAGAAGAGCTTTGAATTCTTCCCAGTGATTGAACTATCGCAATACGAACAGAAATACTTTCATCATTCAGTTTGTTAATCAGATGAGAGGTTGATTCCGTTGAGCCAATCTCACCTAAAGCTTCTGCTGTAATTTGGCGAACTTTTTTGGAAGAATCATGGAGACTATAAGTTAATGCGGCCAGGGTTTCTTTAATTTGTAGTTTTTTTATAACATTGATTGCTTTACAACGAATACTTTCTTGAGGATAGTGAAGAGCTAAAATGAGTGCAGGAACAGCTAAATGCCCTAGTTCTTCTAGTATTTTAGGCAACTGCTCTTGGAATTCCTGATCGTCTTCATCTAAAGTGTAGATTAAAGAAATGACGGCTGGTAAACCAACCTGACGTAGAGTAGACGAAATTGCCTGCTGAAGTGAATCCCCTTGTTCAGGAAAAGCATGGATAAGTTGATTTATCATGGACAAGTGGTCTTCTTTTGCAACATTTTGAGTAAGAGCTTGGAGCAAATCTAAGTGTCCTGTGAGGCCTTGTAGATATTTTTTTACAGGAGTGGGAATACTTTGCAAATGAAGTTCTTTTAAATCAGCTTGTAAAGCTTCTAAAGAAGAGTTTAAGTAGGCATGAAAGATATTCTGAGTTTCTTGAGCTGCTTGTTCTTTACTCGGATGTTCGTAGTCTTCTAAGGCTTCAATAAAGTTTTCGATGTTAGGTAAACCAAGTTGCTTTAAGGCATCTCTGAGAGCTTCTTCCTGATCTATCTCTGAGGGAGAGTCTATGGTTTCTTTTTTGGCTTGAGAAGGTGTTCTTAGGGAAGAATCGTTACCTAATATCTTCCTTATTTGAGAATGGAATTTTTTCATAAATTCTTTTGACATAGTTCACCGTTTACTACTGTTTACTTATAGATGCTCTGAGCTTCCAAGATCTTAGATACATTAGAGAAACTTTAGGTGAGAATCCCATAAAAAAACTTAGATTTCCCTGGGAGTCTTAAAAGAGAGTGATATTTTAGTCACCCTCTTCTCTAATGTCAAGTAAAAGGATATTCCGAAATATTCTTTCAGAGGAAACTTAGGAACTTGTAATCGATGAAAAAAAATGCTAACATTTTTGGCATGAGGCGTAATATTAGAATCGAAATTGAGTATGATGGGACAAAATACCACGGATGGCAAGAGCAACCTCCTGGTTTTGTTACGATTCAAAGTACAATAAAAGATGCTGTTTATCAACTAACAGGAGAAAGAAGCCATGTTTACGGAGCGGGGAGAACAGACTCTGGAGTCCATGCTCGGGGACAAGTGGCTAACTTTTATACAGATTCAAAAATTCCTATACAAACTTTTGTTAGAGCTCTTAACGCAAAACTTCCCGAAGATATTGTAGTTAAAAGCTCATCGCAAGTAGATCTCGATTTTCATGCTCAGTTCCATGCTCAGGCTAAAATATACAGCTACAAAATTTATAGCCACAAAATTCCACCGGCTATTGAAAGGAATTACGTTCATTGGGTTTGGTTTGAGCTGGACGAGGAAAAAATGAAAGAGGGAGCTAGTTTCTTGATTGGAACCCATGACTTTACTTCTTTTGCTGCAGCAAATTCTCCCAGAAAATCAAATATAAGAACCGTAAATAATATTGACATACAAAGAAAAAGCTGTTATATTAAAGTCGATATAAAAGCAGATGGATTTCTGTATCGTATGGTTAGAAATATCGTAGGGATCCTCATTCTGATAGGAAAAAAACAGCATGATCCCTTACACGTAAAACATGTTTTAGAAGCTAAAGAAAGATCAAAAGCTGGCCCCACAGCACCAGCTCAGGGACTTTTTCTTGAAAAAGTAATCTACTAAACCGTTTTACCTTGTTTGGATAAGAGGCTACGGACTAGCCTCAAGGACTTCTCGAGGACTTCGATGAGAAAAATAGCCGTTATTTCGGATATTCATGGTAACATAGAGGCTTTTACTGCCGTACTAGAAGATATTGAGCGACGCAATGTAGATATGATATATTGCTTGGGAGATGTAATCGGCTACGGGCCAAATCCAGTAGAGTGTTTAAAAAAAGCCATTGACTGTTGTGAGTTCATATTGATGGGAAACCATGAAGAAGCCGTTTTGACAGGAGCTTTTGGGTTTAATCCAACAGCCAAAGAAGCGGTTGACTGGACACGTAATCAACTTAAGCCGGGTTGGCTTAGTAATGCAACTCAAAAAGCTCTTTGGGATGTATTAAAAAACCTACCCTTAATTCATACTGAAGATGATTATCTTTTTGTTCATGGCTCTCCTCGTGACCCTACTATGGAATATATTTTGAGACAAGATACAGAAGATCTTTTTGGTGAGATACCAGACAAAATTCGCGAGATTTTTGAACAAGTCGACAAAATCTGTTTTGTGGGACATACCCATACTCCTGGAATAATAACAACAAAGAGTAAATGGTATGGCATACATGATTTTGATGAAGTATGGGACATCAAGAGCGAGGAAAAAGTAATTTGTAACACGGGCTCTGTTGGTCAACCTAGAGACAAAGATAACCGAGCTTGTTATATCACAGTAACTCCTGATGAGATCCAATATCATAGAATTCCCTATGATTTTCGAAAGACCCAAGAAAAAATCCTTAAAATAAAGCAGCTAGATAACCGAAATGCGGATCGTATTGAATTTGGTAATTGAAAAACTTACCTTTTGAAGGAGTTTTTACTTGAATATAAATATCTCTGTACGGCATGAAGAAGTTACTGAACAAACAAAACTTTACACTTATGCCAAAATACAAAAGTTAGAGAAATATCGACTTCAAAGAGTCGAAGTTGTTATGGTCTCTGAAGGAGAAAAGTACAAAATTGAAGTTGTAGCTTTTCCTAGCAGCAGAGGAAATCAAGTAGTGGCAAGTGCCCTGGCTGATGATTGGTATAGTGCGATTGATCAAGCAAGTGATAAAGCTGAACGCCAATTACGCAAATACAAAGAAAAAATTACAAGCCATCGGGTGAAAAAATACAAACCTGAACCTCCGAGCGAAGAAACAGAGCCCTTTTACGATCAAGACAATGACCAATATGGTATTGGCCCCTTATAAACAATTGTGTAAGCAATTAAATATAGACTACGTGTAAACATAAACAATTAAAGTCAATCTCGTAAAATTAGTAGGGGATTTCCTAGCCCGTCATTCTTTTTAGAATGAGCGCAGGAAATCCCCTAAATTTTTAGGTGTTAGTTTAAATTAATAGAGTAGCAATTTAATGGACGAAGTAAAACTCCACATCACCGTTCCCTGGAAATCAGGTATTCATGTTCGCCCTGCAACCAAAATAGTTGAGTTGCTTCGGACATTTTCTGCGGAAGTGGAATTTATCAAAGAAGATTCTCAATGTAATGCTAAAAGTATACTAGGAATTCTTACTTTAGCTGCAGCTTACGGTGAGAGTATTACCGTCACGGGAAAAGGAGACGATGCTAATGAAGCACTCCATGCCCTTAACCGTTTATTCAAAGAGTATTTAGGGGGAGAAGATATTAATCCCTTTTAGACAAAAACTTTGAGGATTTTTGGATGGCTTTACCTAGTATGGATTTTGGTCAATGAAAATACGAAAAGGAGTTCCTGTCTCGACAGGAGTTGCCATTGGTCCCGCCTTTGTTTTAGATACCGAGAGTTATCGCATTCCCCAGATCACCATTCCTCTTGATCAAATTGCTAATGAACAGGAACGTTATCTCCAGGCCGTAAAAAAAGCAGCCGAAGAGTTAAAAAAAATCGAAGAAGCTACTCAGAATATGAGAGACATTTCGATTATATTTCAAGGACATCGCTTCATTGCAGAAGATCCTGAAACCCAAAAAGAAGTTTTTGAGAAAATAGAAACGGGTTTTTGTAATGCCGAATACGCTTGCTCTCAGGTTATGTGGAGGCATCGGCAAAAAATTCTTGCTTTTAGCAACGAATCTTTTGCGCCTCGTTTAAGTGACCTTGAAGAAATTGAAAACCGTATTATGCGGCATCTTTTAGGAACTAAACGAGAAAGCTTAAACTCCCTCCAAACTGCTGTAGTACTAGTTTCCCACGATTTGACAACGGCCCAAACCGCGACTTTACCCCAAGATAAGGTACTGGGGATCATGACGGATACAGGAGGCCGCACTTCCCATACTGCCATTGTTGCCCGGACAAGAGGTATTCCGGCCGTAGTTGCTTTGGGGAATGCAACTTCCGAAATCTGTGGTGGAGATACTGTTATTGTTGATGGAACCAAAGGGGTTATTATTATCCGCCCCGATGAAGAAACTCTGGAGCGCTACAAGAGAGTTCAACAAGAAAATCTTATTCGTCACCAAAAACTAAGCCAATTAAAGAATCTCCCTGCACAGACATTAGATGGCTATAACATAACTCTTCGTTCTAATATCGAAACTCCCTCGGAGGTTAAAATTGTTTTAGCAACAAGCTCGCGGGGAATAGGTCTTTACCGGACAGAGTTTATCTATATAAACAAGCCTTCTGCCAGTGAAGAGGACCACTATGAAACCTACTGCGAAGCAATTCAATTGCTGGGAACTCGTAAGCTCGTTATCCGTACCATGGATCTTGGAGCAGACAAAAACTTTGGGGTCTTTGATGATCTCTTTGAAGATAACCCTTTTCTAGGTTGTCGTTCTATTCGTCTTTGTTTAGAAAATATAACCTTATTCAAAACCCAACTGAGAGCTATTCTTCGGGCTTCTGTTCTTGGAAATGTCGATATTATGTTTCCGATGATTTCTTCACTAGAAGAGCTTTTACAAGCCAAAGCGATTCTTACAGAAGTCAAGGCAGAGTTGAAAGCGGAAAAAATACCCTTTCGTCCTGACATTAAGGTGGGTATCATGATCGAAGTCCCTTCGGCAGCGATCATGGCTGACATTTTAGCCCGAGAAGTAGATTTTTTCTCCATCGGTACCAATGATCTGATCCAATATACCCTAGCGGTGGACCGTAGCAATGAACGCGTCGCTCATCTATATAAACCAGCTCATCCAGCAGTATTTCGACTGATTCAACAAGTTGTCCAAGCGGGTAAGCAATATGGGGTTAAGGTGAGTGTTTGCGGTGAAATGGCCGGAGAAGCCCTTTATGTTATCCCTTTAATTGGGATGGGAATTCGCGAATTGAGTTTATCTCCTGGTTTGATTCCAGAAATTAAAGAGGTTATTCGAAGTACAACGATAAGAAAAGCAGCGGGATTAGCGAAAGAAGTGCTTGCTTGCCACACCCATGAGGAAGCCTTAGAAAAACTATTGCGGCATGACTAAAAAAGAAGAGTATGAAAAGAAGAGTAGAAAAGAGAAATAGAGCGCAGCCCCTAGGATGTCCTAATTAAGGCTGCGACCTTTAAGCGCATCAAAGACCGAACTTTAATATTCGCCTTCTGACCATTGTTGGTCCCCATGCTCTTCTTCTGCTGGAGCTGCGATAACAACTTGACCACTATTGGTGGGCTGGGGTGTGACCATGATAGCACGACAAGTCGGACAACGCACTTTGGATCCGGCCATCTTGTCGGGTAAATAATAAGTTTTTGCTCCACAGCAACACATAAAATGAATTGTCATGTTCTGCCTCTTTCTAGCAAGTAAAAATTGGAATATCTTCTAAATCTATAGCTGTGGGAAAGTTCCCAAAAAAGCCCTCAAGTTCATTATATGTTTTCCTCTCTTCTTTGTCAAATTTTTGCTTGCCAAAGTAACAAAAGAAAATCTCCCCAACGAACTCTGACAGCATTTAATCGCTCTTATTGCTTTTTAAATGGGCTATCTGGATTTCCTAGAATAAACGAACACCCAAGATTAAGCAAACACAAAAATTCTCGTCAGGAAGCTAAGTGAATAAACAAATCCTAAGACTCGCTTTTCCCAACATTCTTAGTAACATCTCTATTCCCCTCCTTGGTATTGTAGATACCGCCGTTGTCGGGCACTTAGATGATGTGTATTACTTAGGTGCTATTGCTATTGGAGGGATGATTTTTAATTTCATTTACTGGGGCTTTGGTTTTTTGCGGATGGGCAATACGGGATTGAGTGCTCAGGCTTACGGGCGAGAAGATCAGGAAGAGTGCGCCTTAATTTTAACTCGCTCTTTGGTTTTGAGTCTCGTTATTAGCTTTTTTTTAATATGCAGCCAAGACCTTATTTTGAAAATGGCTTTTGCTTTAGTTGACACCAGTGAAAATGTCGAGAGATACGCCCGGTCTTATTTTTTGATACGTATCTATGCCGCTCCGGCTTCTCTTTGCCTTTATGCCTTCCAAGGGTGGTTTTTAGGGCTTCAAAATTCTTATTACCCTCTTTACTTAGCTTTGCTTGCTAATGTTCTCAATATTGGCCTGAACTTTCTCTTTGTTATGGGATTTTCTTGGCAGTCAGATGGAGTTGCTTACGCTACTGTTGTTGCCCAATACAGCGCGCTTTTGCTGGCTTTTTTTTTAGTGCAAAAAAAATATGGATCTTATATTTTGCTGGTAAAATGGAAAAAAGTTTTTGAGCCGAGTGCTTTATGGCAATTTTTTACCCTCAACCGTGATATTTTTCTACGGACTCTCTGTTTGATTTTTACCTATAGCTATTTTACAGCTCAATCCTCCAAAGGAGGGGAAGAGGTTTTAGCGGCTCACACCATCTTGCTTCAGCTGTGGACTTTTTTTGCTTATGGAGCCGATGGGTTTGCTTTTGCCGCCGAGAGTCTCACGGGAAAATTTCTCGGGCAAAAAGATTTTTTCGCTCTGAAAAAAGCGGTTCGCTACTGTTTTCTGTGGGTTTTGGTTTTAGGAACTGTCTTTACCGTTTTCTATGCTTTGGCTGATCAGCAGATATTGACTTTATTCACAGATCAAAAAATTGTCCTTCAAACGGCCCAAAAATATTATATTTGGAGTATATTTGCTCCTTTGATTAGCGGAGTTTGTTTTATTTGGGACGGTGTTTTTGTTGGAGTAACGGCAAGCCGACAAATGCGAGACTCCATGCTTCTTAGTACCTTTGCTATTTTTCTTCCCGCCTACCATTTAACGAAAGACCTTTGGGGTTTTCATGCCCTTTGGTTTGCCATGACTCTTTATATGCTCACGCGAGCTTTAACTCTTTTTTTAGCTTGGAGAAAATTAGAGAAAACATTGGTATAGGGTTCGCCCTGATCAAAAAAATCTGAAAATTTTAAGAACCTTCCTTTCAGTTCTTGGTTTCATCGCAAATAAAGCTTAAAATAAAAAATAAAACAAAATACTCCGCCCTAGAAATTTGGTAATAAAATGAACTCAACAGCAAATATAGAACAAATCAAAAACCTTCACACGAGTCTTAGTGACTGTTTGAAGAAAGATCGCTTTTCTCTACGTCGCCATCTTTTGAATTTAGAAGATAAACTGCGTCAAGGTAGGGATATAGAAGAAAAGCTCATTGAAACTATTGTTAAGATTGAGGCTTCTCAGGAGCACCAAAGCTATCGTCGTGACAATATCCCTTCAGTTGTTTACCCGAAAGACTTACCGATCTTTGGTAAAAGAGAGGATATCGTTGCCGCGATTCGAGAAAATCAGGTGGTGGTAATATCGGGGGAAACAGGATCAGGAAAAACGACTCAGCTCCCTAAAATGTGTTTGGAAGCAGGCCGAGGGATTGAAGGAAAAATTGGCTGTACTCAACCTAGACGTATTGCAGCTACTTCTCTTTCTCGGCAAATTGAAAAAGAGTTAGCTGCTCCCGAAGCCGTGAGCTACAAAATTCGCTTTGACTCCAGTGACTCTCCTCGCTCTTACATTAAAATTATGACCGATGGAATTCTCCTGGCGGAAACCCAAGGAGATCGTTTCCTCGAAGAGTATGATACGATTATTATCGATGAAGCTCACGAACGTAGTTTAAATATTGATTTTCTTTTGGGTTACATTAAAAACTTACTTCCCAAACGTCCTGATTTAAAAATTGTTATCTCTTCAGCGACAATTGACACAGAAACTTTTTCGGAGTTTTTTGACAAAGCCCCAATTATTGAGGTTTCTGGTCGGATGTATCCTGTAGAAGTCCTCTATATGCCTGTCGATAAAGAGCTGGAAGAAGAAGGTGAAGTTAGTGTTGTCGATATGGCTGTGCAAGCGGTGGACTTAATCGGAGCAGAATCAGGACAAGGCGACATTCTTGTTTTTATGGCAACAGAGCAAGAAATCCGAGAAACAACCGATCGACTACAGAAATGGCAAAATCATTGTACTGTTTTACCTCTTTTTGGACGCCTAAGTTCTGTTGATCAAAACAAAGTCTTTAAAACTTTAGATCATCGCAAAATCATTGTTTCAACTAACATTGCGGAAACTTCTTTGACCATACCAGGAATCCGTTATGTGGTAGATTCTGGCTATGCTCGTCTAAGTCGCTACTGCCCTCGTACTCGCACCCAAAGACTCCCGATCGAACCGATTTCTCAAAGTAGTGCCAAGCAGCGCCAAGGTCGCTGTGGCCGAGTCGAAGAAGGAATTTGTATTCGTCTATATAACGAAGAGGACTTTATCCAACGAGAGGTTTTCACTCCTCCCGAAATTCGACGAGCTAACTTAGCCGAAGTTATTATGCGTATGATATCTTTACGCCTGGGAAAAATAGAGGACTTTCCCTTTCTGAATCCTCCGACCAAAAGTGCTATTAATGATGGCTTTTCTATTTTAAATGAACTGGGAGCCATTGATGAAAAAAGAGAACTCACTCCTCTGGGTTGGAGAATAGCTCGCTTTCCTATTGACCCTCGCACTTCTCGTATGCTCCTAGAAGCCAAGAAAGAAAAATCTCTCCGCGAAGTTCTTATTATTGCAGCAGCTCTTAGTGTTCCGAGTCCTTTAGAACGTCCCTTTGAAAAAGAGGATGAGGCCGACAAAAAGCACCTAGAATTTAAAGACCCCGATTCTGATTTCTTAGCTTTTCTTAATTTATGGGATCGCTACCAAGAAATATGGAAAGAGTTAAAAACTCAAAGTCAAATGCGTAAGTTCTGTCGTACTCACTATCTCTCTTATATGAGAATGCGAGAGTGGCGAGATATCCACTCTCAGCTCAAAGAAATTTTAAGAGAAAGATCTGAGTTTCATTTCAACAAAGAGCCGGCTCAGTATGGAGCTATCCACCGCTCTATCCTAAGTGGTTTTTTAAGTCATATTTGCAGTAAAAAAGATAAAAATATTTATCTGGGAAGAGCGGATGAAGAGTATACTATTTTTCCTGGCTCTGTTCTTTCAGGGTGTTCTGTCCCTTGGGTTGTCGCAGCAAATTTTGTTGAAACATCGCGTCTTTTTGCTCGGACTGTGGCAAAAATTGAAGTTCACTGGATAGAGCCTCTGGCCCGAGATCTCTGTACTTATACCTATTCGGAGACAAGTTGGGATTATAAGAAAGAACAGGCTGTTGCTAACGAGAAGGTAAGCCTTTTTGGTTTAGTCTTAGTTCCCTCCCGTCGCATTCACTATGGTCGCATAAATCGACGCAAGTCGCGTGAAATCTTTATTCATGCTCTCGCCCAGGGAGAAGTCCACAGTCGCCTAAATTTTCTCGAAAAAAACCAAGAGCTCATTGATTCTATTACTCAAATAGAGGATAAAATTCGCAGTAGAACTCTCCTGGTTGATGAAGAGGGAATCCGAGATTTCTACAGGGAGCGTTTGCCCGATGTGGTGAATGTGCATGAGCTCAAAAAATATCTCCACCAAAACTCCCAAAAAGCAAAAAATCTCTACATGACCCGAGAAGATGCCCTTCGTTTGGCGGAGCCAGATCTCGATCCCTATAAGTTTCCTGAATATATTCTCCTCGGAGAGTTGCAACTGGAATTAAGGTACCATTTTGAGCCAGGAAGTGAAGAGGATGGAGTCACTCTCGCCGTTCCAGAAAAGCTCCTTCATCAGCTTAAGAAAGAGCCTTTTACCTGGCTTGTGCCGGGCCTAGTCGAAGAAAAAATTCATGGCCTTCTCAAATCTCTTCCCAAACGATTACGGAAGCAGCTTGTACCCGCCGCGGACTATGCGCGAGAAATTTATCAAAACATAGAAAGCAACCACGATTCTCTTTCTCGCCAAATGGAAAAATTCATCTTAGAGCGCTACGATGTCGAAATTAACAAACGAGACTGGCAAATGGATAAACTGCCTAATCATCTAAAAATGAGGTTTCTCGTTATTGACGAAGAAGAAAAAGTTTTGGCTTCTGGACGAAACCTAACTGTAATCCAAGATCGTTTTATCCCCAAGTCGGACGACAGCGATCATTGGCAAGAAGCTCTCGATAAATGGAATTTGCGAAACCTGAGAACTTGGTGCTTTGAAACCCTCCCCGAGTCTATTCACATAACAGAAAGCGAAGAAGGCATACCTCATCTGGGCTACCCTGGTTTACAAGTCAACTCTCAACAACAAATCAACCGCACTCTTTTTAGTAATTTAGAAGATGCTCTCCAAGAAACTATCCCGGCGACGCGAAAACTCCTCTCTATGTCTCTAGAGCGAGATTTCACAGTTCTCCAAAGAGTCCTCAAAATTCCAGAAGACCTCTCTGATTTCTTTCCCGAAAAATGTTTTCAAAAAAACCTTCCAGAAGATAGTATCATTTGTTTGCAAAATGCCCTTCTCGATCTTGATCCTCTCCTTATCCGCGACCGCGTAAGCTTCGAGAAGAAGCGACAAACTATCCAAGAAAAGAGTTTTTCCATCGTCTCTCAATACGTTGAACTTCTCGAAGAAATCGTCGATAGCCGAGAAGATATCCTAGACCTATTCGAAACGAAAAAAATCACTAACTTGCCCGATTTTCTCATTACAGAGATCAAACAAAGCTTGGATCAATATTTCTCTAAACATTTCCTCATAAACACACCCTACCGCCACCTAAAGCACTACCCTCGATACCTCAAGGCTATGCAAATGCGCCTAGAAAGAGCCTGCATTGACTTCCCCAAGGACGAACGTAAGTGGGAAGAAATTGCTCCTTATTTGGAAGATTGGGAGAGTCTCCTAGAGAATCCTGATATCCAAGCCAAAAAGGGTCTTGTCTATTCGCTCTGGTCAGATTTTTATTGGATGGTCGAGGAGTTTAAAGTATCGGTTTTTGCCCAGGAATTAAAAACGGCCTATCCCGTTTCTGCTAAGCGCTTGAGTAAGCATTGGGAAAAGATTTTGAAGGCATTGGATTAAGTCGATGCGGACAACCACAAGGGCCCTTGCGGGCAGGCCTTCGTAGTTGTCCCTACGGGGATACTACGCGATAGGAAATAATTTGCAGGTTGTATCGGGTGGTATTGGGGATTGGATTTACCTGAATTTGTTCTTATTATGTAATGTAGGGACAACTACGAAGGCCGTCCGCAAGGGCCCTCGTGGTTGTCCGTTGCGTCTGGTCAAACCTAAATTTCTAAGAAAACCTAATTTTCCGCTTTTCAATGGTTAGAGAATCTTCGACCTCATTGATGAAGATGATTGGATTAGGATTAAAAAATATATTAGGACCAGACGTTTTGAGATCCATGCACTGAAAGTTTGAGAGGTTGAGTGAGGTTAGAGAGGTTCATTCCGTGAGCTAGTTGTTTCCGTTCCGAAGCTCGGAAACAAAGAACATAACTAAGCTAATTTAAATCGGTACTAAGGTAAGGGGAAATCATATTTTAAATGCCTCCCTAGTCACTTTTGAATATCAGCTTTAGCAATAATTCGAACTCCAGGAACTCCATTTAGTTTGTGCTCTGTTTTCTCTATAATAGAATAGCTCTTACTTCCATGCCTTAAATTCTCTTCAATCATCTCCCCAAGATAATCCAAGGAAAATGTCTGTTGTTCCTTAATGGCACTTAGCTGAAAATGAAGGGCAGGGGTTGAAACCGGTTAAAACCCTTGCTTTTATACACATAATTTGCAAAACGAAAATTTGACATTTTAAAATTTAAGGGTTTGTGTGATCGTTATACATCATTACGTTAGGTTATCGAATACGTTGAAAACCCCTGGGATTATGTATTGTATTCCGAATACACTCTGAAGGGGCGTAATATTCTAAATTATTTCGCCCCTTCAGGGCCAGGAATATTGAATACCAATATTCCTAGGACTTCATCCTAGGCTGGGTTGTGTTGTCCTTTCAGGACAAAGAATTTGCTATATTTCTTCACGCAACTATCGTGCATTTTTTGTGCATTTCCCCCTTAATCTCGGTTACAATCTTTCGTTTCCACCAAAACCTCACCTGAGCAAAAGGCATAAAAAATCTAAAATTTTAACCACTCCGAGCTTTCAATGAATAGTTGGAGGGATTTACACTACAAAATCAAACTTCTCTTTCTCCATGTTAAAATAGACCAAAAAAAAGTTCTTTGTCCTGAAAGGACAACACAACTCAGCCTAGGATGAAGTCCTAGGGAAACCAAGCCCAGGGAAGAACATACGTACTCGTCGTATTCAGCACAAAACCAAGTTCCATCAATCCATCGAAGAGAATTTTTGGTATTTTAAATGGCAAAACGGTTTCAGATAAGTCTTGCCTTCCCTCACATTGCCCAAATATTCACTACTTTGCCTACGTATTGGATAACCTAACGTAATCATATCAAGAAGTTAATCTTGTGTATAAAAGTAAGGAGTTAAAACCCCTGGCTACGTTCCCCCATTGCTCCGCAGTGAATACCTTCTCTACTCTTAATTCAACAGCAACCCGAGGGGAAAAAGAAAAATTTCCTGAGAAGGCGTTGTGAACAATAACAGAGGCCACTTGCAGGGCCATTGTTAGCCGCAACGCTGCTCAAACCCCCTTTGCATCCCAAAAATCCAAAAAAAAAAGCAAACCTTGCTGTCTTCAGCGAGGTTTGCTTTTAAAATACAAACACAAAAATTCTACTATTTTTAATATGCTTCCGCTAACCAAGATTGTTTGGCTTCTTGGAGCGAGTCTATGTTTTCATTTAGCCACTTTCGGTTTACCATATTTTTGCCCCCAACACAGCGAAATTCGGCTTTTTTTTCTTGAACCCATTCTTTGAGAATGAAGAGGGGAACTTTTAATGAATCGCTAAGGTTTTCTAGAGAAACGTAAAAATTCTGTAAGTCTGTGTGCTCGCCCATGGCTATGCCCTTTCATCCATTCTTTTGAGATGCCCAAATAATAGAATACTCTCTATTCAAAATATACCCCTCAAATTTCTTTTTTTCAACATTGGATTATATTTTTTTAGATTATTGATTTTCTGATGGAAAAAAAAGAAGCAAATAATTAGAATAATCATAATATTCTTTTCAAAAAGTTAATCTTGGATTCATTTTTTGATAAGAGGACTTAAAAAAAACATAAGAAATTTATATTTAACCTCTTTGTTATAATTTTTTAAAAAAATTAGAAATTAGAAAGGAAATCAGATGGTTTCTTCTCTTGAAGGGAAAAAATTGGCTGAAGCTATTCTTTTGGGAATTCGTAAAAAAGGGATCAATCAAAAAGATTTAGCCAAAAGAATAGGAGTGCAAGAGGCCACTATCTCCAACTGGATCAATAACCAAGGGCGAACTGGTCGCTTTGAAAAAATGATCCAATTAATGGGAGAACTGGATATTATCACAGAAATTTTTCCTGATTATGTCAAAAGAGATAGTTTTTTAGAAGAGGGAAAAAAAAGAGAACCGCATTCTCCTAGTATATCGGAAGAAGTTCTCTACTCTCTCAAAGATGAAATCATCAATGAATTCTATCGAGTCAAAGACAAATTGGGACAATTTAATGATACAGGAAGACAAATAGACCGTAAACTAGAGTCACTAGAAAGTCTCTATCAAAACTTTAACAAAACCGATGAGCATTTAGTGGGCCTCATTTCAACTTTTGGATTGATGGACACCCTAACTCAAAAAACGGCTCATCTTTGCCAAAGTATACGAGAGCATTTAGGAGCCGACTATGTGGATTTTTGCTTATGGAAAAGCAAAAATGCGACAACGTACCAATTTCAGCGTGTTAATAAGAGCTGGAATAAACACTCCCTAGCTTTTCATATAGATTTAGATGATGAAACTTTTGAATGTGCCTTTCGCTCTCGGATTGTGGCCCAACACCAAAATAAAATCGCCATTTCTAATTCTGTTCCTATCCGGGTTCTTATTCCGGGATACCCCCGCGGGGACCAAGAATTTAAAAGAAGCTTTGGGGTCTACATCAATGATGATATTACTCCTGATATTTCCTTCGAAAACAGTCCTTATCAAGCCGGTATTTTGACCATACTATTTCTTTCGGAGAGAAAACTTAGCCTTCACGAATTTACGTATCTGGAAAAAATTATCCCTTATCTTTTTACTTCTACTTTACGAGAGGCCGCTCTTCGTAAAAAGCCAGAACACTTAGTTCAAACTTTAACGAGTAAAGATCTTCCTAGTTGTCTTAATGATTGTATTCTTCAAGAATCTCCCCGCTTAGGATATCGTTGTCTATCGGTTTCCTTGAGAGACAAAGACGATGTTATTCATTGCGTTGCTATGAATGGCTATAAGGAAAGTATGTATAAAATGAAATATGGAGTAGGAAAGGCCGTTGGAGAGGAAATTGGGTATGGAAAAACAGGCTATGTTGTTGATAAATGTGTTACTCTCCAACAAATTCGAGGAGAACGGTATAAAATTTATCAACAAATCGAATCTCAAAATGTCAAAAATATCAAATGCATAGAAGAGTACATTTCCAGGGAGAAAATCGAAGAAGAATGCGGGCCTATTAATCTTTGTCGAGCCCATTTTATAGAGGAACGAGGTTCCGTTCAATTTTTAGGAGTCCCCATAGTCTACCAAGGAAAAGGGATTGGAATTATAAAGACCAATCGTTTTGAGGGGGAAGACCCGATAGATATCAATGTTATTGAAGTGTTCTATGATTTAGCGAATACCCTTAGCATCATCATTAGTACATGGCTAAAAATCCACAGGGGTACGAATGAAGCACAAAACTGGAAACATCTCATTGAAGGTTAGAATTCTATGAATCGAAATATCAAAATTTTACTGACCTGCTCCATTTTTATTCATGCTGCTCACAATTTTTTGGCTCCGATTTATGCTATTTTTATGGAGAGGATTGGGGGAACTATCTTTGATGCAGGCTTTGCCATTGGTATCTATGCGCTCCTCAAAGGAGTTTGCTATTTTTTAGCTAGTGCCACACTGCAAAAAGTAAGCTCTCGAAAGTTTTTGGTCTTTTTGGGATACCTACTTTTTGCCCTTGGCTACGGCCTTTATCTTTTTGCCCAAACGCCCTATCATGTTTTTGCTATCCAAGCTCTCTTAGCTATTGCCGAAACCATAATTAATCCAGCTTGGAGTGCTATTATCGCGACATCCTTGGAGAAAGGCAGGGAGGTTCACATTTACTCCCACTTTTATGGCTATCGCTCTATTTTTGAAGGAATTGCCGCTATTCTCGGAGGGATTTTTGTCATGCAAATGGGATTTGATTTGGTCTTTCTTTTTATGACAGGATTTGCTTTGGCCGCGAGCATTTTATCACTAGCACTTAAAGAAGAAAACCAGGAACTTTCTTAGTTTCTCTTCAACCATTTTCGCCCGCTACCTAAGCCTTGGCGAACATGAAAAATATCATAGCCAGGGGCCATAAACAGATTAACTTTCATATCTCGGTAAATAGTTGCCTGAGAATGTAAGGGGGTATTATCTCTCATACTTTCTCCTTTTGATAAAAGAAAATATTGACCATTTTTTTCGATCATGAGATGATCGCCCTTGAGCTCTGCTATATTTTTGATATTAAAGCTCTTTGCTGCGGTAAAAAAACCTCGTTGACTTGCAAAGTTAAGAAGTTGGGCCATAACTTGGTTTTCGACAATACGAATATTGTTTTTTTCATTAAGAGGGAGTGTTTTTGAGTTGTAGGTATAAGCTGAGAAAGGGATTTCTTGGCGATCTTCCTTTAGAAACTTGTCTTGGATTTTGAGGTATTTATTGCTTCCTTCATTGACCAAAATTAGGTTTATTTTTGGATTTAGGAAAGCAAAACGAATGTTTCCTAAAGTAGAAGAACCAGCTGTAGAAACCTCTACTTCATTTTCTTTTTTTTCTGCTGTACCACATCCCAAAAGAAAAAGACTAAAGATGAAAGCGAGGATCAAAAAAGGTCGAAGGTGCATAAAAATCTCCTCTAGATGTTAGATATTCAAAGAACATTGACTTCATAAGACTATCGTCTTAAAAGTTTTTTGGTAAAATAATAAGACCCGTTTGGCTAACCTCTCTTATAATTTGTTTGATGATAGAAATTTCTTGGCCTGTAGCCTCAGCTGCTTGGGATAAACTCAAGTTTTCATGGACAACTTTGAAAGCAAAAAGTATGTTATCATTTCCTTGTAAAAAATTGCAGCGATAAGTCTGAAGGTTGCGAAACAAAAAAACAATCTCTTCTTGCTCTCTTTCCTCGAAGAATTTTTTTTCTTCCAGCCATTTGTTTTTTTTGCCAACTCGTATTTGTTTGACAAATTCAGCAATGGGATAGGTAAATTGAAGGATGGAAATTGTAGGATTCAAAATGAGTTGATCGATTTGAGTGGGAGAGGGAATTGTTGCATCGGTGTTAAAGATATTAACTTCTTCCCATTCAAACTTTGCTAGCTCTACATGGAACTCGTTTAGCTGTAAGTCTTTTTGAGAGAGGCTATCTTGTAAAAAAAACGGAAATTTTTCTGTACTTTCATTAAGACGCCAATCCAAAGCGGGATATTTGGTGAAATACTGATCGACCAGTTTTTTCCAAATTTCAGGAAGAATAGTTCGTTTCAAAAGACAATAGTTTTTTTCTAAGGTTTTGGCTATATGCCCTTTGACAAACCCTTGGTAGATTGCTAAACGATTAGGGTCTGCGCCAAAAATTTCTGCCACTTCTTCGGGAGATTTTTCTCCTCGAAGAAGTTGATGCATGGTCTCTAAAGTTTCGTAAAAACTACTCATAATTTATATCCTAGGCGCTAGCACGTTTTCGTTCTCTTAAAGCGGCCTTAGAAGTTCGGCGCACTTTTCGGTTTTCTCCCAAAAGTTCATCTAGAGGAGGGATTTCGTTATCCCACTCTACAATTGTAGAAACGGGTCCTGTATGGCGAATGGAGTGTTCGTAAAGCCGATAAACTTCATCCTTGATGTTACTACCGTGCGTGTCGATGATACAATGCTCTCCCTCATAGTGGCCAGCCATGTGATACTGATAAACTCTTTCTGGTGGCATTGCATCAACATATTCAAAAGGGTCATAGCCATGGTTTTGGGCATTGACGTATACGTTATTTATGTCGAGAAGAAGTCCGCAATCTGATTTTTCTAATATTTCTAAAACGAACTCTACTTCTGTCATCTCTGCTCCGGGCATTTCTACATAGTAGCTCGGATTTTCGAGTAAGAAAGGGATATTTGCGATTTTTTGAACCTGTTTTACCCGAGGAACGATGTGGTCTACAACCTCTTTAGTGAAAGGAAGAGGAATTAAATCATGATATTCTACCCCAAAAGCAGAAGAGTAGCTTAAGTGGTCTGAGAAAACGACGGCATTGGTCATCTCAATGAGTTTTTCCAGATTTTGCAAATATTCTTTATTCAAAGGGTCAGGGCTTCCGATGGAGAGACTTACCCCATGTAAAACTATCGGAAAGAGTCGGCCTGCTTTTTCTAAAACTTCTCGATCTCGATCGTTACAATTCATATAGTTATCGGAAACAAACTCGAGAAAATCAACTCCTTGGTGATGAGTGAAAATTTCATCAAAGTGAGGTCGGCGCAAACCAATCCCAAAACCTAAATTTCGTTTAGGATCATGAAAAGAGTTTTGATTAAAAAACGATTTGTCAGAAACCATATTGCCTCTCAACTTTCGTATGTTTTGTGGTTCTAAAGGAATTTCCCAATACGAAGCAAGGCGCAAGCTCAGTTAAAATGAGCATTGCGCCTTGTTTTAAACATTAGAGAAAGATGCGTTGTTCCAAAGAACAACTAGGGGCTTATTAACCGCAGCTCTTATCTCCACCACAGCTCTTATCTCCACCGCAGCTCTTATCTCCACCGCAGCTCTTGTCTCCACCTTTATCTCCACCGCAGCTCTTATCTCCACCGCAGCTTTTGTCTGCGCCTTTATCTCCACCGCAGCTCTTGTCTCCACCGCAGCTTTTTCCACTAGATTTGTCATCAGTGTTATCAGGACCAGATTGACAACCAGTAACAGCGAGAGAAAGTCCACCTAGAGAAATTGCTACAGCCAAAGTACCAACAGATAATTTTTTCTTTAGATCTTTCATATGAATTAAGGCTTTTCTCTTTTTAGAGAGCTGCCCTCCTCCTTCTTTCTTTTGAAATAGTTTTACATCCGACAAAAAAACAAGAAAAGTTGAGTGCTAAGAATTTCATTCATCGACAAAGTCTAAGCACAACAAGGGTTGTAATCATTCTAGTTGAAAGAACTCAGACTGTCAATAAAAAATTAAACTGGCTAACTATCCTCAGCACATTCAGAACATTAGACTACTTTTGTATTTTATATATATTCAAAACAGAAGAGATTTAAGTCAAAAAAAACTTTTTTTTTGAAAAAAATTTAAAAGACCATTCACTTTTCGCGAATATATTTTGCCTAGCGGCTCTTTTTGACCATTTTAACTGCCCAAAGAAATGTCAATAAGCAAAAAACAGCAAAATAAACTATGGAAAACTGAATTTCGGAAAAAGACAGGTAGGCTGTTTCTTGGTGATAATAAAAACAATATCTTAACAAGGAAAGTCCATGAGTTAAGGGGTTGGCTTGCATAACATAATAGAGCCAGGCAGGAGTTCCTTCTACCGGAAAAGCAGCCCCTGAGAAAATCCACAGAGGAAATAAAAAGACGCTCATAATGGCATGATACCCTTGAATAGAATCCATGGGCCAAGCAATTAAAACCCCTAGGGTAGTTAAGCCAAAAGATAGTCCTATGATGCAAAGAAGTAAGAGAAAAAAGGAAAAGAGAGAAAAATCAAAGTGCACCATAGGGGTCAAAATAAAGGCCAAAAAAAGAATACTTTGCAAAAGACTTAGGGAAATTCCTCCTGCGACTTTTCCTAAAACAATCGAAGAACGAGAAAGGGGGGCAACCAAAACTCCTTGCATGAAGCCTGTTTTTCGATCTTCGATGATAGTTATAGTGGAAAAGATAGAAGTAAAAAGAACTATCATTAAAATAATTCCAGGATAAAAGTACTCCATGTAGCTGACCCCAGCAAGTTCTTTTGCTTGGAAAGAACTATTCATACCAGAACCAATCAAAATCCAAAAAATAACCGGTTGAGCAAAAGCTCCAATAACTCGATTTCTTTGGCGGGCAAAACGAACAACCTCACGTAACCATAGGGTATACGTTGCTAAAATCAAATTCATATTCCTTTTCCTTTAATTACTGGCTGCAATAAAATTTTTTCCTGTTTTTAAGATGTAAACATCTTCGAGCGTAGGCTTACTTAAAGTAACCGACTCTAAGTCGTTCTGGTATTTTTGAAAAATACTCTCTACTTCACTATTATTATTTGTTTCAATACGGATACTATCGTGGACAACACGGCAAGAGAGCTTCATTTCCTTTTCAATTTTTTCTTTTAAAGAATGAAAATTTTTGGACTTAATCGAAAGGATGTTGCCTCCGATTTCAGAAGTCAATTCATCGGGAGAGCCAAAGGCAACCAGTTCTCCACTGTCTAATATGGCTAATTGATCGCATCTCTCCGCTTCTTCAAAAAGATGGGTTGTATAGATGACGGAAGTGCCTTTTTCTTTTTGAGTTTCTTGGACTAAGTCCCAAAACTCTCGACGGGCCGAAGGGTCTAATCCCGTTGTAGGCTCGTCTAAGATTAGTACCTTAGGTTGATGCAAAAGGGCTCGAATTAGCTCTACTCTTCGCTTTAAACCACCGGAGAGATTTTGCACTATATCTTTTTTTCTCTCACTCAAATGAAATTTCTCAAGAAACTCAGAAATAAGATTACGTAAACTTTTTCCCGAAAGGCCATAGAGATGTCCTTGGTGGATTAAGTTCTCTTCTACAGTTAATTTGGTATCTAAGCTAGGAGATTGAAATACCACTCCTAAAACTCTTCGAACTTCATCTTCTTTTTTACAAATATCTAAACCGGCTAAAAAAGCCTGGCCTTCTTGTAGCTGACTTAAAGTTGAAATAAGACGGAAAAGAGTAGTTTTTCCTCCTCCATTTGGCCCTAAAATAGCCAGGGATTTATGAAGAGGAACTTGCAAACTAACGTTTTTTAGAGCAGAACGTTTGTTGTCATAGGAATAACATAAATCGATGGTTTCCAGTGCTAAACTCATACATAGTTCTCTTAATTTTGTTTGTGAATTATTTTGGTTTTCGGTACGATAGTAAAAAAATGAGAAAATTTAGGGCGCCCCCTATCCAAATTTTGAAATCTAACAGAAATTCGAGCTTGAAAAATGCTCGGAGCTCTAAGGAACTTAGATGATACTATTAAAAAATTCCCCTTCTCTCCCTTCTTGCTATCCTAAGGTGGCAAGTTTTTTCCAAGAAAAAATTAAAACCTTCTTACAGGAAAACTCCTTCGCTTCTCAGCTAGCTACAAAAATGCTAGAAGAAACAGGAACCCGTTTTTCTGACTGGATAGACTATTTGGCTCTGCCTTTTGATCCTCGCTTAGAAAAAGAACTTCGGCAACTAGGTTTAGAGCCTATTGAGCACCCTAACTTGAAACTATGGCAAAAACCAGATACCTTTCTTCCCATAGTTTGGCTAGTAGAGAACCCTCCCTTTATCAAAGTAGCTTTGCAAGTGGATTATATTACGGATTTTATCATTCGTAACAATATCACTACTACAATAGAAGGGAGCCCTCACTTTGCCTCTCGCCGAGCAATGGTTGCAGAGGAAAAAAATACCCGACTCTATGTTGTCGAAAGAAGGGCTTACCGACATATATTTGCTTTGGATATCCCCAAAGACATTATCTGGAAATACCTCCAGTCCTTAGATCTTTGGCGCACACGTAAGCGTTACTTCGATGATTCATGGGATGGAATGAAGCAAACATTGGCCTTGACTTATCGTATTGTCGATATGATAGGACATGACTTGGCTGCAACCGCCGTTTTAGAGGTTGAAAAAGAATATTGGCAAGCTAATTGTCCCATAGGCGACTGGCAAAAATTTTCTCAAAACCAACTAGGTTTGGGACTTGGTAACTATGACCATTTTGTTTTCCGTAGCAGCCGTATTCTTTTTCGACTTTTAGTGCAAATTTTTGAAACTTTAGGGTTCCAACTAGAGACAAGATCTTATTTCCCTGAAGAAAACAAAGGGACCCAATACTTTAGGCATGCTCAAGCTAATTTATGCATTGCCGCCGAGGTAGACCTAAAAGAATCGGAAAAGGATATCGATTTTTCTCACCAAGATCTTAGCGATGAAGCTGCTGGCAATATTGAAAAATGGACCCGGCAAGAAGGAGAATCTCTTCTTCGGGGAGGCATCTATGCTTTAGCTATTCGCTGCGATTTTCAAAAAATTCAAGAAAAACTTGCCCAAAAGGGAGAGATCTTTCAGCTTATTCAAGAATCATCTCATTTCAAAAAAGCCATATCTTCCCCCTCTTCTTCCCCATCTAAAAAGGCATACCTTGTTTTAGTAGAAAGAAATGACGCTTTTGGGGGATTTGATTTTTTAAAATAGCCCCTTTATTACAAAACATAAAAAACAGCGAAAAAGATTTTATAACGAAATTTCCATGTCACGGAATAAATGAGGTGAGTTATTTCGTTCTTTCTTCAAATACTGTAAGGTCTGAATTCTCGCTCGATGTAACTCTGATTCTAAAACAAAATCTTCTGTCTCAGGAAAGTTTGACAATTTCTCTTTTTCTATTATCATAATTCTTGGTTTACGTGTTCGCATTTCTCCTGCGGTTTCGTAGGTCAAGCAAAATGTATATGTTTTTGTTGTCACTTCGATTCCCATATCTTGCTTCATTGTTCCAGCGGAAAACTCTTCCGCGATTTGGTTCAAGATGACATTCAAAATATGCCAAATATCTTTTTCTTCAAAACGCAGCAAAGGGTCTTGATCTGTGATTTTTGAAATTGCTTTATTAACCAAGTTAACCATGGGATGGCTTTGAAAGACATCTATAATGTCACGTTCAAAAATAGTTCGCAGTTTCAAACAAGGTTTACTCGTATTTTTTCCTTCTTCGTCAGAAACTTCCACAGTAGACAAGCAATTTAAGGAGAGAACCAATCTGTTTTTAAACTCTCTTTTATGCCAAGCTTGCCCAGCTCTCCAGTGTCCCCAAGACCAACCAACAGAAAGCACAATGATGGCAGCGAAGATCTCTTGCCACAATCCTAGAAAAGCATCTATCACTGATAAATATACCATACTTTTTACCTTTCTTTTCTGTATAAAAAACTTTTAACAATTTGTCTAAGAAATTTCTGACAAAACTTCTCAGGAAACTTCTCACAAAAACTTTGAAAAAATGATAAAAGTATCGTATTTTAGGGATTTACCAAAAACAAAGCAAGATAATTATAAGGGGAAGCCGTGCTGGGACATATTATGGGGATTATGGGAGCTATAGGCTTTATTCTGGTTTTGATTTTTTGTTTTGAATGGCTTCGCCAAAAAGAACTTCTAAGCCCAAAAACTACTCGCAAATACATTCACATTGGAGTGGCTCATACCTGGCTAATTGCGATGTTTTATCTTCCCGAACTTTCTTATGCCATTGTTCCTCCTATCCTTTTTACAGGGGTTAATTATTGGGCTTATCGAAAAAATATTTGGAAGAGTATGAATTTAGAGGAAGAAGGGCGTGAATGGGGAACTATTTACTATCCCTTTGCCATGAGCATTTTAATGCTCTTGTGCTGGAGTGATAGAAGCTCTCAATGGCAAGGAGCCATTGCCATATTTATTTTAGGTTACGGAGATGGATTAGCTGCCTTAGTCGGACAAAAATATAAAATCTTACCCTTTCAGATAGGCTCTAATAACAAAACTCTTCTCGGTTCGGCTGTGATGCTCCTTAGTTCTTTTTTAGTCTGTTATTTATTTTTTCCTCTAGCCTATCCTGGAGAGCCGGGAAGATTAGAAGTTTCTCTTATCATTGCTCTTAGTGCGACTATTATGGAAGCGGTTACTCCTTTTGGACTCGATAACCTAACGATTCCCTTCTTTGTTTTTGGAATTTTAAATTTTGATGTAGGTTCCTACTCTTATTACTTTCTTCCTTTAGGTTTTCATTTCTCCCTAGGATTTAGCTTGAGTATTTTAATCGCTTTCACTGCTTATAGAGGAAAATCTCTCAGTAAAAGTGGCGCATATGGAGCTACTTTTCTAGGCACTGCGATGATGATAACATCTGGTCTCTATGGTTGTTTGCAAATGTTTGCCTTCTTTTTATCCTCTTCTTTTTTTAGCCATTTCAAAAAGAAAAGAAAAGAACAAGTAAACCAGAAATTTGAAAAAGGTAGCCAAAGAGACGTCGTTCAAGTTTTTGCCAACGGAGGAGTGGGACTAATATTTTCTTTTGCTTTCTACATATCAGGTTCTTTTGATTATTTAGTGTGTTTAGCGATCTCTTTTGCTGTCGCTAACGCCGATACCTGGGCTACAGAGCTAGGAGTACTTAATTCAAGGCCCCCCATTAGCCTGCGTACTTTTCAGCCAGTAGACAAAGGAACCTCAGGAGCGGTTAGTTTTCTTGGAATCATTTTCTCTTTTTGCGGAGCTGCTTTTATTGGTCTGACGGCAGTGCTGGGGTTATGGGGCACAGGAATTATAGAAACAAGCTCAGATTTGATCCTTATAGATTTAAGCCTTGTATTTTTGTGGATAACGGCACTGGGGGCACTTGGTTCTTTCATCGACTCTATCTTGGGAGCTTACGGCCAAGCACTTTATCGATGTTCAAAAGAGGGCATAGAAACAGAAAAAGCTTTTACCCAAGGAGAACCCAATGAGCTCATTAGAGGATTTCGCTGGCTCAATAATGATTTGGTCAATCTGATAAGTATCATTTCTCCGATAGTGTTGATTCATCTTTTATAGGCTACAGAATGCGTCTTAAAGTTGAAGAAAGAAAAGAATCTCACGCAAAGCCGCCAAGGAAAAAAAATCAAGACAAAAGATAAATTAGGAGAATTTTATCAACAGAAAGATTTTTTACATTCTCCTTTGCGGCTTTGCGTGAGATTCTTTTCTTCGGTAGTGATTTGTCTTCTATAGGCTACTAAGAGTGTTTTATTTGCCTAAAGTCTTTGAAAATGCGATGAAGTGTATTACCGGTTCTCTTCCTCCAAACACTCCCAAATTATTCCGCACAAATAGATTGAGCCGATCACCAGTAACATTTCTCCTTCTTTCATCAACTCCAACGATTTTGCGAAAGCTTTTCCTGCATCTCTTTCAAAGTCGATTTGGAAGCTCTCTTGAGGAATTGCTTCGTAGCATTTTTCGTGGCCTGGAATTAGGGTTGTGATGATTTGGGGAACTTCAGCTTGGAGTTTTTTTAAAAAACTAGTGGCAGGGCGGTGGCGTGTGCAGGCGAAGAGAGCTCTTACGGCGGGAGAGAGGATTTTTTTTCTTTGCATTTCTTTGATCGTTGCGAGGTCGGCTGTCAGAGAGGCTTCGTTGTGAGCGCAGGAGAAAATTATTTTTTGGCCGGAGAATGTGGTTCGAATATCAAGCCGTCCTGGCCAAGAGCTTTGCGCAATAGTTTGGAGGGCTTTTTGAGGATGAAAGTTTTCTTTTAAGCAATGGTGAGCTACTCCTAAAGCAAGGCAGGCATTTTGGGCGTAGTGGTGTCCAAACATGGCCAGGGTGAAGTTTTGGTTATTCCAGGAAAAGGTAGTTCCTTCAGCTCGGATTTTACTGGCAGTAGGTTTTAGATAGGTGATTTTTTTTTGATATTTTTCTTCTTGGGCAGTTATTAAAGGCTGAGCAGTGGAACTTTGCTCTGCGGAAAAGATATATTTTGCATTTTCGAGCAGGCAGAGTTTTTCTCCGACAATTTCCTCTAATGTTTCCCCTAAATATTCTTTATGGTCTATGTCAATGGCGGTTATTGCCAAAACAGAGCTTTGAATAGCACTTACAGCATCGAATCTTCCTCCCAGACCTGTTTCCCATATCATATAATCAACTTTTTCTTGGCAAAAATAATTCCAAGCGAGAACAGTAAGACTTTCAAAGTAAAAAAGATCGTGGCGTTCAAAGAGTTCTTTCAGTTTGGTGAAATTTTCCGTAAAATCAGTAATCGAGATATTTTTTTTATTGATTTGAATTCTCTCTCGTACGGTAACTAGATGGGGGGAAGTAAAAAGTCCTACTCGATACCCCTGCTCGCTTAAAATTTGACTTAGCAAAAAAGAGGTCGTGCCTTTCCCATTGGTGCCTACTACCTGGATGCTACCACACGGAGGAGAAAATTCTAGTTCTTGAAGTGCCGCTTGGATATTGTCTAAACCCCATTTGGGACGATTAGGACTGAGTTCGGACACTTTGTTAAGATGTTCTAATACTTCAGTGTAATTCATCATAGTAAAAATTTTTTCCCCAGAAAGAGATGAACGTGCAAAAAATCATTTTTTATCTTCCCATTCTAACAACCATTTTCGCCTTCACTTTTACTTTTTCTCTCTACCACCACTGGAAAAAGAAGAAAGCAAACTATTTATTTTGGTGGGCGTTAGGTACCTTCACTTATGGATTTGGTACTTTAATGGAAAGTTTTACTACTTTTTTGGGCTGGCAAGACCCCTTGTTTCGTCTTTGGTATATCAGCGGAGCTCTTTTAGGAGGAGCTCCTCTTGCCCAAGGAACAGTTTATTTGCTTTTTTCGAAGAGGAAAGCCGATTTTTTAGCCTTTCTCCTAGTTAGTGTAATTTCGATTGCCGCCATATGTGTTCTCCTTACTCCTCTTAACCCTCCTTTTGGAGAAAGCATTAAGCTTTCTGGCCAAGTGATGGAGTGGCAGTGGATTCGTAGATTTTCCCCTTTTATCAATGGCTATGCTTTTCTTTTTCTTGTGGGAGGTGCTATTTGGTCTGCTTACCAATACGCCCGCTATAAAAGCTCTTATCCGAGCCGAGTTTGGGGGAATCTGAGTATTGCATTTGGGGCTCTTTTGCCTGGGGTTGGGGGAGCTAGTGCTCGCTATGGTTATTTAGAGGTACTCTATATTACAGAGCTAGCTGGAATCCTAATTATTTGGTTAGGGTACCGTCTTATGGTTCGTGACGAAGCAACCTCGATTCATATTCCCCAACATAATAATACTCCGTAGAAAATTAATGATGATACCTAGTTTCGAAAAGATTCCCAAGTTTTGGCAAAGAGATATAAGATTACCGCGATAATCAATAAACGAATTAAAATAGCCATGCCGGATTCCTTTCTAGGCTGGTTTATCCTATGTCCCATAGTTTCTAATTTTCCTTGCCAAAAGAAGGAAAAAGCCCTAAAATTTTATCTTATAATTTATGAAACAATTTATATGAAGATATGCTCTAGTTCAAGAAAATAATTGGGAGAAATACATGCAAGCCAAATCGGTTATGACCTTACTAAGTGAACACCCTTTTTTTAAAGGTTTTTCTTCAGATTATCTCGAAATAATCGCGCGCGAAGCTAAAGATGTCCACTATGAAACAGGTGATATCATTTTTCGCCAATGGGAAAAAGCAGATGCTTTTTATCTAATCTACCGGGGAGAAATTACTTTAGAGATACTCTCTGTAGAACCTAAGTCTATTCCTATTCAGACTTTAAAGGAGGGGGACGTTTTAGGATGGTCTTGGCTAGTAGAACCTTACTCTTGGAGTTTTACTGCCGAAGTAAAGGAGTTTACTCAAGCTTTAGCCATTGATGGATCTTTTTTACGACAAAAATGTGAAGAAGACAAAGCCTTTGGCTATGAGATGATGAAACGTTTTTCCCATCTTTTACTAAAGAGACTGCAAGCCACTCGTCAAACTCTTTTAAAAAGTCGAAAATAAGAGAAAAGTCATAACTTAACTCAATTGCTGGTCTTGATCACTTCTTTGGCCATATATGTGATTCCCGCCTTCGCGGGAGTCACAATGCGGAAGGGTTGATCAGATATGGTCACATCTGATCAACCCCAATTGCTTACCAAATAAACTTTGCGAATTACTTGTTCCCACGGGGTCTTGGTTTAAAGTTATTTCCTAAAGGTCTTGGTTTAAAAGTATTTCCATTTCCCAGTGGCTTAGTTTGAACAGGGGTTCCTAAGGGACGCAAGGTTGTATAAGTACGTTGATTCGGAAAATATTTTTTGTATGCTCGATTGTAATGCCTGCTGTAAGTATGAGTAAAGTAGCTTCCAGAACGATGGCTGTACTTATTGCGGTATAAAGAATGATAGTGAGTACGGTGACGTCCATAACCATAGCGATACCCCTGACGATGAGGAAAAGTGGAGTAATGCTTTGCATCTTTATGCCAATATTTTTTATGTCGATAATGGTAGCCCTTACCCTTAACAATCACATGAACAAAGCCAGAATAACCAGGGTAGTAGGGATAAATTTCATGATCAGGATATAGTTGGTAAGTATCTGCTGCGGTATAGTAATAGCGCAAATTTCCCATTGTGTCGATGATTGTCTCAAAGAGTGGTTGAAACTTAGAGAAAGAACTGAGACGAGGAAAATCTTCTCGGGCTAGAAAAAAAGCTTCGTTTAAGCGCAACCAATCTAGATTTTCATAAGATGATGTATAGCTATAAACATGTGCTTGCTGAGCAAAGTGCCAAGCACTAATTTTTAGTAAATAGAGCTTGTGTATAGCCAACTCTTCTTCTGCTGAAAAAGAAGTCTTTAAAATCGACTCAATGTAAGCTTCATCTGTGTCGACTTTCAACTGATAGGCGAATTTACGGATTTGTTTTTGCTCTTTATTGCTAGGCCTACGCAAGCGAGGAGAAGCATTGAGGGAAGAAATTAAGAAGATAAAAAGACAGAGAAAACTCATCTTTTTCATGGTGTTTCTCCTAATTGGTGATAAACCAAAATTTTTTGGTTTAGGGACATGCCCGAACAAAACGTTATAATTATCTATTCTTGCATGCTCTATTATTTTGTCAAACTAATTTAGATTAGGGCGTTACTATTGTTTTCCCCAAAAGCCGATTAAGCCTTTTTTCATCAACTTCAATAAAAATATTTTTCTTTTGAGATATAAGGACATTACCTGGACGGGCTTTTTTAGGCTTTGTAATATTCTTTCTCTTTGTGTAGATAATAGATACCTTGTGGTGATTTCGGGCTTTACTATAATGAGCAGCTAAATGGGCCGCATCCAAAAGAGTTTGCTCAGGCAAAGATTTTTTTCCCTGAGATCTAACAATGACGTGCGATCCTCCGTAGTCTTCACTGTGAAGCCAGAAATCGTTTCCTCGTGATACTTGAAAGGTCAGAGTGTCATTTTCTCTTGCTCCCTTTCCGACAAGGATTTCCCAATTATCACGGGAAGTGAAACTCCGGTAGTCAGAACTTTTCCCCTCGGCCAATTTTTTCTGAGAAGAGCTAGAAGAAGGGCTTAAACGCATCATCTTTTGGAGTTTATCCAGAGGTGTTTCTTCCCAGCCCCACTCTTTTATCTGGCTAAGATTCTGAGTGCATTTGTCGTATTTCTCTTGAGTTTGTTTTTTTTCTTGCTGAACAATATCAATACCTTTGCTTAATTTACGATAGCGCTTGAAAAAGAACTCCATGTTTTCCTGAGGGCTGAACTGGGGATTTAAAGATACGATGACTTTTTTACTTTCGCTATCATAATAATCGACCAACAGAACTTCGCTGTCGCCTTTTTCAATTAAATGAAGCTGGCTCTTTAGCAATTCTCCCCATTTGCGAAATGCATCTTTTTTTTGGGCTTCTCGTAAAGATTCATCCAACCTGCGTAATCGGATAAGAATTCTCTTTTGCTCTTTTTTTAATTGAGAGCAAATCTTTTCATAGAGGCGTTTCTTTTGCTCTTGCTCGGCAAAGTCTGTAAAAAAAATGTCTGCGGCAAAATTCCAAGGATAGGGAGACTCTGGATGATGATGTGCGGTGAGAAAGTCGTCGGGCTGTTTACTATTAGAACTAAAGGAAGAAACGACTTTCTTTTTTTCTTCGTAAATGCTGCCTACAGGATTGCTACTCCCCAAACGACGAGCACTTCCTAAAATTCTTTTGCTTTCATCCAGTAGGTGGATGTTCCCAGAGGCCCCCCATAATTCCAAGAGCAAGTCATATTCTCGTATTTTTTCCTCTTGGAGCCGCGAGCAAGTTAAAACAACTATCCTATCTTCTTCTTTTAACTTAATCTCACAGAGGCGGGCATTTTCTAGATATTTCCGTAAAAGCATACAAAATCCTGGAGCCGTGGGAGGGTTAAGCAACTTTTTTTGACTTAAGTGGCAGCGAGTAAATCCAGGTTGTAAAGAAACTTGGAAACGAACATTTTCCTGATTAGCACGCAAAGTAATAACGATGATCAAAGGATCAGGCTGCTGGATACGGCGGATGAAACTTCCAGGTAAAGTTTCTTTAAGTTCAGCAATAATTTTTTCTAATTGAAAGTAATATAAGTTTGGCATAATGATTATCCAGAAGAAGCTTGTCTATTGTAAAGAGCGCAAGAGTTTTTTGGCCTCCTCGACTTCTGCAAAGTCCTGAGAAATTTCTAAAGCCTCCTTCAACCGTTCTATCGACTCTTCTTTTTTTCCCAATTTACTATATGTCGCAGCTAAATGATAGAGAATACTGGAAGAATTGACTGTTAGACTTTGAGCTTTTAGAATAAAACCGAGAGCTTCCTCATACTTTTTGTTGTGAAAATAGGACCAACCTAAGGTATCTAAAATTGCTGGGTTTTCCGGAAGGAGCTCATAAGCTTTTTTAGCATATTCAAGGGACAGAACAGGAGAAAAAGAGTCTGGTAAAAGATAGAGGTAAGCTAAGTTGTTGAATGATTGTATTTGAAGAAGATCCTTTTCTTTGTCTTTTGTTAATTCAACTACTTTTTCATAGTACTCGATCGCTTTACTAGGTAGCTTTTGTGATTCATAGAAACCTGCTAAACTAGCGAGAAGAATAGGAGACTCTGGCTCTATAGCCAAGGCTCTTAGTAGAGTGCTCTCCATTTCCTGATGTCTCTTTGTGTCCCAATAAATACGAGCAAGGTGAAAGTATGCCTTGGAACTATTGGGGTCAAGTTTAATTGCTTCTCGTAAACTACTTTCCGCTTCTTCATTGTGCCCCAATCGAGCGAAAGCTATTCCGTGCTTAACCCAGGAGTCTACATCTGTAGGTTTATTCTGGGTTTCGATTAAGTTGCCGAGAATTTTCTTGGCTGCTCGAAGTTCAGGAAATCTAGTTGCTACTTGCAAAGCCATTTGTAAGGCTTTCGTCGCTTCCTTCCAGTTTTTCTTTTTTATGGACATAGCGGCAAAGTGGTACAAAATACTTGGGTTTTCTGGCTCAAGGTGGTGAGCTTCTTCAAAGTATTTGAGAGCTTCGCCATATTTGCCATGGTAGGCATGGACAACCCCAACAGTATCGACAATAGTGGGCTGCTTTGGCATCATCTTGTAAGCTTGTTGAGCACAGTGGATAGCAAAGTCTAAGTTCATCGGAGTAACTAAGGAAAGGCGAGCCAAGTGGACAAAAGCCTCTGCCCTTAGAGGGTGCCTTAGTTGTTTTTTGGTTGCCTCTAGTACTTGTTGATGATACTCTTTGGCCTTAGCATAATCTCGCAGACTTTGGTAACAAATGGCCAAATTTGTCAAAAGTTGGGCGGAACCAGGGTCTAAATCTAGGGAGATTTTAAAGTACTCAATCGCATCTAAAAGCTGCCTTCTCTGCATTAAAATTTGCCCTAGTCGAGTATGAACGAGATTAGCTATCTCGGGATTCTGAGCTAACTTTTCGAGAATTTTTTGTTCTTCTTCTATTTGTCCCAAAGCTCTTAAAATAGAAGCTTTGATAAACATAAAGTAAAGATTGCTTTGTAAAATGGCAGGAGCATTTTTACATTGAAATAATGCCGAATCCGCATCTCCTAGGGCATTTAAAATAATTACCCCTAGGAGCGTATTAAAATTAGTATTCTCTTTTTTACAATAAGCTAGAAGATTTTCAAAGTCTTTTTTGAAAGCTTCTGTTATCTCAGGGATAGCAAAGATTTCCTTTTTCGCTTTATCGTAATCGTTATTAGCTAAGTAAGTAGAACTTCGGACTAAACGTGCAAGGCCTTTGATTTGCTTTCTCTCATCTTTAAGAGCTAACTCCGTTTCTTCGAAGGCAAGGTTGTTTTCTCCCGAAGAAAGTAAAATAATAGACCAGAATAGTCGAACAAGATTATCATTGGGGAATTTCTGCAAGTGAGTTTTGATAGACTCATTTGCTATTTCCCAATTCCAAAGGAGGTAATTAGAAATAGCAATTGTTACGTATAGAGTGGAACCTCCTGCAATTCCCTGTGCTAGCTGGTAAGACTTTAATGCCTTTTCTTGGTTCCCTAGTTTTCGATGAATATCTCCTATTAGTTCGTAAATTCTCGCTTTTTTATTGGACATTTCCTCTAAAATTTTGAGAGCTTCTTCATATTCTTCTTGAGCTAGGTGAATCCGAGCACGTAGTTGAAGGAATGCTGGTTCTATAGAACGCGACTTACCTGCTTTCTCTAAGGTTTTCATTGCTTCTTTTGGTCGGGGGATCGAGAGCTGAAAGTTAACTAATGCTTGGCAAACCCGATTATTTTCAGGCATTGCTTTGAAAAGTTTTTCGTATTCTTTTGCTGCTAAGTCCGGTGCTTTTTGATAGATACGAATTTGTGCTAAAAGCATGGCTGTCTGAATACTATTGGGCACTAACTCAAGAGTTTTTTCGACATATTCAATCGCTTGGGGAATTTCTTTTAGAGCAAAGTGGTTTTGCGCCAAAAGATAGTACATATAAGGATCAGGATTAAATTCGTACTTTCTTTGTTCCTCTTTATTGAGCCCTTCAATTTTTTCTTTTTCTTCCACAAGAAGACTTTGTAGGCGAAGAATGGCACGGCGATGGCGTTTCTCTAACATATCAACTATCACAAGTCCCAACTGGCCTCCAATGGAACTCGGAGAGATTTCATGGATGAGAGCAAAAACTTCGCGGGCTTGGTTGTTCTTTCCCTGTTCGGTTAAGGCCCGAGCTTGTAAACGTAAAAAGCGAATTTTCATATTTTTTTGCTCTTTATCCTTAAGAAGAGCAACAATGAATTCACACTGCTCTTGTGCTTTTTCAAATTGCCTCTCTTTTATGAGCAAATTCACAAGCATACGACGAGCAGAGAGCATCATGGGAGAAAAACGAACCACATAACGAAGCTCGGCAACGGCTAAAAGATCTTTTTTAGTTGCCGAGTAAGCTAAAGCCAGCTTGTAGTACAAATCAGAAATTCCCAAAGAAGCTTGTTTCGCCCACTCAAAATCTTTGATCGCTTCATGATATTTCTTTTTCTTTAAAAAACCTAGTCCACGAGCATAAAACAAAACAGGATCGGCATGGAGTTTACTGGGCAACTGTTCTATTGTTTGCTCTGCTAGAGCAATCGCCTGCCTCTCTTTACCTGCTCCTATCGCTGATAGAACTAAAAAAGGAGCTATATCGACTAGAGATTTAGGATTTTCCCGGTAAAGGTAAAAAAAATGGTAGGTTGCTTGAGAGTAATCCAAAGAGGCAAGATAGAACTTTCCTAGTTGTACTCGAGCTGCAAAATTGCTAGAGTAACTCTCTAAATATTTTCTTAAAACTGATATAGCTTCTTCTTTTCGGTCTAAAGTCCAATACAGTCTCGCTAGATGAATATGTCCGCTTTCATTGGCATTGTTAACATAGATAGCTCTTTTGAAATCGCGAACGGCTTTGACAGAAACTCCTATTTTCTCTCGAATTAACCCTCTTTGATTTAGGATATCAACGTCTTCAGGGGATAATTTAAGAAGGGAATCATTAAAGGCCAGGTCTTCACTGTACTGATTTTCTTTGACAAAAATATTCTCAACGGGATTAGCACTAACATTGGTTTGAAAATTATCTTCTAAAATTATATTTTGCTCTAAAAAAATAAGAAATTGGTTACATAGAGATAAGGCTTCTTTGTTTTTATCTTGTCGCATGTATATGTTAGCCAAAAGCAAGTGTGCTTCTCTATTTTTTCGATCCTTCGAAAGTATTTTTTCTAACTCCAAAGCCGCTTCACCTAAGTCATTATTGGCATGATAGGCTTGAGCAAGCATTAGCCGAATGTCTTCTTTTTGAGGAGCAATTTTTAAAACATTTTCAAACTCCTGGGCAGCATCAGCATAACTGTTCTGGCGAAGATAGATAAGTCCTCTTTGGTGGTGCTGAGCCATTCGTTTTTTAGGTAATATATTATTCCAAAAATAAAATCCCAAAACTGTTATGGTGAGAAGAAAAAAAACCAGAAGAAGTTTTTTTAAACGAGACATAGAAATCTCCTAGCTTGTTTTGCGTCGAAAAAAGAAAAGGCCTAATACCGCCGCTACTCCCAAAACTATCCAAGTGACAAAGTCAAAACTTTTCTCTTCCTGGGCTTGGGTAATTTTGGCCTCTAAGTTTTTCACCGCATTATCTTCCTTTAGAGTGTTATAGATATCTAGACTAGAGGTATATAGTTTGCGAGCTCTTGCGAAGTCTTTTTGTTTTTTAGCAATATCCCCTTGTCGTTCTAAAAGAAGGGCTGCTTGGCGAGAATTAGAAAGACTCTGATAAAGCTTAACACTTTCTGAATAGTATTTTTGAGCTTCGCTGTATGTTTGTGTTTGAGTCTCTAGCTCTCCTAGGTACTGGAGGGTCTGGGCTAAGGATAAACGATCTGCTAAAAAACGAGAAATAGCTAGACTCTTTTGATAAAGCAAGCGAGCTTCATCATATTTTTTTTGTTGGAAGGCGACTACTCCTAAATTATTTAAAACAGCAGCACTTCCTGGCTGATTTTGAATTTTTTCATAGAGGTCATAACTTTTCTTGTAATACTCTTGTGCTTTTTCCCATTTCTTTTGAGAGTGAGCAATGCTCCCCATGTTATTGTAGGAGTTACCTAACCCTAAAAGATACCCTCGTTCTTCGTAAATGGCAATGCATTCTTTATATATTTTTTCGCTTTTAGCATAGTCTTTCTGAGTATAAGCTAAGAGGGCGAGGGCATTTTTTACATTAGCAGTACTTATGGACTCATTTAAACGTGTGAAAATGTTTAGACTCTCTTCAAAACATTTTTCACTTTCGAGAAAATTCCCTTGGCGATGATAGAGTTTTCCTAAGGTTAAATAAGTAATCGCTAAAGAGTCATCATCTCCTAATTTCTGGAAGCGCTCGATAATTTCTTGGTATAAAGGTATATTACCACTGGCGACAGCTTTTGGGTATCCCATGACCGCTTCTAGTCCTTCTTTTTTTTCTTGCCAGCTCCATTCTTTATATAACCTGACTTGACGAGCTAAAGCTTTTGTTTGGTAGATTCTCTCATAGTAGTAAGCTATCATTCGAGCGATGCTAATATTACGATTTGCTTTTTCTTTCTCATCTTTGTAAGAAAAAGAGAGATACCCTGTCAGAAGTCGCTGAGCATAATCTCGTGACCAATCAGGATACTGTTCAATCAAAACTTTCATAGCAGCACGATCTTTGTTGTTATAAGCAACGACAAGCGCTTTCCATAGTTCTTGCTGAATACGAAAGCTTTTTGTTCTTTTCTCTTGGGCATTAGGTAAAGAGCAAAAAATCATTAGGCAAAGAAGAGAGATTAAAATGATTTGAGATAGGTTTTTCATGGAATATTTTTCTGCTTAGTCTATTGAATGGCAAACTGACCTTGTTAGATTTAACGCTTTGGTTAGGATGGCTTTAGGGGAGGGAAGGGCTTCAAAGAAAGAACCCGTAATAGCAAAGACGCCTCTGCTTCTGTAAAAAAAAGTAGCAGAAGCGTCTTTTGGATAGAATAGTTTAGATATTGCGGTTGAATCGGTTTCCAATAAGTCCCAAAATAGCTAAACAAAGTAGAGCCAAAGTTGTTGGTTCTGGAACTCCTGCTTCGTTAGTAATAGCTGTGCTACCAAGAAGAGAGTATTGGAAAATACCTGTCCCAGCAAAAGCTCCTGTTGCGACTGTTCCCTTGGCCGAATTCATATCAGTTGTGATTGTTAAAGTTGCTTGGGCAGTTCCATCAACCAAAGGATTAAAGGCAATCAGAAGATTTAGAATATCAATGCTGGAACCGTTTGCTCCAGATAGAACTTTTTCTACTTCTGTTAAAGAATCAAAGTTAGTGGTGAAAAGACCCGCATCAGGTCCAGAGATTTGAACATCAATGATCGTCAGATCAGTCAAGTCTCCAAAATCCGCATCTGGATTAATGTTCCCTAAGGTTAGAGTGAGCTCGTCTGTTTCTATTGGAAGAGCGTTTAGGTTAATGGTACCTCCAGGAGCAATCGAAGAGTCAAATTCTGCAGAAACAGCTTCTCCCACTAGGTTTCTCGTAAAGTCATCATCGGTTCCAGGGTCTTCATTGTTGACTATATCAATGACTTGAGTGTCAGGCGTTCCATTTGTGCGTCCGGTGGGGGTGTAGGTGTAAGTGAATGCTTCATCTTCGCCCGCAGCAAGAGAAAACTGATCATCAACTCCAGGACCAGAAAATTCACCTGATGCGGTGCTGACATCGCCTGTGACTGTTCCATCAGAGACATTGCTAACTGTGACGTCTCCTGTTGCTGATGTTCCTATTCGAACCGTTCCAAAATCGATATCTTGGCTAACAGATAAAGAAGGAGGTACTTCTAGTGAAACATCAAGGACACTAATGAAATCGTTGTTTGGGCTAAACCAGTCATGCCCCAGATAAATGATCTCTCCAGCTCCTGCTGCGATACTAAAAACACTAGTGTTCGCTCCGTCTTCGGTTTGAAAAATACTCGTCCCGTCTTCAGGTAAACTAACTGTGCTTACTTCAATAACCGCATTTCCATCAGGAAGTTCTTGTATGTCTAAAGCGTCAAAGCGATTTCCTAATCCATCGGTATTTCTTATGGTATCTTGTTCCACATTAATTTGTACAAGAGAGTAGCCAAAAACATCGTTTAAAAACTCAATGTTATTGGTTCCTCCTGCCATAACTAAGGTTTTTCCGCTTTCTAAAACAAAATCTCTGACTAAGTTCTTAGTCTGTGAGGTCATTCCTGGGCCGATTAGACCTCCTGTGATCAAACTTCCTTCTTGCAGCTCTGGAATAACAACAACATCTGGAATTAGGTTTATTGCTCCTTGCCATATCCCTTGGGAAGCGGCAATGCTGGTAAGTTGAAATGTAAAAGGATCAAATATCCCCGAGTCCTCAAAGGTTCCAAATTTTGTTATTGTATGAGCAGGATCAATGGAGTCAAAAAGGTTTTGCCCTTCCACTTCCTCGGTCACAAAACCAAATCCCGAAAAGAACTGGATATCAAGAGCTGCCACAGGAGGAAGCATCACAAGAGCAATGATCATTACACATAAGATCAAACGCTTCATAAGGTGGATCTCCTTTAAAGGTAACCTGCAAAAGAAATGCAAGCCACTTTATCAAACTATTTTTCTAAAATTTCAATTTTGAGATATATCAAAAATATAAACTATTTATCTATTGTCTACCACATAGTATCACAAATTGTAAGGAATTGCAAAAATAATATAACAGGCTCTCAAAAAAAACTCTAGAGCCTTTAACTATAGTTTTTACCTAGGCCTAGCGATTCCAAACTCTTAGCTTACGAATGCTAAAGAAAAAACAAAAATAAATGATTAGGCTATTGGCAAGACCAAAAAAGAAATTAATCCATAGAAGGAAATTAGCCAAGGTGTTGGGGCTGACAAACACTCCGTGCATGGTTAGTTTTTCAATGGAATGCCAAACGAGTAAAAAAGCAAAAGTATACATGGAAACTTGTCTAGCGGAGCGAACAAAAGATGAAAGAAAGAAGGCCCAGGCACAAATGGCTAAAGCATTGGCCGAAAGAAAAAAAACATAAACAAAATTTCGAGCGGCAAATAGGCTTGACCACTTGGGGCTAATCCACCATAAGATTCCCGCAGAGCCGAGGCTTATCAAAAGAAAAGGTTTTGTGCTTTTAAAAATAGCCCAGACCTTTCCCCCAACCAACTCTCGATTTGACAAGTCCGTCGTGAGCAAAAGATCAAAGTTCCCTTGGTCTTTTTCTCGAACAAAAGAGTGTACGCAGGTAGAAAATAAGGTAAACATCAAAAAAGGAACTGTCATGACAAAAGTAAAAGCAGAAAAAGTTGCAAGGTTCATTTTGTTCGGTAAAGTCGTTCCTTGGGCCCAGTGTAGATATAACTGGAAAAGCCCAAAGGACAATAAAAGAGTACCCATTCCTTTTAACCATGAAACCCGGTCTCCTCCATAAACTTTTTCGTAGTCTCGCCAAGAGATAGGGTTCCCTGACACAGGAACTCTCTTTTTTCTTCTCTTAGCTTTTTTTTCTGTTCCAGGTTGAGCTTCTTGTCCGATAAAGTAAGCAGCTGCAAAAAGTAGAATTGCTGTAAAAACAAAGTGAACGAGGGAACAGAATAAACCATAAAAGACTTGCTTTCCTATGACAACACTATAAAACGAGAAAATAGGAGAAAGATGCTGGCTCAATATCTTTAGTTCATTTCCTGAAATGAATTCTTTTCCTAAGTAGCTAAACAATGTCGAAAGAGCTAACCAAAGCAGAACAATGAGAGAGGCCATCGCTTGGCTTAAAGGAGCTTCGCAAATGGCAGTGGCAAAAAGACCTGCTCCTGTCGCAAAAGATATGAGCCCCAAGATTAAAACTGAAACGACAAAAAGCTGTTCAGCAGAAACTCCCCCCATGGAGAGCAAGATAACCGCTAAAGGTAGGGCTGCTAGGTAATGAAGAAAACTTAGGCAAAGAAAAGAAAAAAACTTTCCTCCCACGATATCCCAAGAAGACAAACGAGTTAAAAACAAGAGCTCAAAAGTTCCTTGGCGGCGCTCTCTATCTAAGAGATGAGTCGAAATAACAGGTGTTAATAAACAGGAAAGCAAGGCTGCTATCGAGATAAAGCTCTGAAAAGTTCTTTGCCCAAGGGTCGCTGTATTACTGTCATAAATGATAACCTGAGCGATCAAAACAAAGGCAATAACCAAAGCAAGACCTGCCCGCCGTAGATGGAAATAGGGTTCTCGGGTAGACTTGACTAAACTACGAACAAAAATCAACCACATTCTAGATGTCTCTCCTTGGTGTTTTAGTGCATAAAAAAATCATTGTGAGTACTTTTTTGATTATTATGTTTTCTCTCAGCAAAAGAATAGCTTTTCACAACAGGATCTTTCCGAAAAATCCTTTTCCATGTGAAAGGTTCCAAGGAAAAATAGTTTTGAATATCTCTCTGAGTTCTTTTGATAATAACAAGAGGTAAACACACGTAAAGAAAAAAAGGAGTGGAGTAATAAAAAAGGCAGCAGAGGAAAAAAAATATGGCACACCACCAAGTCTTTTTTAGCTCGTAATAATAATGAAGAAAAGCTGTGTAGAGGAGAGCCAAGACAAAAAAAACACCGACTCCGAAAAAAAAAAACGTCCCTAAAATGATAACGAGAAGACCATTTATTATGTGGACGGCAACTATAAAAAGAAATAGCTGAACAAAAGCTCTTAGAAAGGATGTGTAGTGCAAGGATAAATAAAGAGCCATCGAGTAAACAAGTATTGTCCAACCATAAAACATCAAGGTTCCGACAAAAAAAAGAAAAGCTTTTTCTAAGCCGATGAAACAAGCATAGACTAAAAGAGAGAGTACTCCACTTACAAAAAAAGGGTAATTTGACTGCACGATGGCTTTCACTTTTCCCCAGTAAATTTCCTTTGAGGAAAGCCCTGTGATAAGTAGTAGCTCCCAAATTTTATCCTCTTTTTCTCGACGAAAAGAATTTAGACACTGGTATAGCATCAAAAGGGCAGAAATCCCAAAAAAATTCGTCGGGAGTAAAAACAAAGGATCTGGAGTTGAGAAAAAAATAAAGATAGTCAGAAGGAAGCAAAAGACCCACTTGTATTTTCTTTTTCCGTGGGTTTTATAATAGTCGCGCCAAAAAACCGGATTGCTTTTTCCTAGAAGAACCTTTTCTTTTTTTACTTTCTTTCTAAATATCCATTTTTTTCTCCAACCTTCAGCAGATGGACTTTCCCACTCAAAATGTCCTATCCGAGAAAGAGATATGCTTGCTCCTATAAGTAAAACGATTGTACCTGCTAACTGAGAAAGACAAACTCGGTAACTTTCTTTGACAAGTCCCTTCTCTAAACATTCTTGTATTGCCCTTACAGGAGAAAAGCCCGGAGTTAAATTTGTCGCAAAAGGCAAATAAAAGAAAACGATCACGACAGTCCCAAAAAAGGCCCAGCGTTCCTTAAATAAAACAGCAAGAAACATCGTGATCGCAATACTCAAACCCAAGGAGCTTATGGTTAGAAAAAATGTGGCCCAGATCTGAGAAGAAGAAATTCCTCCTAAGCCAATGGAGAGGACTGCAAAAGGCAGAAAAGCGCAATAAACTAGACTCAGAAAGAAAAAGCAACTGGCAAACTTTCCCAAAATAATTTTCCCTGGCGACATCCGCGTTAGCAAAAGCAAAAGAAGTCCATTGCTCTTTTTTTCTTTAATGATAAGAGGGAGAGCAGAGATAATAGCCAGAAAAGAGAGGAGCACTAATGAAAAATAGGCAAAAAACTGAAAAAAGAGAAGACCACGAGAAAAAGAAGAAGAGTCTAGTGTTCCTAGAGAAAAGAGAAGAGGCAGTATAACAACAAGTATCCTCTTGAGGTAGAAGTACTTTTGGCGAGGAAGAGCGTATATTTCTCGGAAAAAGATAGGGTTTAGCGTTTTCATTTTTTGATTTGCCGAAGTTAGTTATTACTTTGGGGGATTCGAAAATTAGACAACAATAGAGAACATCGTAAAATATAGGTAAATAACCCAAATGTAAGATTAAAGAAAATCATCAGGGAGAGTTGGTTTCTGAAATCATTTTGGGCGTTGTCCGCGGGAAGGGTTGTATTCTCAGGGCAACGCCCCAAAGCCATTAAGTTAAGGGAAAGCCCTAATATATAAGAGGTGGAGGCCATTTTTGTTCCTCTATCCCTTATAGTATGGTAGTTTGGTTTTCTAAAAAATAATTTCCCAAGGATGTATTTTATTAGGC
>JAJDCR010000017.1 GCA_029260735.1 Planctomycetota bacterium
AAGATGAGGGTAGGCCCCTCGGAATCGCCTTATAGAGGGAGATTTCAAACCACCTTAAGCTGCGTTGGTAAAGAGCCAAGGTGGTGAGCGTTAAGGAAAAGGCATAACAAGATTATGTCAGGTATGCAACAAGGAGTCGAACAAAAGTGAACCACTGAAGACCTGTCGAAAGGCACTAAGAAGATGTCAAAACTGGAAGAGCACGTCGAATCCAGGAAGAGTCCAAGAGAAATCTATTTACTGCTTGGGTGGCATCCGGCACGTAGGTGGCGAGAACTTGTAGTAGGCTTTAATGTGGAACGTGGGAACCTGTCGCATCGATGTAAAGGGAGAAACTCAAGTGGAAGCCCCGCGAGAGTGAGAGTACCGAAGCGAAGCACAGGGGCGGAATAGAAATTAGCCCCACTACTGTGACCAAAAACTTAAAGAAATGTAAAGAAGAATTAATCTCTATCAACCACTCATTTCTAAAGAGCAATAAATTAAAGGAATGCGAAGTGGACGAGCAATGGAGTTTTGTTGGAAGTAAAGGAAATCAGAGATGGCTATGGCATGCAATTGATCATCAAACAGGCAAAGTTCTAGCTTATGTTTTTGGTAAGCGTAAAGATCATACTTTTTTGAAATTAAAAAAATTGCTAGAGTCTTTTGGAATTTCTCGGTTCTATACAGATAATTGGAAAAGCTATAAACGCCATATCAAGCCAGAGCTACACAAAATAAGCAAAATGAATATCCAGAAAATCGAGAGAAAACATCTCACCTTTAGAACCAGGATAAAGCGTTTGGCTCGTAAGACCATTTGCTTTTCAAAATCGGAATTACTACACGATTTGGTGATTGGACTATGGATCAACAGACACGAGTTTAGTTTGAAAATCTAGAAATTTATTTACTTCACATCGTTTTGCTTTCCCCAGGATACTCTGCCTTTTGCCTGCCTACTTTTGTCTTTTCGAGCCTTCGACCGCTCGTTTTGAGTTATTTTTCCTTTAAAATTTCTGATCTCACAGAATCCCTCTGAAGAGAAGATTCTTACTGGATTTTTGTAGTGAATCTTCTCTTTGCATTCTATAAAACAGCCTCTTTATCAGAGAAAATAACAATCTTAGATGAGCAACAGTTTTAACACACTTGGTTTGTTTTGATTTTACTTGATTTAGGCCGCTTTCTTTTTCGTGCTGGATTTGAATACTCTGATATTACTAAACCCAAAACAACAAATTTAGTACACTACCCTTAAGTTTTCCTTACCTTACGTCCACTCATATTATCTCCCTTTGGAGAAATTAATTGAGTCTGGCACTAAGAAAATATCAGGAAATTATGCATGAGCGTATCCGTGAAAAAGGTCTTAGCCGACAGCCCATTCTTTCTGAGCACTAAGAAAATGGGCTCAAATGGACTCTACTAAGAAGCGGAAGTTCCCTTACCATGCCTAATCAAAACAAATAATCCCAAAAAAACGAGGTAAAAAGAGGAAAATTCTGGTACTGATCCATTAAAAGTCAACGGATTGAAATTTTCAGTAAATAATGCTTCTCCATTGACAATTCGTACCTCGTCAATAAATCCCTGCCACTTTAGTCCACCAGTAAAGGTTGCCCCAACAATGACTTTGTTTGATCCAAGTTCAACATTCATGGCTAGTGTTCCCATGTCAACACCATTCATGTAGTTTGTAATGACCCCGTTCTCACGAACTACCGCAACATGATGCCACTCGCCATCAGTAAAAGCACCAACGTCGCTGTGGCGGATGTTATTGGCTCCGGTACTACGGTGATAAACCCAAAAGCCAAAACCATCGTTAAAATCAAAGTCGATGTTATCAGAAAAACCATTACCAAAAGATAGAGCATGGCTACGGTTTAGGTTAGTCGAGTTGACCCAAAAATCAATGGTGTAATCTACTCCTGGGGCAAATAGAAAATCAGTAGGGTGAAGTATTTCTAAGTGTCCATTTCCATTAAAAAATGCACTACTTCCTCCTCGAACACTTTCAGCTGTACTCTGAGTTACACCACTGCCGACTAAAGTTACTTGGTGATTATTACCTGAACTATCGACAAAGGTACTTCCTGTGCCATCAAAACTCAGTAAAAGTTCTGTCGCTCTTGTTTCTGAAGCCATACAGAAAAATACGGACCATAGAATTGCTAAGAAATAAATAGTTCTTGTTTGATTAGGCATTTATCCCACCTCTCTGAAAAATTTCTTTGACCAAATTCACTTTAATAATTTTACATATTTTTTCTAGTAAAACAAGTTATTTAAATATTTTTCACTACCCGTGGTATCTGATCATCTCGCTCATAGAGAATATTTTACTTAGTGAAAACTGAGAATATCCTGGATCTTGAATTTTGGATCAATGCAAATCAATGCATTTTTTGCCGCAAATGTGGCAGGTGGCACGTAACCAGTAAACTTAGGGGGAGGGCTTTTGGTAGAAGTTATCCATGTCTGGCACACGTCTGTGTCTGTTACCCTTGATCCCCGGTGCGGCAGGAGCCTTACCCTCCAAGGGACATGGTGCTTAGATAAAGAAGTTAGAGAAGGCTAATCAAGAAAAAAAACATAATGAGCGGGATTAATCTTATTATCGATAAACATTAATTTCATTGAACAAAACTTGGTTAGTTTTTGCTTCTCGATATCTTTGAGAAACTTTACTTCGCCGACAATTATTCCTATTTTGAACCTCGCTCAATTAAGCAAAGAAAGGTTTTCTTTGCTTGCTCAATCATGACTATACCATTAAGAGTTTCCTCGGTTGAACAATAAGACGTATGACTTGAGAAATTTACGTATGGATCTGTGAGGGCGTGGAAAATTCTTGTACGCTACCGATCAACTTAACTAACGAAAGCGAGTTTTTAATAAAATAAAAAGATAAAAAATAAAAAAAACAAAGAAAGGTATCAATGGTAGTAGTATTAAGGATATCGCAACATAATAAAGACTTGTTATTTCAAAAGAAGAGGCATTTGAATGATTTTTGAAATTATTAGCAGTCAGCCATATCATTGGAGTAAAAAGGTAAAAAGCTAAATTTCTCCAGCATATTTCAAAACTATCTAAGTAACTAAGTAATTGCTTCTTGGGTATTTCCAAGCACTTTAGGCAGAAAAAAAAGAGTATTTTACTGCCTTTGTAAGAAATTTCAAAAAACAAGATAACAGCAAAAAAAAGTTGTATGATAATAGAAATACTAGGCTTATAAAAGCCGTAGATAAAAAATAAAAAAAAATTATTAGCTTATAGTAAGAGTTCTCATATTGTGGAAGATTGCTTGCTTTGATGGAGGCTCCACATTTAGGACATTTTCCTTCTTTTCTTTTAGCCATTGATTTCACCTAACTTTAGATAGATATTTTCAAATGTTATTCATCAGTAGAAAACAACATTATTATTAGGTTTCGACACAAATAGAAAATGACTCAAAAATGATTGAATAACAGATTTATCAAAAAAATATTTATTTATAACGTATTTTAATGTAAAAAAATTTGCTCATACTTCTTTTGTGTGCTATCTCATAGGCCGCAATAGATCTAATCTCTGATAGGAATATCTTTATTCTCTGCTGAGTTCAATTCTCTCATTCAGTTGCTACACGATTTGGTGATTGGACTATTCATCAACAGACGCGAGTTTGGTTTAAAGATTTAGAAATTTATTTACTCCACATCGTTTTATTTTTCCCAGGATACTCTGCTTTTTGCTTGCCTGTTTTCATCTTTTCAAGCCTTCCGCTGCTCGTTTTGAGTCATTTTCCTCCGAAATTTTTTGATCAGAGAGATATCTCTCTGAAAAGAAGATTATTACTGTGTTTTTATGCTTGATCTTCTCTTTGCATTCTGTAAATGAGCCCCTTCGTCAGAGGAAATATCAATCCTAGATTAGCAACACTTTTGATACATTTGGTTTACTTTGATTTTACTTGATTTAGACCACTATCTTCTCAGTGGTGACTTTGGAGACCTTGAATTTGCTTGATCCAAAACAACATATCTGACACATTACCTGTTTTCCATTGAAGCAAAAATGAAGACGAAAGCCTCTGGGGGTTTTATTTGGTGCAGGTTTGGGTTTGCTAGCCATTATTTCCTCCTTTTGCAGGTACGGTAAATTTAGTTTTTTTTACAAAAACCCAACCGTATTCCTTGTATTACGTCCGTTCTAGAAAATAGACGTAGGAGAAACAATGTTTCTAGCAATATTTATTTATTTTTAGGCACCTATTTAGGCACCGGAGGGGTACTAGGACAAAAAAAAAGGCAATAGCTTGCTACGTGTTATCGTCGCAAACTATTGCCTTTTCTTAGTTTTAGCTTGGTGGACGATACTGGACTTGAACCAGTGACCTCTACGATGTCAACGTAGCGCTCTAGCCAGCTGAGCTAATCGTCCCAAGTGAGGTGACATTTATACTGAAAAAAGTACTGTTTGTCAAGTGAAAAAAAACAAAAATATGTAGAAAAGAGAGCCTTTTGGGAAGGCTCTCTTTTTGGTCTTTTTCTATCTCTTGATCGCTTTTGGATCGATGGCGTCTTGGAGTCCATCACCGAGGAAGTTAAAGGATATTACGGTGACGAGTATGAAGAAACCAGGGTAAAAAGCTAGCATAGGGTACGAGTTTATGTTTTCTCGGGCATTCATCAGCATGTTTCCCCAGCTAGGAGTTGGAGGTTGAATTCCTAGTCCTAGGAAGCTTAGTACGGCTTCGTAGAGGATTACTCCTCCTACTGCTAGTGTAGCTGAAACGATTACTGGTGAGATCACATTGGGTAGTATGTGGGAGAAAATAATTTGGGTGTTACTGGCTCCTAGGCTTTCGGCGGCCATAACGAATTCGCGTTCTTTCACGGAAAGAACACAACCTCGTACTAGGCGGGCGGCTTGCATCCAGGAAAATATAGTAACGACGAGAATTATTTTTATAAGACTCACATACTGGCTATTGGCAAAGGTGCTTAATAACCAAACCTTTTCTAGGTCTATTGCACTTACAACAATCATTAAGGGGAGGATGGGCAGGGCCATGAAAAAGTCGGTCACGCGCATAAGAAATGCGTCGACCTTTTTTCCATAGAATCCTGCTACCGCGCCAATGATTGTTCCGATGATGGCAGTACCACAAGCGGAGATGAAACCGACGAGTAGGGAAATACGTCCTCCGTATAGAAGACGCATTAAGATGTCTCGTCCGAGTTCATCTTGCCCCAAGGGGTGACTTGCACTTGGAGGTGCATTTTTGTTTAGTAGGTCCGTACTAGAATAGTCGCTTCCAAAAGCCCAGCCAATTACCGGAGCGAAAACCGATAGAGAAATCAAGATCAGTAGCAAAACAGCGCTTGCGACAGCAAGACGGTGCTCTAGGAACTGACGGAATATAATAGTAATAAGTTTTTCTTGCTTAAACTTTTGGTCGTAAGAAGAAACTTGATTAGGTTGACTCACTTTTCTCTCCTGATAACTTACGAGTAAGAAATTCGAGGATCTAACCAGGCATAGCAGATATCAGCTAATAAATTACAGGCAAGAACCATAAACGTACTAAAGAGAAGTGCTATCATCGCCGAGTTGTAATCGTTCCCCATGATCGAGTCATAGATGAACTTTCCCATCCCTTGGTAATTGAAGACAGTTTCGGTGACAAGAGCTCCAGAAAACAAGTATCCAAAGCTAATAGCGATCACAGTAACAACGGGAATCAAGGCGTTGCGCAAAGCGTGCTTCAAAACAACCTTGTTCATTCCCAAACCTTTTGCTTTTGCAGTTCTGATATAATCAAAACGCATCGTCTCCATCATGGAAGAGCGCGTAAAGCGAGTGAGTGAGCCTGTGCTCTGAGCACATAAGCTGATTACAGGTAAAATCAAATATTGGAGTTGGTCAAAAGGTGAATTGACCCCAATGGTCATCATCCCTCCTGCCGGGAGCCACCCTAGATGGACCGAGAACACCGTTATTAACATCAAGGCCAGCCAAAAGGAGGGTATACTAATCCCGGCAAAAGCGATCATATTGATACCATAATCCGCTTTCGTATACGGCCGCAGGGCTGAGTATATTCCGATGGGAACCGCGATGAGAATCGACAGTATAAAGGCCAATCCCGATAGTTTTACAGTGTTCCAGAGGCGAGGAAAAATAAGCTCGGTCACTGGTTTTTTATAGATACGAGAGTAACCAAAGTCTCCCTTCATTACATCGGTTAGCCAATGCCAATAGCGAACATAAATGGGCTTATCTAAGCCATAGAGTGACTTGATTCGGGCAATATCCTCGGTCGTGATCTTTGGATTTGACTGAATCATTAAGTCTACCGGATCTCCGGGCATTAAGCCTAGGAGAACATAGACCACAAACGAGAGAATAAAAATAACTAATATCGATTGTGCAATTCTTCGTAAAACGTATGTTGACATAGTAGATCCCTAACTTAAGGTCTTCCAACGATTTCCCACTTCTCGGCATCGTAGGAGGACGCATATTGATTGCCGGTAGGGTTCACATTTTTGAGCCATTTGGGCAGAATAAAAACATCCGCTCGGAAGTAGAGAGGGAGAACCGGTACTTCTTCTGCATAGATTTTTTGGAGTTTTTTCCAATGCTCAAAGCGTTTATCAAATTCCAATTCTAACTCACAGTCGACTAAAGCCGTGTCCATTTCTGGATTATTGTATTTGCCACTGTTCTGTCCATTGTACCCATTTTCAGCACTTGGTATGTTAATACTGTGCATAGTGGTTTTAGGAACATTTTCGGGGGAACTAATCCAAGCGAAAAGAGCTAACCCAGTGTAAGAGCCCTGTTTTACAGTCTTTCCAAAGTAAACACGAGCGGGTTCGTTTTTAATATCGACGCGCATGCCCAGTTTTCTCCAATCGGCTTGGAGTACCTGTTGGACGAGCTCACGAGTTTTGTTTCCCGCGGTTGTCATGAAGGTAAACTGAAACATCTTACCGTTTTTGTAACGAAAACCATCCTCTTTCATTTTCCAACCAGCTTCTTCCAAAAGCTTATTGGCTTTTTCTGGATCGTATTTGTACTTCATTATTTCATCCCAATAAACACTGTCGAGAGGTGATATATTGGTATGAGCCATGGTTAGTTTGCCTTCAAAGACTTGATCAATAATTGCCTTACGATTCATTCCATGCATAAGTGCTCGGCGCACTCTTCGGTCTTGGAACATGGGATTTTCATGAGCCATATCTATGTGCTCATAAATTAAGCCTGATTTATAGACAACATCATATCCTTTTCTTGTGCTATGACGTTTTTCAAAGGATATTCCTTGGTCTAGAGACAGGTTACCCACTTCTCCCGGAATATAATCAATCGTTCCTGAGAGTAGATAAGCTTCTAGAGTAGAGGTATCTTCAATAAGGCAAATGATAATTCGTTTGATTTTGGCAGGAGTTCCATAGAAATGCGGATTTCGCTCCAAAATTAAATGACTTCCTAACTCCAATTCTTTAACGACATAAGGGCCATTGTAAAGCCCTGGATTCGTGGGATCATTGGTGTAAGGAGTTCGTTTTTCATAAGCTTCGGGACTATCCAGTTTTTTATCTAAGATATTTCCCATAATATGAGAAGGCATCGGCTTAAACCAATCTTCCGTCAAGCGGTTGTATTGGTAGTCGATTTTTTTCTTGTGGACAACAAATTTTTTGTCGCTGAGTTTTTCAATCTCTAAGATATCGGTGTAGTTTTCCCGAGCCCCCACTCTCACCATCTCATCGCGTCCGACATTCCAAGTTAAGATAAAGTCGTCCACGATAACAGGACTTCCATCTCCCCAACCTGCAGTATCTTTTATTTCAAAAGTCATTTTGACGCAATTGGTGGTTCCTCTAACTTCAAGACCACCATCTTTATTCGTTGTGACTTGGTATTCCAGAAATCCTGAGTCTTTAATTTTCCAACCGCTCTCCGTTTTTTCGACAGGAGAATCAGCAGCCAAAACAACTCGGTAGGGTTGGAGCTTCATGTTCCAATCTTCGACTAATTCTTGGCTTAATTTTCCTTCATCAAGGGTGGCTTTGTACTTTCCGTCTCCCTTGATTAGAAGGACATTATTCCGCACGTATTTTACCGCCAGACCATTTTCAAAAGTAGGAAGTTCTTTACAAATGTTGGTGGTAATTTTCCATTCATGGTCAAAGCGAATGAGACCCCGATTGGTGAAGCCGTGAATATAAGAAGTGGCAGACATTTCTGCAATAATCGAATCTAAGGACTCAAATTGCTGAGATGTTCCCAAGTAGAGAGCTTCGGGATCTTTATAGCGTTTACAACTTACCGCTAATAAAACCATGGTTATTAGGATAATAAATAACCCATATTGTCTAATCATCTAAGAACCCTTCAACTTTGTTGGATCTATTCTGCAAAAAAACAGGCTACCTCGTGACGCACGTTGTCTTTTCCTAAGTTTTCTAACTTGGGAGATTCTTGGCGACAACGATCTTGAGCCATCGGACAGCGAGTATGAAAAGAGCAACCCGAAGGAGGATTAATCGCACTAGGTACATCTCCTTGGAGAGGCTCACGTTTCCGTGTCCCTTTTGCTCCAATCATCGGAATCGATTTGATCAATGCTCTAGTGTAGGGATGCTTCGGTTTCAAATAAATATCATCACTATCTGCTAACTCAACAACTTTCCCTAAGTACATAACAGCGATACGATCAGAAATGTACTTGACGACTTTTAGATCGTGGGAAATGAAGACGTAGGTTAGTTCAAACTGCTTTTGTAGTGCTTTCATCAAGTTTAAAACTTGACTTTGAATGGAAACATCGAGAGCCGAAACGGGTTCGTCCCCTACGATTAGTTTGGGCTGCAAAGCTAAAGAGCGTGCTAAACCAATTCGTTGGCGTTGCCCTCCGCTAAACTCATGAGGATAGCGGTTGATCATGTCTCGGCGCAATCCCACAGTATCAAAAAGATCATAGACCTTTTCGATCCTTTCTTCTTTTGTCCCAATCTTGTGAATTTTGTAGGGTTCCTGTAATATTTTGGAAACCGTCATTCGGGGATTTAGAGAAGCAAAGGGGTCTTGGAAGACAATTTGAATATCTCGGCGAAGATTTTTTAACTCACGTCCGCGGACATGGGTAATGTCTTTTCCATCAAAACTGATCTCGCCATCGGTGGGATCATAGAGACGAACCATTGTTCTTCCCAAAGTGGATTTTCCACAGCCCGATTCTCCTACGAGACCAAGAGTTTCTCCCGCTCTTACCTCTAAGTCGACCCCGTCCACAGCATGGACTTGTCCCACTTGTTTAGAGATAAAACCTTTGTAAATGGGAAAATGTTTCTTCAGGCCTTTGACCTTAAGTAATATGTTTTCCTTGTCACTCATAAAATTGTTGTCCAAAAACTACGAGACTGGATTAAAGCAAGCCACAAAATGGTCTTCCCCTACTTTTTCCAACTGGGGTTCCGTTTCTCGACAAGCATCCGTTGCAAAACGGCACCTATCTTGGAAACGACAACCTCTAGGTAGATTGAGAAGACTGGGAACAACTCCAGGAATAGAGTAGAGATCTTTGTCTCTACTATCCTCCAACGAGGGGATAGATTCCATTAGGCCTAATGTATAGGGATGCTTAGGGTTTGTGAAGACGGTATTGGCAGTCGCTTTTTCGACAACCGTACCGGCATACATCACTATGACATCATCAGAAAGCTCAGAAACAACCCCTAGATCATGAGTAATAAACTGAATCGACATTCCTAGCTCTTCTTGGAGCTGGCACATCAATTCTAGAATTTGATCTTGGATAGTCACATCAAGCGCGGTGGTGGGTTCGTCGGCAATAAGCAAAGCTGGGCGACAAGCTAGCGCCATCGCAATCATTGCTCTCTGACGCATACCACCCGAAAGTTGGTGAGGATAGTTACTGACACGTTGTTCCGGCGAGGGAATCCCGACAAGCTTTAACATGTCGATGGATTGACCCCAGGCATCTTCTTTGGTCATGTCACGGTGAGTTAAGAAAACCTCGGAAACCTGATCTCCAATAGTATAAACCGGGTTTAAAGCGGTCATGGGCTCTTGGAAAATCATCGCAACACTATTTCCGCGAATTTTCTGCATTTTTTTTTCAGAAAGATCAAGAAGATTTTGATCTTTGAACATTATTTTACCGCTAGTGATTTTGCCGGGAGACTCGATCAAACGTAAGACAGAAAGAGAAGTTACTGATTTTCCGCAACCACTTTCTCCGACCACGCCTAGAGTTTTTCCCGCTCTAATAGAGTAGCTGATGTTGTCAACTGCTTTTAAATCACCGGCTTTAGTAAAAAATGTTGTTGTTAAATTTTGTACATCAAGAATCATAAGTTAAAAATCCCGAAAGGACTTGTGATCTACAGAAACGCTGACTTATCCAAGTTAAACCATTTAAATAAAAAAAGCAAGTAGAAACCAGCGAATACTATAAAAATTCTTTATCACTAAGCTGTTGACAAAATCTATAATCCAACGTATAAATTCTGATGAGGGAATGCTTTCCTCATGGATTCTTTAGAAAATTTCTTAAGGAAAAAATGTGAATAAAAAAATTGTTTTTTTATTATGTTCTTTTGTCATTCTTTTGTTTTTGAATGGCTGTCGGGGCACTGTGTACACCACACAAGTTGAGATAAGCTCAGATCCTCCTCCTCGACACTATGAAGTAGCTCCTCGTTCTCCGGGAGCAAATTACTTTTGGGTAGAGGGAAGATGGCATTGGGGTGGACACCGCTGGGTGTGGCGCCCTGGATATTATGGATATGCTCGTCGGGGATACAGTGAGTGGGTTCCTGGTTACTGGGAAAAAAGAGGACCTCGCTGGGTGTGGAGAGCCGGATATTGGAGATAAAAAGCCTCTAGGAAACTAAGCCTAAAGCCAGCAAGTTACAATTCTCGTCTTATTTCGCTTTATTTTTGTCTTATTTGTTAAGAGGGGATTACGACCTGCTGTTTTTATTTACAGAAGAGAAAAATCTCGGTTTTCTTTGTTTTCTTTGCCTAGTTTTTTTAGCTTAGTACCAGCGACTGCTAAAAAAATCACCCATGTTTTGCCAAAGAATGAACTGAGATTCTCCGTTGATAAAGTCGTCGTGAATTTCCGAGGGCTCGCGGATCGAAAACCAGATAATATTGCGAAAATTGAGATCGCGGCTCATGTAATTTTGAAAGCGCTTGTTCAGCTTTTCTTTGAACTCTCTTAGAGAAGCGACAGGTTTAATGAAGTCGTCGAGGTTAATCCCCACTGTGGCCCAGCCTTGGGTAGTGCGATAAACGCAAATGGCATGACCAGAGCGAAAATTTAACCCATGAAGAAGGAGTATGTAGGGCTTGATATTTTTCTTTTCTAATATTTTTGCCGCAAGCATAGCGCCTTCTACACATTCAAAGGAAACTTCCTCGTTCTTTTCCATCTTGGCCGCAAAAATTTCCTCTGCCGTGTTTAAAGTAAGAATTTTTTCGGGGAGGGTGTTGCCAAAGTAGTTGAGATACCAAAATAAAGGAAGAATATCCCGTATAGTGCAAGCTTTTGCTAGAACATCTATTTTTTCTTCCGTATCCATCTTTTCATCTTCGACAATATCACGGATTTGCAGAAGTTGGGCTTGGAATTTACTAACCTCTTTGTTGAGTTCATTGACCGTGATCAAAGAAATGGGCATATCATCGAAGTCCATAGAAAGAGCACAGCCCGACAAACTTATAACTTCGAAAAAAAGAACTAAGTAAAAAAATATTTTTCCCATTGTCATAAAATCCCTATTGGAATTTCCTCACCATTTCTTGAAAGAATTTTCCTCGCTCTTGAAAATCAAAGAAATCTCCATAGCTAGGAGCAGCTGGAGAAAGCAAGATAACTCCTTCGGGAGGGGTTATTTCTTGAGCCACTCGAACTGCTTCCTCAAGTCCTTTGACTTGGTGAAGAAGAGGAGATTTTGCCATAGAATTAGATTCTTGGCTTATTTCTTGAGCAATAATCGCTCCACTTTTTGACATTGTAACCACAGCGTGGACAGGTTTATGGACTAAAAAATGAGCGAGTCCCTTCCAATCTAAACCCCGATCAAATCCTCCCACAATAATCGTCGTGGGACGGTTAGCGTAAGCCTCTACGGCCGCCATAGCAGATTGAGGGGTAGTGGAAATGCTATCATCTACATATTCTATATTTTGGTAAATTCCCAAGGAATGTAAACGATGAGGAAGCCCTCTAAATTCACTGAGAGGAGAAAGAGCTTTTTCCCAAGAAAGTCCTAAAGCCTTTATAACAGTTAATACTGCACATATATTAGAGTAGTTGTGAGAACCTGGAAGGGTGATTTCCTTCTGAGGTAAAATACTTTTTCCTTGATACAAAATAGCATCTGAGGAAACAGAAAAACTACTTTCGCTATTAAAAAAAACGGGTTGAAGGGCTTGAGTGTTTAAGTTTTTTTTTGTTAGAAGATCTGTTTTGTTGCAAATCTTAATACCATAATGGTTTGCGTTTAATAAATTCATTTTGTCTCGAAAATAATTTTCGATGGAGCCGTGCCAATCTAGATGCTCGGGAAATAAATTCAAAAGAACACTGACTGTTGCTTTCCCATCAAAATCACTGCACTGGTAGCTTGACATTTCAACGACCCAAATATCAGCGCTTTCTTTACGAAAATCCAGCATGGAGCAGCCGACATTGCCCCCTAAGATAACCTTTTTGCCCATTTTCTCTAGAGCATAGGCCAAAAGCGACGAGCTTGTGCTTTTCCCCTTAGTTCCCGTCAGACAAATAATCTGTGTTTTTTCATTCTGTTGAGCAAACCAAAGGCGAGTTGCAGAAGTAAAAAAGACCCCTTCTTTTTTCGCTTTTTCCACTTCTGGTCGATAAGGGCTAATTCCAGGAGACTTTACAACGACATCAAACTCTGACAAAGATAACCGAACTCTCTCTCCCACTATACATTCCACATGATTTTGGGAAGAGAGAAAATCCTTTTCTTTGTCTAAAGGAGAGTCGTTTAAAACTGTGAGGGGTTTATCGGGAAAGTTCTCTCGAATTGCTCGGAGAGCTGATTTCCCCTCTCTTCCTAGCCCCCAGATGGCTACTTTCTTTTTTTCCAGATCAGAGATTTGCATAGAGTTTTTCCTCATAATCAGGAGAAAGTAGATGTTCCGAAGAGGGAACTAAAAGACTTTCGATAGAAGTCTCTAAGGGAGGAAGTTTTTTTGCCCAGTTTTCCTGAAATCTTTGCACTAAAGTATCGTTTTTCCATTCCTCGTGTTCGGACAAATACCGAAATACCGCGGTCACTTCTTCCAGTTCCCCGACACATTCAAATGGTTTATGTCCATCAATGCCCATCAAGTGAGCAAAACCTTCACTTTGGTCTTCTTGGTTGAGAAGATTTGACCCAAAAATAGAGAGAATCTCTTTTTTTTCTAAGAAAGGGGTCAATATGAGAAAGACAAAGCGACATTTCGGACAATCTAAACACCAGTGGTCAAACCGTTCTTTGTGAATGCGAAAAGCTTTGTTGCAGCTAGTAAAAGTAGAGTGATAAGAGGAAAAACGGCTAAAAAGACGGGCGATGGCTAACTCAGAAAGAGGCCTCAAGAAAGAAAAGTACTCAAAGTTTTTCAGAAGAGCCCTTTGAAAATGCTCCTGAACATCTCTCTCAAAAGCTAGACTTTTACTGTACTGATGGTTGACCTCTAGGCCTTCGTAAGAGAGATTCCCTTCGTTAGCCGAGCGTTCGTTGGACATGGCTACTCTGTCAAAACCATAAATAACAGAAGATGCCGCTAAGATAAAAGCAATAATGCCTGAGATGGGAACATGGCCATTGTAGGCCCCTTGTTCATTCAGTTCAAAAAGGAGAGGGTCGAGTCGTCGATTGACTCGAATATGTTGGCAATTGCTTTTCTCAACTACTCGTTGAATGGCTTTGGGATAACCTACCGAAAAAAGAGTCATCGGTTCTCCGATTTTACGAAGAATTTCCGTCGTAACAATCGAATCTTTACCTCCTCCAATGGGAACAGAGGTCAAACGAGGGAGAGCCAGACTATGAGGCATATCTTGGCACTTGGGATCAAAAGGAAACTTCAGCCGCTCTTTCAAATTCACTTTGTTTTGATAAGCAAACTCTCCTAGTCCCTGCAGGTACATTTTCTCCAAGAAAGAAGCGCTCAAAGAAGAAACTTGCTTTTTTCTTTCGATGGTAATTTCAGGAGGGATAGCAGCTTTGTAGTAACTTACTCCTGCCACAAGATGAAGATGATGAAGGCAAAGATCCAGGGCTTCTTTTTGAGAAGAGGAAAGAGCTCGGGGAATTTCTGGGAAAGAAATTTCTTCACAAAAGAAAAATTGATCATCAAAGGCATAGTGGAACTTGGCTAGGCCTTTCTCTTCTTCCCAAGTGAAGTCAAGAAAGCGAAAGGTACGAATAGACTTAGGGTCAAACTTCATGCGCTTAAAATCTTTCTTATTTTGCCGAGAATTTCAGAGTGTATGGGCCAGGAAATGTTGTCTATCGACATTTGAGGTAGGCCAGCCATTCCATCAACGACAAGCCCAGCTTCGGTTATCTTACTTAGAATACGATAATCTAACTCTCCTGTCAAATTTTCTTCCCACAGATCTATTTTTTCTTTAAGGAGAGAAATTGCTGCCGCTAAGCCCCATGCTCCCCAATTGGAAACTCCACAGACTAAAAGATGGTCGCAAGGAGTAACGCAAGCAATTCTTTCTCCATTCTTTATTGCACTAGCCACTAAGTCCAAGGGGAAATTTCCCATCCCCAGCTCATTGCCCCCATCTCCTATTCCCACTCGCAAGCCAGAAAACTTTCGAAAAAGCTCATCGAAAGGAGGATTGCAAAGCGAAATATCCTCTCCTCTCATATTGCAGACGACTCCTTCTCGGTTTTGCCCGGCCTTTTCGATCGCGACGAGATGAGAAACGGGAGGAAATTTTGTGCTCCAACAGCTCAGAAGCTCTTCTAAGAAAGAAGAAGGGCTATTCTCAGGGACAATATCCAAGGGAATGAAAGGAATTCGAGCTTCTTCTAAAGCAGCTTCTATAACCTGAGCACAGCGAAAATCACAGAGGAGACGAACCGGAATCGACAAACGATGCAAAGTTATCGCCAAGTGAATAGCTCCCAAGGGCCCATCATTTTCAGGGGCGGGAGGATTTGAGAGAGGAATAAAAAATCCTGTTATAATGACAACATGGGGTAAAGAGTGTCCCGTAAAAGACCGGGCTGCTTGCCAAAGTTGGCCTTGGGTGGCCTCTGTTAAAGGAGTAATCCCTCGTCCGACATCTTTTTGGTAGAGACTTTCTATTTCGGCAATCTTTTTTTCTTTTGATTTGCTCTTTTCGCAGGACAATTTATTTTCTCGCTTTGTAAAAAATGGGCTTGAAAAATTCTTCTTTTGACTTTGCCCACTGGTATATATATGTTAGGCTGTAGAGTGAAAACGTATTATGACAATTTTACTGTCGGGATGCAAGTGGATTCAGCAGGACTAAAATCTCTCAGGAAAAAAAAGTGAAAATCCTTTTTGTCGAAAATCATGCTATCTTTGCCAACATTGTGACCCAAGAGTTTCTCTCGGAACATGAAGTAGAGATTGTCCCCACAATAGAAAAAGCTTTCGAAAGAGTTTTTGATGAGGTTTTTGATGTGCTACTGGCGGACTATGATCTAGATGATGGCAACGGAGGTCAACTTGTAAAGGAGATAAGAAAAAAGGGATACTTAGGAAAAATAATTGCGGTGTCTTCTCATCGCCGAGGTAACAAGCTTCTGTTACAAGCGGGAGCGGATGCCATTTGTAGTAAGATGGAGTTCCATAATATTACTGATGTGATTTCCCAGCTTTTTCAATCCAAAGGAAACAGTGAGTGAGTGCTCAGCAAAAGAAGAATAAGATAATTATTTTTCGGGTAGCCTCTTGTAAACGAAAGTGTTTTCTCTATAATCTATTCTCCTCTTAGAGAAAAACCGTATTTTGTTAGAGAACAATAATTGGGACTAGGTAAAACTTAATGAAGATATTTGGTGGGCGTAATGTGAGTTTGCTCTTTCTAGGGCAAGTGATTTCTCAGGCCGGAGATAGCATCTATAGAATTGGTTTGCTGTGGTTAGTTTTAGAGCTAACTGGGTCAAAAACGCTAACCGGACTGATGGCCGCAGCGTCCTTCTTTCCTCCTCTTTTTTTCAGTCTTCTTGCAGGTGCCCTAGCCGACCGCTACTCTCGCATTCGGATTATGCTTTTAGCTAATCTTATGAGCTTTTTTTTGGTCATTGCTATCCCTCTGAGCTACTATTTTGATCTCATGACTCTGCCTTTTCTCGCAGTCATTACTTTTCTAGTGGCAACAGGGCAAACTGTATTTAGTCCGGCTCGTGACTCTATCATTCCTGATATTGTCGATAGCCCACAGCAACTCGCAAAAGCCAATACTCTAATTCAAACATCTTGGCAATTTGCCGTTTTACTGGGGCCAGCCTGCGCTGCGATTATCCTCCCTTTAACAGGAGCGATTCATCTTTTTACAGTGGATGCCTTCACTTATCTTATTGCCTTCACTGCTATTGCTCTAATTCGTCTACCTAAAGTAGAAAAAGAAAAACGGACCACCTCGCCTTGGGAAGATATAAAAGAAGGGTCTAAGTACGTTTGGAAAACTCCCTTCACCCGCACTATCCTTATTATCAGTGTTTGGAACAATTTCTTTTTGATGGGACCGGCCATCGTTGGAATTCCCATCTTTGTCCGAGATATCTTAAAACTTGAAGTGACCCACTATGCCTGGATTGAGGCTTCTTTAGCGGGAGGAATTGTTTTTGGAATTCCTCTTATGACCTACATATCTTCTCGTTACAAAATGGGTAGTATTTTTCTGTGGGGACTTGTTTTGGATGGTCTCACTTACGTTCCTATGTACTTTGCGACAACTTTTATGGCGACAGTTTTTATCATCTTTTTCCACTCCATATTTATTCCCATGGTAACGGTTGCTCGAACCACTTTATTGCAAAAAGAAATTCCCGAGCATCTCCGAGGACGAGTTTTTGCTATTGTCCACATGGTTGTCATCGGGAGTACCTCCATTTCGATTTCCTTAACAGGAATTTTAGCGGAGTACGTCCCGATGAATGTAATCTATGTTTTTTCAGGAAGTTTTTGTGCCATGTCTGCGAGCTATGGTTTTTACAAAGGGCTTCATCGACAATAGTAACTAATGAGAATAAATCTAAACCGTCATTTCGACAATCTCTTGTTTATGATTAAAATCCACCACTAAGCGGTCAAGTGTAGGAAAAGTCAAAACGGAATATACCAATAAAATCCCCAAAGAAGCTAAATTTGCCCAATAAATAGGGTTGGCTTGTAATTGCCCTCCTTGAATGGCCAAGAAACATACTACCAAGCCAAAAAGAACAGGCCCCTCCATCAAAGCTAATTTGACAACTCGAACCTGGAGGTAAGCAGCCAAATAATTCTCTATCGCCCCTTTTGACTCAAATAAAGACTTTAGATAATTATCATTGAATCGGATTTTCGTAAAAATAAAAGCTCCCATGTAACCTGAAAAAGCGACTGCGATATGAGCAAAACTCATTATCATGAGTAACTGATTTTCTTCGGGAGTTACCGCCTCCTGGGTAAAGTACAAAAACACGACAATTGCCGTAAAAATCACAGCTCCCATCGGAATAGCAAAAGAAAGTATCTGAATGGGCTTTATCTTTTCGGAAAATGCAGAAAATTCTTGTTGTGTGCTCATTGTCACCCCTTTTTTAGGATACGAGAAAAACGATAAAATTTACTTTGTCCAAATATCCTAAGAAAAGAAGGCTTTGTCAACAAGAATCTTCCATAGGCAAGTATCTGCAATTTTCTCTACTCTTGAATCAATAACATCGCTATAATTATTTACCCGCCAACTTCTCTTCGGCGGAAAAATTTTCTGGTGGAAATTTCCAAATGCCATGGAGAAAAAGTCCTGGTAAAATAAGAATGAGCAAGATAAACGCGATAAAACCAGCTCCGAAGGAAAACACTCCTGCTATTATTGCGGGCATTAGTTCTAGCCCGCAAAGCAAGTATTCTGCATAGATAGCTTGTTTTCGTTCCTGAAGTTGAGGAACTCCACTACGAACAGTTAGAGTTGCAGAGTAGTTACCTTTTCGAAACGGGAAAACATGTGCCAAGAGGATATCGTCTCTTTTGTCTCGACGCTGACTATTTAAGAATTCCAGAGGCCCTATGGCAACTTCCTTTCCCTGAGAGTCTGTAATAACCATGATGGCTGATAGGCTTTTAAATAATTCCTTGATTTCATCATCAGACTCTATTTTGGGCGTGAGTTCAAGAAATATGGCTTCTCCATGAGAAGTACTGCATGTCTGTTTAAACGGAAAAATGAATTGACCCGGCAGAGATAGGTCAACAGGAAAATCCATAGGACGATCTTTCTCCCATTGATAAAACTCCTTGTTTAAACGACTAGATTCTCTCCCACAGTAGATAGAAAAAACGATTCCGAGTAAAGCAAAGATTAACCCGATCATTCGTTTTACCGAAATTCTTCGCTTTTTATCATTTCCAATTTTTGAGTTCATAGAACAAATCTTTCATTAAATATTTCTTTTTTAGCAATATCTATTGTATTTTATCTTTTAGCACAGTAAATTGTCACAATTGTTTTTTTCCTACTTACCTAAACAAGTCAAAGGTTTGCGAGAATGAAAAAGCTTACTTTGCCTTATCTTCTTTTTTTTATCTTCTTACCCTGGGTTTTAGTGAGTTGCGATTCCCAGAAAAAAGAAACTAAAGCATCCCATAAAGAAATTAATAAAGCTGTTCATTCTGATAAGAAACTTTACTTTCCTGAGCATTCGGACTATATCTTTAATCAGGATACCCTTCATACTTTTGAGTTGCGTCTTTCCAAGGATGCTTTGGCAGTACTTGATGCCGATCCAATGGCAGAAAAATATGTGGAAGGTAGCTTAATATTTGAAGGTAAAACGATAAGTCCAGTGGGAATCCGATACAAAGGCTCATATGGGAAGTTTGCTTATGGTTTATCTGACAATAAAGAAGGAAATCTTGGTGGCCGAAAGGTTTCGACCAAGCTTTCCATTAAGATAAAAATTAATTGGAACTCTAATACTAAATTCTATGGATTAAAAAAACTCCAGTTTCATTCTCAAAATCAAGATCCTACCCAAATGCATGAACGCCTAGGGTATTGGATATTTCGTGAAATGCAAGTGCCAGCCCCCCGTTGTGTTCATGCTCGTCTAGTAATAAATGGTACCTATGTCGGATTATATTCCCTTGTAGAGCAAATAGACGGACAATTTGTAAAAAATAACTTTTCTGATAGCACAGGCAACCTATACAAAGAAGTATGGCCGCTAAAGCACACAGGAGAACCTTACTCAGAAAAGGTTTATTTAAGAGCTCTTAAAACAAACGAAGATGAAAATCCTTCGGCAAGATTAATACAAACTTTTGCTCAGGAAATCGCAGGCTCAAACTCTGAAAATATCCAAGATGTCATTTCGATGTGGATGGATGTTAAAATGATAATGTCTTACATAGCCGTAGATAGATCTATCCGTGTTGATGATGGTCCCTTTCGTTGGTACTGTTCGAGCAACTACTGCACAAACCACAACTTCTATTGGTATGAAGATCCCACAGAAAGTCGCCTTTATCTTATCCCCTGGGATTTGGATCTTGCTTTTGGAAACCTGCTTTCCAGAACAAGATCTCTTGATCCTCTTGCGGATAAATGGGGAGAAACCACTGCTAACTGCGACCCCTTCAGACATAATTCGGGAGCAGCACTTCAGCGCTCTGCTGCCTGCGACAAATTAACAGCTGGCTGGGTTAGCTTTAAAAATGAATACAAGAAGAGCCTGACAGAACTTTTAGAGGGGCCACTTTCAGAATCGCAAGTGAATTTCCTCATCAACAAATGGAAAAAACAAATATATGCTGCCACATTAGAAGCACATAAAACTCATCCCGATGCTCTTTCTCCTTACAGGTGGAAAAATGCTCTAAAAGACCTAAAAGTAGGCCTAGCTATTTCTCGACAAAATATAGCAAAGCAAATTCAATCCCAAAGATAAGAAAATAAGTTTTTTTGCGCAAGTCTCTACTTGTACATATTCATCAAGGGAAAAAAACATGGCTTGGAAAGTGGTAAAGAAAAAAATAGGAAAGGCCGGAGGAGTGAAGCAACGAACAGCTCGCCAAAGAGAATGGGATCAGAAGTACGGAGAAGACAATTGGGAGACGGGTTATGTCCTAGATGGCATCTTTATTACTCAAAAAGAGGCTTTCGAAAGCATTTACTACCGAAGCTATAAGGATCACTTCCAAAGACACCCGGAAGACTTAGAGGAACTAATCGAGCGAGCAAAGGTTTTACGCAATCCACATGCCCAAAGTACTACGGGAGTGGACCTGCAAGTCCCTGCCATCATGCAATATTTATACAGGAACAATCTTACTTTGCAGGGTAAGGAAGTGGTTGACATCGGCTCCTGGAATGGACGAGCCTCTCACGCTATAAGCGTGAGACTCAGCCCTTTACAAATCGCAGTAGTGGGAGACCCTAAGATGACTCTGGAGAAGTTTTGGCAAAGCAAAAAATGCTTGGCCGTTTGGGAGGATGATTGATCTGTTTTCAAATCAGCTTATTTATATACAGAAGTTCCTTCTTCGTCGATGATTGGTTTGCCCCAATCAAGATATAAAATCGCTCGGTTTTTGGCCGAGCCTCTACTATTTCCTTCTGAAATTACTTCACATACAATTTTGTAAAGAAGTTTTTCTCCTGGTTTCAAAACCTCCACTGTCTCAAAGTTAATGATTCCCTTTTCGTAGTCTACTGTGTATCCTGCTGGACCCTGAGCAGAAATAAACTTCATTTCTTCAGGAATTTCATTAACTAACCGTGAATAACCACTAGCGGATGTTCCCTCGTTAGTGGCCTCAATATAATAAGTAGTTCGCTTACCCACCTCTACCGGGTCTTCTGTATCATAAGATTGTAAATACATCGCAGATATTCCTCTAATTCGGAGTTCCGTAGAGGTTTGATAAACCTTGCCTTCACTTCTCACCTTAGCTGTGTTTGTACACGTTCCAACAAATTCTCCTCTTAGAGACAACTTGAGCGTCACTTTCTTACCGGGAACTAAATCACCTAAGTTCCAACGAAGGGTTGCTCGTTGCTCACTACTACTAGGTTGGTAAATTCCTTGAGGGGCAGAAGAAACATAGTCCAGTTCTTTTGGAATGATGTTTTGAAGACGAACATCATGGGCAACAGTAGTCCCTTTATTTTCGACAGTGATTTTAAATTCCGCTTGTCTGTGTAAAAAAATAAGACCTTGATTCACTTCTTGGGTAATTTTTAACTTCGGAGCAAGAATTGTTGTTGATTCTCTCGCAGTTATGGAGCAGCTATTAGGGAGGGTTGATTGGTTTACTTTCTGGGAGGAAAGTTTTTCTGGGGAATGGGGAAATACCTTTTCTTGGGAATAAGAGTAAGAAGATAAAATAAAAACTCCGAAAAGCATTAAAATGAAAGTTTTTCTTTCCATAACTTTTCTCCATTTTTTAGGAATGGTTAACAAATTTTCGACATCCTAATTCTATTATCGGGGGGTAAAATAAAAAAGCAATAAAATCTTTTGTCTAAGGCGTGTCATTAATGCAATTAGCGGGATTAACGCAATCAATGCAATCAATTTTATTTAGGTTACGGAGTTGGTTTTTGTTTTTTTGCTTTTCTGAGCCTGGTGTACTTCCTTATTTAGGGTACAAAGATTATTTTTAGGCTGATCGGTGACCCAGGGTTCCGTTCGCCTTTGGCTCACTTTACCCTGGGCTGGGTTGTGTAACACTTTCAGTGTATGGATTTAGTGGAGCGTTTTTTTTTATAGAATACGCTCTCAAATTTTAGGCCAATGTTTTAAGAAAACCTTTCACATTGTCATTTTCGAGAAGTGAAGGAAAAGTATATGTTTTCTACTGTGAAGCGGTAACATGTTATAGCCTGGGGTTTCAACCCCAGGTAGATATTAGCCCCCCGATTCATGTGCTGAAGGCACATAATGAAACATAGATTCTGACGCTCCTTCAGAGCGCATTATTGAGCAGCAAATAAAATAAAAGGTCTAACCGTTCCAAATTAGGATATAGAAAATTTCTGACGTATTCTATAAAAAAGAACGATCCACGAAACCCATACACTGAAGGTGTTACACAACCCAGCCCAGGGTAAAGTGAGCCAAAGGCGAACGGAACCCTGGGTCACGAACCGGCCTAAAAATAATCTCTGTACCCTAAATAAGGAAATACACAAGGCTTAGAAAACCAAAAAAACAAAAACCAACTCCGTAAATCTAAATAAAATTGATTGCGTTGATTGCATTGATTGATGATGATGCCAATGCCAGCAACGATGCCAGCCAAAAACCTGTCCTCGCAACCTCATTCTTGAAAAAATCAGCGCAATCCAACCAATCCGTCGAATCTACGGTCAAAAATTTGCTTCCCTCAAAAAAAAATCAGCGAAATCAATTCAATCCGTTTAATCTGCGGTCAGATTTATCTTTCTATTCCCTCAAGAATAGGTTATAATATGACTTTATTTATTATTTTTGAGAGGTCACAGAGTGAAAAAATTATTTATTGTCATAGCTTTGTTTTTCTTTGCTTCCTCCTATTTGCTGAGTGAGAAGCTAGAAATTCATCATATCGGAATTGGTCAAGGCGATTGTACGCTTATTGTTGGGCATCACGATGATGGCACTAAAACAACAGTACTTATCGATGCCGGAAACTGGAAAACTAAGGCCAAAGGTGTCTTTCGTTATCTTGATGATTTACTTCCTAATTACAAGCGAATTGATGTTGCTATTTCCTCCCATTTGCATGCTGACCATTACGGGGGAATGACTGAAATGCTAACTCAATTCCAAGAAAATAATTGGGCAGTGGGTTATGTTGTTGATAAAGCAGTTTTAGAGCCGATAAGTCCTCTCATTAAAGACGATTGCCATCAATGTGGTGGTTTAGATATACTAGAAGATCCCTACTTTGAAAACGACCCTGTGCCTATGTTTGATACCCGAGGTATGCTCGAAGATTATTTAGAAAAAGCTTCGCAATTTCCTCGGAAAGATCTACAGCTAGGGACAGACTTATTTCGATTAACTAAGCAAGCCAATACTGAAATTAAGATGATCTGTATTGGTGCCAATGCTAAAATCCTCAAAAAATATGGAAGTAAATTCTACGATAACTACGAAAACCAAGCTCAATCAGAGAACGATTACTCCTATATTTTTCTATTAACATTTGATGGATTCACTTACCTTACTTCAGGTGACTTAGGGGGCTACTCTCCTGCCTACCTTGATCTAGAAACACCGATCACCGAGTATTGTAAGACTATCCCTGTTACAGGATTTCATTGCTGTAGCGTTAAGATTAATCATCATGGCAGTGGGCACAGCACAAATGAAAACTTTTTAAAGGTTCTCAACCCTACCTTTTCTATTATTCCCTCTGCTCTAAGAAGTTTCTCAGGAACTCAGATTCCTCGAAAAGAAACTATCGATAGATTAAAAAAATACAACTCAAATATCGACTATACTTATGTTCCTGATGCCAATTCAGAGTATTGGAAAGGAAAAGTAGCTTACTTTAAAGATGTTGTCATTACTATAGAAGACCCCTTCCAAGGAGAGCTCAAAATAACTACGAGAAAGCGCGAAAAGAGCGGAGAAATCGAGTTTGTGGGCCCCGCCAGTAAATACACAATTGAGTGCACTAAGCACCACGCTAAAAGCATAGAACAAATATCTTTTATCGAGTCTTCTACAAACAGTAGTGGCCAATAAAGAAAACATTGAGAGCATGGAAGTTAAGAGTATTGTCAAAGTTTTGCTACTCTTAACTTTCATGGCCTGCTCCTGGCTATTTTGTGGGGTTTATCGTAGCTGTGAGTTGCCTTGTGTCGATTCATTTAATCACTACCTCTTCTTGAAACATAAGCCCACTTTCCAATTTTATTTTTCTGCTGATCACTGTGAGAGAATACACCGACGAGATAATTTTTCTGAGAATGATAGAATATATTATGAATTCGTTTATGAGCAACAAGGATATAAACGAAGGATTTGTCCTCTGCCTTAATAGTCTATAATCTGTCTTGATAATCTGTCTTTAATCACAAACCTTCCTAACATCCTTGCCATTTGTGTTAAACTCCTTACTCTAATGGGATTTCAGGGAGAAAACTCATATCATGGAGCCTATTCTAGCATACGGTGGGACAAGATAGACTCAAGGGAGGAATTTTTTTCGAAAAAATTTTCTCTAAGAAACATATAACACTCTCTCCTCCAACAAAAACAAAGCATTAAACTTTTTACGAAATGGAAAAATTTCATGACACAAATTGATAAACAAGCACCTGTTATGGTGACAGGGGCAACGGGTTATGTTGCAAGTTGGGTTGTAAAAAGATTATTGGATGAAGGTTTAACTGTCCATGCGGCAGTACGAGATCCAGAGTCAGCAGAAAAATTAAAATATTTAAATGAACTGGCTGAAAAAGCGCCCGGGAAAATCAAATACTTTAAATCAGATTTACTAGAAGAAGGTTCTTACGCCAAAGCAATGGAGGAGTGTCAGCTGGTATTTCATACCGCTTCTCCTTTTACGGTGAGTGTAAATGATCCTCAAAAAGAGTTGGTTGATCCTGCCAAACTGGGAACTCGCAATGTACTGGAGCAAGCAAATCAAACAGAATCAGTAAAGCGAGTTATTGTCACCAGTAGTTGTGCTGCCATTTACGGAGACAATGCCGATTTAGAAAAAACGAAAAATGGAATTTTTACAGAAGAAAATTGGAATGAAAGCTCTTCCCTTGACCACCAAGCTTACTCTTACTCCAAAAAAGTCGCGGAAAAAGAGGCTTGGGAAATTGCCGAAAAGCAAAGTCGGTGGGATTTAGTTGTTGTTAACCCTTCTCTTGTGATTGGCCCAGGGATTAATCCAAAGGGAACATCAGAAAGCTTTGCTATTATAAGACAGTTTGGCGATGGCACAATGAAAGCAGGGACTCCTCGTTGGGGAATGGGAGTTATTGATGTTAGGGATTTGGCCGATGCTCACTATAAAGCGGGATTTACTCCTGAAGCTAAGGGAAGATATATTATCTCCGCTCATAATACTGATCTTGTAGAGATGGCCAAAAGCCTAAGAGAGCATTACGGCAAAGCCTATCCTTTTCCTAAAGGAGTTTTGCCAAAAGCCATGGTCTGGCTAGTCGGGCCAATCCTCAATCGATCGATGAAACGTAAAACTATTAGCCGAAACGTTAATTATCCTTGGCGAGGCGACAATAGTAAAAGCATTCGCGAGCTAGGAATGAACTATCGTTCCTTAAGCGAATCTATGGTCGACTTTTTTCAGCAATTAATTGATAGCGGAGCTTTCCAGAAATAGGACATGCCCTAGATTTTTCTTTTCTCTCCAAAGACAAAACAACCACGCAACCAAGCTACGATTCTTCCTCATTGATGACCGCTTCGATTCTATAACCGTCTAAGTCAATGACAAAGGCAGCATAGTAATGAGGGCCATAGTGAGTGCGCAGCCCAGGAGCTCCATTATCCTGGGCTCCTTCTTTTATTGCGGCAGCGTGAAAGGCATCCACTTGGGCACGAGTTTTTGCCGTAAAAGCAAGATGAAAACCAGAGCCGGGGGGAGTCACTTCCGCTCTTGTTTTTAAAGCGAGTTTATCACCCCCTCCTTCTTCTCCGTAACCTACAGCGTCAGGAAATGTCCAAACTCGGCTATAACCTAAGGGAGCTAGGGCAGCATCATAGAGACGAGAAGCTTTTTCTAAATCACATACAGCAAAAGAGATATGGTGAAGCATGGGAGTTCTTTCTGTGCGGTTTTTAATACTTTGTCTTTGCGGGAAGTTCCTTAGGTGCAAGTTATTATCAAAAATAAACTTAGAAGAGAGAATCTTATCTGAAACGCCCCTCAATGCCGTGCGAGGGTGGGGGCTTTGGCCCGACTACTGTTGAAATAAGAAATTTCTTTTGTTTTATGGTCGCGTAGCGACTGAGGCACGTAGCCAGGGCATTTATGCCCTGGAACAAGAGGAATAAACAATAGCGTGCCGTAGGTACGCAGGACGTAATTTCCTTGGTACCGACAGCACCAGTTTCTTTGTATGCTTTTATTTCCAGGGGTTAAAACCCCATATACGTCAACCTAAGCCGCAAGTCTTTGAATATCTTTATTGTAGCCGTTTTCAATGTCGGCAAAGATTTTAGTTTCAGCGTGTCCCCCCCTGTTCGTTCCTCACGGTTCCCCCCAAAGGGGGAACAAAAAGGGTTTTTCAGTATACGAAAGTTTTTTTTAGGCAATGTTTGAAGTAGCGTAAGCCTTCATTTTGCTTTCGTATGCAATAAAATCTTTCTTATCTCC
>JAJDCR010000161.1 GCA_029260735.1 Planctomycetota bacterium
TCATCCATTTTTAGCATTCCCGCACTCCAAAATGATATTGATCTTTTTCCTTTTGATCTTTGTATCATTTCGAAGTCTGGGTGGGTAGGTTTTTGACCGTTATTTGCTTTTTAGTGGGTAGGTTTTAGACTAGCAAAACCACTAGAGGAAAACTGGAAGGGAAACTGGAAGGGAAACTAGAAGGGAAACTGGAAGGGAAACTGGAAGGGAAGCTTGAAGAAAAAAGGGAAATTGCCCGCGAAATGCTTAAAGATCAACTAGATATTGAGCAGATTGTCAAATTCACTAAATTGACAAAAGCGGAAGTATTGGAACTACAGCAAGAGCTGGAACAAAAATAATTTAAGGTAGCATCAAGACATGTTCGCAAACAGGCCTTGATGCTACCTTAAATTATGCAAAACTATTTTCTCTAAAACAAAGTAAAGTCTCATTATTATTTGGAAACATAATCCAAAATCAAAACTAGATCATCCACACCTAGCGAGACAAGAAACTGGATAACTCATAGAAAACTACTTTTAGTTGTTTTTGGGACAGAAACTCTAAACAAGCCGCGGAAATTGATTTTATCGGTGTAAGAGATCAAGTGCATGGTTAAGCTCACGAAGCATTTGTGGTGAAATAACATTACTCTTACCATCGTCCATTCGAATGGTAGCAATATCCCCTTCAAATTCGCAGCTAACTATTGAGAATTTCATAATTACTTTTGGCCTACTCTTTCTTAAAAAAATCTCATTTCCCCACACCAATTCAAAGTAAACTTCATTAACAAAACTATAATTTTAACAGATTATTAAAGCAATCTACGGGGCTTTTATAGTCGAGATATTTCATGGGGGCGCAATTAATATTATCTGTAACTTCATCTAAATTACACTCATTCCAACCACCATTAAGCCGGATCATTATTTCAAATATGCGAACAATATCGTTCATTGATCCTAAAATACGGCGGTTTTGAGTTTTGGCAAAGTCTATATTTTTATATTCCTCATGAATGGATATGACTTGTGCTTCTTCGATTTTCTTGCGGCGTAGCAAGTGCCATATACCGACAAAGAGAGCTGCTACTACTCGCTGATGACTGTTCTTAGTTACTCCTGTTGTCACAAACGAAAACAAGGTTTCTTCATTCGTAAAGATAATTGTTTTGCGCTTATCCATCGTAACAAGATTAGCATACCAGTTTCCCAAAGTTGCCTTATCCTTCGTGGATGAGTCTTGTAACAATTTTTTATCTAAATTCATATGTTCCATCAAATTTGCTGTACAATGAAGTATCGGCATCTATCTTCCTTTTATCAAAGTCTAAAAAAGAAATATGGGTTATTTTTCTTTGGGAGAATTTACCTGGATTTGAAAATAGGTTTGAAGGGGATGGGAATATTTAGCTTTTGCAGTGTATCCTCCATGAATACTTTTAGCTCAAAGTATTCATGGATATCTTCACTCAAAGGAACATTCTCATAGTAGCAAGCTGGCTAACAAAGCAAAAAAAATACTTCTCTATCTCGAAAGAATATTTGCTTTACTTTTACAAATGGATTTCACTTAATCCAAAATTTATTTGATGCACAGAATACTAATCCAAGTATAAGTAGAATAACAGAGCCTGGTTCTGGTACCGAATTTAATGAAGTCTCATTTACATTTCCACCAAAAATAAAGTTATCCATAAAAATGGATGCTCCACCAGTGCCATATGTTTCACCTGCAAAAAGATCATCATTACCATATATCGCCATGCCAATTGATACGCCATTGGTATCTAGCCCAACAAAGCTTCTTGTACTTTGCGGATCCCAGGTTACTTGACCAATCAAATTACCGCTTCGATCCCATGCTACCAAATATTGAGTTCCATTTGTACCTGCAGTAAGCCCTATTTGAGTTACATCTAAGTTTTCAGCAAAAACAGCAGCTCCTGGACGAGCGGCATTGCCAGAAGCAGATGCCCCTCCGAGAATAGGACCACTCAAACTACCAGAGGAAACAATGTTACCAGAACTAGCGCTACCAGGAGTTGTCACTCCGGGCAAAATACTTGATAACGCTCCACCATGATAAGTAAGCCCGTGGCTTTCTGTATAAAAATCTTGAACAATTTGACTGCCTGATACGCTTCCAGGTTCGTCAAAAGTAATTAAGCCAATTTGGTCGTCAATTTGATTGATATTACTTAAGGCTGTTACAGAGCCCTGAGCTGTTATTAATCCAGCATACAAAGGGTTATAAAGAACAATGGTTATAATTAGTAAAATAATAAATTTCATAAGTGCTGTTCCTTAATTTAAAAGTCTCGTTCAAAAACTCTCTTTTTAAAATTTGATATTTTTTTCAGCTTAATTATTCTACTCAGGTCACAACTAAAAAACAATAAAAAATTTAAAGAATACTTATACTCTAACACTGTGTGCGGAAAATTGTGACGATACAAAATACGATGGGGAAACTACTCTAACCATAGTTACCACCAGAAAACCTATCTCATTACTGAAAATGAAAAAATATAAATTCGAGGAAATAGCTCCCTGGAAATACCAAAGTCATTACGATGACAATGAACATTGATGTCTGGCACCAAATTAAAAACACCCTTTCTCCTAATCTTTTTTTTGCAAGGAGAGAGATTTGAGCATTTCTTCATACCAAGTATTTTGACATTCTACCAATAAGAGGTCGCGCTTTTGCAGTGAGGAAGTAATCTCAAAATAATATTTTTCGGGCCAATTTCTAGATAGAATATATGCAGCCATATCACATGCTCTAGGTTGATAAAAATCTCCCTCGGGAGTATGGGCTTCATAGATTAGCTCTTGTGTATCTTTTGTTGCTGAGATCAAAAGCTTTTCGATAGCCTTTGTAATTCTATGATCTAAAAATTGATTTCCTCTTGCCTGTTTTTCTAGAAATTTTTCGAAAAGCAGTAAAATGGAGAGCTTCGTATATCTATCAAGAATAGGCCTGGTTCTTTCTAATACAAAAATAGCCTTCAAATCACCACAAGTAGTCAGATAGCTAAGAAGAATTTCTCTTGCATTTTTTCTACTAACAGAAGAGTAGTTTGAAGAAGATTTTTCTTGGTTCTGCTTTCCTTTGGAGAAAGAATAACTAAAAAAAGAATTTCGATTATAATTCGTTTTTAAAAAGGTTCCCCACATATTGATAACATAAGAGGTTACTTGATATTCCCCTTTACTACGTAAAATTTTTGCGGCTTCAATTCGAATATAAAAATATTCTCCAAAGCGAAGTTTTTCCCATAAAAAATCAATCACTTCAGGGCCTTCCAGCTGAGCAATTAATCCAAGAATCTCTTGTCGTTGAACTCTTGACTTGGAATTTTTAAAACCTTGGATCAAAGTAGGAAGAGCTTCTTCTGGGTATCTCTGTAAAAGATACTTTGCTTGAGTCCAAGAGCTATCATTTCCCTCTAAAACTCCCTCTATTAAAACTTGCTTCTCTCCTCTTGCTTGAAAATTTTTCCACCAAGTTTCAATTTTTTTCTTTATGATCTGGTTCTTTTTATCCTTTGTGTACTTCCAATAATTTTTAAGATAAAAAGAACGACCTGAAATGCCTTTTAAAATAAGTAAAGCGCAATCTCTAATTCGCAAAGGATAGTGCGAGAAATAAAAGTCTCGATGAAACTCAATAGCCCGAGTAAATCTATCATCTTCCAAAGCGTCAATAAGTTGAGGAACGGCCTGATACCCTATTTCGAACAATTGATGGGCTGGCGTTTCTGATCCTAAAAAAATATTGCAAAATCCTGGTTGAATATATTGCTGGCCCGTTTGATCTCTAAGCTGAAAAATTAAATCTGCAATTTTTTCCTTTATTGTTATTTCATCTGCTCTTTCATTGCTTATCTCTTTTTTATAATCCTCATCTTCTTGGGCCATTCTATGGAGTATCTCAATACTTTTCTTTGCTTGGACAACATATCTACTTAAGGGAAATTTTTTTACAATGTATTCAAAATCTAATATAAGCTGAGGGCGAGATTGATAGGCATGTCCCAAAACCGTAGCCCACATAAAATCATAGCCAATATCGTCCATAAGTTTTTTTGCTAAAGAATCTTTCTTCCCTTCGTCAGAAGGTATCGAGCAAGCATATAAAGACAACTCTCTTGCCAAATCATAACGATTATGATAGAAACAAACACGAGCCAGAATAAATGCCATTGTATCCCTTCCCAGAAAACGCGCATTGTAGTTTCCATAGCCTACTCTTTGTCCCCTTGCCCAATCCAAAAAATCTTTTACCCCTTTAGATAAATCCATTTCTTCGTAAAAATCTTTTTTGCGAAAGGAGGTTTTAGGAGTTTTTTTTAGAAAGTCTATTTTCCTTAAGCCTAGGGTATAAAGAGTAAACTTAGTTCTTTTATCCTCCAATAAAAAGCCCCAGGTATAAGAATAGGGAGATCCACCTTGTTTAGTTGGGACTTTAACAAACCTATGCTCCATGTATTCCTTAGGAAATTGATTCAAAGAATCGAACCAAGCAAATAATTTTTGGGGAAGTTTTTCCTGAGAAACACCTTTTCCTAGCAACAAGCATAGACAAAATCCAATGATAAATCCTTTATTCATTGCTTCCTCCTTTTTGAAAGGATACAGAAAAAAGAACCTCTTTGCAATATTCTGTCCCAAGCCTCTGTATAATCAAACAATCTAAAAAAAGCAGATTCCTATAAAATGGAGGTTTACATTGGTGGAACGACAGAATCTACACAAAATTTTTCAAGATACTCTCGAAGATAACGAGAATTTACGAGATTTATCGGGTAAAATAATCACAGGGAAAGCGCGCGAACATCATCAAGTGATTCGCGCTGATTTCATTTGTCATACAAAAGGTGATATCGAGGAAGAAGAAAAAAAGTCGGGAATTCAGCCCTTTTCCCATTTCAAAAAAAGAAATACAGTTGAGTTCAAAACATTACATGAAGTTGTCAATAAAAACATATTTAGGTACTATATAGGGCGAGCGTTGTGTGCGGAAAATTGTGATGATATCAAGTACGACGGGGAAACCACTCTAACCATAGTCACCACCAGAAAACCCCTCTCGCTACTAAAAATGAAAA
>JAJDCR010000162.1 GCA_029260735.1 Planctomycetota bacterium
AGGACCCTCGTGGTTGTCCGTTACGCCTGGTAAAACCTAATTTTCAAGAAAACCTAATCTTCCGCTTTTCAAGGGCTAGAGAAACGAAATCATCTTCTACCTATTATTCTTACTGTGTTTTCCTTAACTGAATGAGCTTGCCCCCCGTTCGTTCCTCACTGTTCCCCCCAAAGGGGGAACAAAAAGGGTTTCTCCGTATACGAGAGTTTCTTTAAGGCAATATTTGAAGTAGCGTAAGCCTTCATTTTGCTTTCGTTACAGTAAAATCCTTCTTATCTCCCCTTTGGGGGAGAAGCGAGGAACGAGCTGAGGGGGGACACGCTGAAACATATACCAAAGCCAGGTTTAACATATGCTACAAAACTATATATTCAACAACTGCGCCCTTAAGTTGACACTGATGCCCTTAGCCCTTTTCCACTTAGGGCAAGAAGCGTAAGCCTCTTCAAAACAGGTGTTTGCTACTAATTCTCCGCAGCAATACTTTTCTTAACCTTCTGGTATCTCAATTCCGACAGACTTTCTCCTCCTATTGTGATTTGCTTTTTCGTTTCATCAAAGGAGTAACCTGCTTGGTTATAAAAATGACGAGAGCGGTGGTTGAGTTCTAAAACCCAAAGCGTAATCGCCTCTGTTTTTTTTTGCCAAAGTCTCTCTTCGGCTAATTCCAATAGTTCTCTTCCATACCCATTACCTCAATATTCGGGATGAACGTAGATAGCATAGATTTCGCCGTTCATACTGGAGTTTTTATCTCGACTGGAACCAAAGGAAACCCAACCGACAATTTTTTTGCCCTTAGTTTCGTTAACAAGAGTGCCTTTCGTTGATTTAGATAGACGCGCTTGCCAATTAGCGGTGTACTTTTCTTGAGAAAGAGATTGAAGGTAAGTTTCTGGTATGATTTCGCAGTAAGCAATTTGCCACGCGAGAACATGAATTTTTGCTATTTCCTCGGCATCTCCAATGCTTGCTTGTCGAATCAAAATTAGTTTCCTCCCGAGTAGTATTAAAAGCAGGTGTCTGTCACCAAATAATGAAAAGGAGCGTCGCGAAACAAGTAGCTTACGGAATGAACCTCTCTAACCTAAGCCCAATAAGCATTCTCGTACACTTTTTTGGGGGTGATTACTTCTTGATCATTTCTTGGACCAGGCATTATCATTCCCGTGAAAGCGGAAATGACTGCTATTAAGTTCTATACACCTTCGGTGTATGGAAACTCAGTGGCCTAAGTTATGATCAAAGCTGAGATCGTATTTCATTCTACTCCTCTGGAGCCAAAGGCCAATTCCCCTTAGTTAGTTTCCACTCAGGGCAAGAAGCGTAAGCTTCTTTCGGAGAGTTCGTTGTCTTCTCGACTCCCGCTCCATGTTTTTGGGCAAGAGTATTCTCCGGATAAACAATCTCGTTATGACCAGAACGTGCTCCGACCATTAGAATAGCGCAGGGGCCTTTCCCCGCTCCGACAAAAACGTGTTCGGTATTAGAAGGGCAATGGAAAAAATCCCATGCTTTGAGTGACTTTTCTTCTCCCTGGACAAGTAAAATACATTCTCCTGAGAGCACCAAGAAGTCCTCTTGGTCTTTTTCGGCATGATAAAAACAACTCGGTTGTCCTGGATGTATAACATGAATATTAATGCCTAGTTGAGAAAACCGAACGTCCCCGGCAAAGCCACAAACTTCACCAAATTTTTCATTGTTTCCCCAAGCACTCTCGGAGGCATTGACAACGAACCACCCCTCGCCTTCAGGAACTAATCCATGCTCTGTTTTTTTTAAGTTTGCTTCTTTTGTCAAAACTGACTCCTTTATTTTAATTCTAGGCGTGTTCCTAAGCAAGAACTGACGAAGTGTCGTCAAAAAAACACATATAAAAAAAGAGTAAAACTGATCTATCTTTTTACAAAATAACGTATTACAAGAATAAATAAAGCATGGCACACTTCATGCTAGTATTATTAAAACAACACTTGAACAACATCATTTCTAGCGACCTAAAACAAAAGGGAAAGAAAATGCAAGTTTTACAATTTAAAAATCTGATGATATCATTTTCCAAAGATAACCCTCTTGTCCAGGTAAAAAACAACATCGAAAGAGAATACTACTCAGCTTCCATTTTGAATTTAGAAAAAAACGAAATAAGTAATGGAAACCTCTTATTCACCAAAAGTGAATCTCCTCAAATTGGGGTAGATGAAAATGGCCTTTCCACTAAATGGAAATACACTCTATCTCTATGGGATGAAAGTAATACCTTTGGAGTAGCAATACTTCAAGGAGAGTTGAGCGAGAATCCAGAAATTAAAAAAGTGACTAGCCTTGTCTGAGCTAGATAGCCATCCATTTATCATGACGGAGGAAAAACTGAAGGAAGTACTCGGAGAACCAGACAAGATCGAAAAAGAGGAATACACCAAACTCAAGGGAAACAATATAAAAAGCCCGTTAAACTTTCGAAGTTTAACGGGCTTTTTAATGGCAAAATAGAAAAAGCGAAAGATCGTTCTTTCGCTTTTCTTAGGGTGTATCACCAATTTTAGATACTACTATTTCTTTTTTTTCATAGCAAAGAAAGCTAATAGTCCTGAAATTCCAAAAAGAAGGAAAGAATTGGGCTCAGGGACGCCGGTCTCGAACTCCAGTTCTGGTGGAGGTGGATCTTCTTCACCTGGTGGTGGATCTTCCCCCCCTGTGTCAAAGGTTTGAATTTCATCAAAATCGGAGTAGCGAACACCTTGCTGAGAGAAATTGTAAAACCCGAAACGCCCTGCTCTGGCAGCAAAATTTCCAGAAAAATTAAAAATAGTGGTTTGGCTAGCAAACTGGCCTCCGAGCATATCTATTTTTATTTCGTCATCCAGATAGGTTAAACTAAATGTGTATTCAACATTATTTTGCCAACCACCGTGATCCAAGTTTGTCGCTAACGCATCGTAGTTAGCAGCATCAAGTTGGTTATTACCAAAAGGAATCGATGTGGATCCACCAGAAACATCCGACAAAACAAATCCTGCTGGAGCACCGCTTTGAAGACCTTGCTTCCAAGAAAAAAGAAAGAAGCTGTCGGCGTCGCTATTGCCAAAGCCAAAAACGAAACCAATGAAGTCATCGTCTCCGCCACCTGCTTCAACTCTTAGTTTTCCAGTGACTTCTTTATTAATAAAAACATCTGGTCCTACAAAAAAAGTAGGATTCCCATTAATCGACTGGAAGACATTACTTCCATCTGCTGAAACCGCCCAGGTTCCATTAGCTGCAGGACCTTCTTGAACAAAGTTGTTCAAATTAATTTCTAATGCAAATACACTAGAAAAAGGAATAGCAAGCAGGGTAAAGAATACTAAATACTTAGACATATTTCCTCCTAATTCTCCCACTAAAATGATTACATAAATAAAAGCTATTTGATTTTTTGTTGCGGGAGTATCATTGTTGTAATTTTTGCTTTTATTGTCAACTATGCCATCATTGTAGTAAACCATCTTGTATATTCATTATAACAAAACTATCGCTGTTTTTCATTTTTTTTATTTTTTTTACTTTTCTAAGACCAATAGTATTGTGTTCTTTTACAATTTCCCTTTTACTAACTGGAATCTGATCATTTTCTCATTTTTTGAGTAGTTGTAAAAATCAAAAAATGTAGATAAATTAAATGCTATAGGGTAGCCAGTAGTTAAAGAAAATACCTCGTAAAGCTATATCTTTTATTCTGACCACTCTTAACTGACTTCAATATTTAAAGGAATTATAGCTAGATAAAAATCGTGGCTCGATTCGTAATCGTAATCGTAATCGTACTCGTAATCTTTTTTTATTTTCGATTACGATTACGATTACGAGTACGAGTACGAATCGAATTACGAAGAAACAAAGTCAGTTCTTGATTTTACTCCGAAGCGAAGCCGGGGTTCAATGCTGGCTACTCGCCACTTTTTGTATTTGTTTTAAAATTTTAAGCTGATAATTTGTAAATCTAACATAAAAATGAGCGAAATGAGCGAACCGTGAGTGGAATGGTTAAGAATAGAAGTTATAGAAGTTTTAAAAGTTGAGCAATTAAAATAGAAAAGTAGACCAAAGATATTATTTCACTCAAGTCTAAAACTCACTGCTCTTCATTTTTTTCTGCTTGCTCATTTCTGTTAAGGTTTCTACAACCTTATCCACATGCGATTTGAGTAGTTTATTTTCTTGGGGAGAGAATATAGGAGACTGAAGAGTGTTAAATCGCTCTACTTTATCCAGTGCCCAATCCAACTTATAAGGGTTTTCTTTTATTTCGAGTTGGAGAATTCTGCTTAAAATATCTAAATTTTCTAGAATCCCCTGAATTCCAGGAGGGTTGTATGGCACAGAGCCAGGGCCATCTATTATAATCGGTGGCCGACATGCCTTAATAATAAGGACTATTTGCTGGAAAATATGTTTGGTGTATTGAGGAGAGTATTTAGGGTTAGAGTGAGGAGAGAAAATATGCGGTTGATGGAGAATTAGTAAGAAGAAAAGGATTGGGAACAAAAAAAATAGTAGGACAAGTTGCTTTAGTGTAGACAGGGTTTGGTTTTCTCGCTTTTCTGATTTTTTGTTTTCTGTCATAAGATCATCCTATGTTTTCCCTTCATACAAACGCTGATACTCCTCGATTTTCTCGGTCAATCTCTTTTCCAAAACCTCACTGGCTGCTCCCAAAGTATCTCGAATGAGAATGCCTTCTTTCCGGTAGCGGATAATTTTGTCGCGTTTCCAGTAATGAGGGGGTTTGTGAAGGTTGGTAATGCGGTCGGCGAGTTTTACCATCCATACTTCGTGGGGCTGTTGTAAAATGCGCTCTAGGCTATCGGCCATTTGTTTTCTTTTAGAGCCAAGCTCAGGGTTTTTGGTCAGAGCGAGAACACCGTCTGCCACTTCAGGACCAAATCCCTGAAGAACGATTTCATAGCTTGCTTCGGTATCTTCAATCACATCATGGAGTAAGGCACACTGGATGGCAAGATTGCCGTTGTAGTGAGGAACACTGGGCAAAGCCGAAATAACTTCCATTACCACACTGGTGAGATGATTTACATATTCGACTTGGGTGCCTTCTTCCGCTCCTCCATAGGTCTGTCCTTTATGAAAAGGAGCGGCAAAGAAAAGGGCTTTTCGGAAAACATCGGGAGACCAGCTCATCGACCTGCTCTTTCTATATCTTTTCTATATTCTTTCTAGTGTTTGATTGAGCAGCTCTTGCCTATAAATAGAGCTACTAACAAAAGCAAAACTGTACTGGGTTCAGGTACAGGGCCGACTAAGTCGTCTGTTGTCGTAAATTGAATAGAGTAGTCCCTGGTAAAGACTGAGGGAGAAGATAGGGTTTCCCCCACGCTTATAGTGGTGTGAGTCCCAAAGAAAAGCATAGTGCCTGTGCGACCATCGATTGTGAAGTCAGTTTCGACAACGGAATTATCTGTCGAGCTTTGGGTTCCTTCTTTCCAGCCAAAAACATCACCCGCTCCGACAATATCTGTTCCTACTTGTAAATCAAAAGAGAAGTTTTGGGCTCCCGAAGCATCATTTGTTTGCGTAGCCCCTATCCCCTTAACTGTAAAGCTGTTTCCACCGTTGTTTTGAAAAAGCAAAGGAGTGAGTTGGCGGCCAATGCCAGTAGCCTCATTATTGAAAAATCCCCAGTCGGAAACACGGCCGGTTTGGGTAAAGTTTTGGTTGGCCATGAGAAAGATTGCGCCGACAGTTCCATCAGGGGTTTGTCGGTCGACAAGTGCTTGCCCGACCGTTTCGATAACAGCGGCAGAAGTAAAAGACAGAGGAAGAAGGAAAAGAAAAAAGACGATGCACTTCTTCATAGTTTTATCCTTATATTTATTTTTCGGGAAGCTAACCCCAATAAAGCTAATGTGAGCAAGAAAATGGAATTCGCTTCTGGAACGGCACTAGATAAAGTACCATCTATTGTTAATTCAATAAAGTCGATCACGATACCATCGTTAGAAGAGAGTTCTACTCGTAAGTCAACGGCTCCGTCTAGAAAAGTATTAAAAAGACTCGGAGAAAGGGGGAATGTTCCACCCAGACATAACTTTTCCTCCCATCATCAAATGCACTTGAAATGTTCAAAGGGTTGGATACAGCCATGACAGTAGTGCATTGACTTGCATGGCGTTGAACCAAATTCACTTTTTTTTTCGGTATTAGCCGAGTTGCAGTAAGGACAATTAGGATTTTTTGCCTCTTGAGAAAAAGGGAACTGATTTTGAGATAAGCTCTTTTTTTCTGGAGGAGAAATCCCCTCTTTTTTGAGTTTTTCTCGGGCTTCAACTGTAATCCAATCGCTTGTCCAAGGAGGAGAAAAAACCGTTTTTATTTTAACGTCCTGTAGTCCCTTTCCTTGGAGACAACGGCAAACTTCATCTTCGATCATTTTCATAGCCGGACAGCCAGAGTAAGTGGGAGTGATCGCAACCTCAATTTTACTCGGAGATATCTCAATCCCTCGAACAATTCCCATCTCGACAATATTAATACTGGGTATTTCAGGATCTTCGACTTCTCTCAAAAAGTCATAAATTTGTTCTTTGCTGACTTTCATAATATTCTTTCCCAGCCAAATACTGGTTCTCTTAGCTCTATGTTCCTTACCACTGGGCCCCAGGGAAAGAACGAGCCAAGATTTGCATTTCTGCGAGTAAATGTCCCAGGTGTTCGCTGTGCCGACCTTGACGACATCCCTTTGCCATATACTGATTTTCTTCTGGCACTTTTAGAGTGGCTTCGGTCAGAACATCTCTCACCATCTTTTCCCATTCTCCTCGAAAAGAACTCAGTTCGGGCACAATATTTTGAGCCACTAAAACCTCATCTTTGCTCTCCGAGAGAAACATTTCGTCGGTGTATGTCCATAAGTCTTCCAAAGCATTCTGGGTGCGTCGATGGCTTTCTTCTGTTCCGTCACCTAAACGTAAAATCCACTGGTGGCTATGTCGCAGATGATAGGTAATTTCCTTCAAAGCTTTTGCCGCAATCGCAGCAAAAGCTTCATAGCTACTATTTTGTAATTTCTGATAGAGCAGATAACTGTGAGCATCAAAGAGAAATTGCCGAGCAATCGTGAAAGCAAAATCCCCCCGAGGTTGTTCGACTAAATGAAAATTCCGAAAAGCAATAGCTTCTCGAAAATAGGCAAGGTCGTCTTCACTGCGTCCCTTTCCTTCCACTTCCCCTGCTAAACAAAGGAGATGGCTCGCTTGCCCGACTAAATCAAGAGCAATATTCGCCAAAGCGATATCCTCTTCCAGAACAGGGCCATGCCCGCACCATTCTGACAAACGATGCCCTAGAACTAAACGATTATCTCCTAAGTGTAAAAGATAATCAAAAAGTGCTTCTTGGATCTCAGGTTCAAAAGAATTCATTATACGTTTTTCACCCCTCTTGGAACTTTATAAAATTGGGGATGTCGATAGACTTTATCGTTTCCTGGATCAAAAAAAGGCCCTTGGTCAACCGGACTGGATGCCGTTATCTCGACCGAAGGAACGACCCAGAGGCTACACGCTTTTCCTCTTCGAGTATAGACATCACGAGCATTTTGGAGAGCCATTTCCGCATCAGGAGCATGGACATTTCCGGCGTGTTCATGAGGTGCACCTGACTTTAATTGGACAAATACTTCCCAAACAGGCCAATCATTGTTTACTGTTGTTTCCATTCTTTTTTTTACTTTCTAGCTTGCCGCTTTTTTCTTTTTGTGAGCATAGGCCAAAGCTGCTTCTCGCACCCAGCGACCTTCTTCGTGAGCATTTTGTCGTGCTCGCATCCGTTCTTTGTTGCACGGCCCATTTCCTTTAATCACAGCATAAAATTCTTTCCAGTCAATCTCACCAAACTCCCAATTCTCTGTTTCTTTGTTATGCTTGAGATCATCATCAGGAAGAGTTAACCCCAAAAAATGAGCTTGGGGAACAGTCATATTTACATAGCGTTGGCGTAGTTCATCATTGCTTTTCAGCTTTACTTTCCACTTCATCAGCTCTCCGCTGTTGGGAGAGTTTTTGTCCGAAGGACCAAACATCATAAGGGAAGGCCACCAGAAACGATTTACAGCATCTTGGAGCATTTCTTTTTGTTCGCTGGTTCCTTGAGCCATATGAGTGACAATTTCATAGCCTTGTTTTTTATGAAAGTTCTCTTCTTTACAAATTCGAATAAGCGAGCGCGAATAAGGCCCATAAGAGGACTTAGCAAGCATAGTTTGATTAATAATAGCAGCTCCATCTACTAACCAACCAATCACACCCATATCAGCCCAAGTGAGAGTGGGATAGTTGAAAACACTGGAGTATTTTGCTTTACCAGTTAAAAGTTGATCAACGAGCTCTGCTCTACTAATTCCCAAAGTTTCTGCTGCTGTGTAGAGGTAAAGTCCATGCCCAGCTTCGTCTTGTACTTTGGCTAAAAGAGTCATTTTCCTTTTTAGATTGGGAGCTCGGGTAATCCAATTTGCTTCGGGAAGCATCCCGACAATTTCAGAGTGAGCGTGTTGAGAAATCATCCGGATCAATTGATGACGATATCTGTCAGGCATCCAATCTTTGGGCTCGATTTTTTCTCCCGCTGCAATTTTTGCTTCAAACTCCTCTATTTTTTTAGCTTCATCCATAACCAAAGCTCCTTTTTTTATAGATTAACAGACATGCCATCTTCCGCTACTTCTAAGTCTAGACTATCTTTTTTTTCTATTAACTCTGGTCCTGCGTGAACCAGAAGCATACGAGTATGAGAAAAATGATCTTTCTTCTCCAATAGTTCTTCGTAGGAAAGATGTCCAATCGGAGGATCAAATTTTTTATAATGAAAGCATTCGCAAATAAAAAGATCACTTTCTTTGGCAAGGGGGATCAGGTTATCGTCCCACTGAGTATCTCCTGAAATGGCAATGCGTTTTCCCCCCACCTCAATCAAATAAGCAAGCGATTCAGGAGCATGGGTAACAGAGAAAGTTTTTATCTTAATTTTATCACTACAAGCAGAGTAGCTCTTTTCCGCTTCATACTCTTCTACCAAAGGAGAATACTTATCTTCTCGATAGAAAGAGGGGTAGCAAAGTTGATTAAACTTCCTTATTCTATCTTCCAATCCCTGAGGACCGGCATAGAGGAGTTTTTTTGTCTTATTCGTCGTAATTGCCAAATTAAGGTCAATATAGACGGCTCCGCTCATATGGTCAGCATGAAAATGAGTAAAAAAAATAGCTTCTAGATCCTGTGGCAGAAGATTTAAAGCTTTCATTCGATATAAAGTAGTTGAACCGCAATCGACCAAAAACTGTACATCTGGTGTTCGTATCCAAATCGCCTGGTGAGCCCGGTTTCCTGAATGAAAGGCATCTCCCGTTCCCACAAAAATAACTTCAACGCTCATAAAAAATCCTTACAGAGAAGTTCTAAGTAGTTTGAGCTAGAACTTCTTTTTCTTTTTTGAAACGACCAGCAATGCCGGCAACTAGGCAACATTGAAAAAGTAAGTAAACTAAAGCATCGGCATGTAGTGTGCTAAACATTCCATGATACTGTAAACTGGCTTCTTGCCATTTCAAAAAAGCAGGCCAGGAAGCAGCAAATTCCAGAGGAATACGGTGAGAGAGTTCGACAAGGTAAAGGAGGAAAAAACCAAAGCAGCCGCAAAAAGCCCAAACCATTCCTCGGTAGCGAAAAACCTTGGACAAAGTGTAAAGCATTCCCCATCCCCAAAGTAAAAGAGGAAAAACTTGCACGATGATATCGCCGATAACCAATAAGGTACTGTCGCCAGAGTTTTTGGTTAACTCCCAGGTGGCAGGAGTTGCTCCCAGAGAATGAGTCATTTTAGGGGATGCTTTTAAAGGAGTAAAGTTATTTGCCAAGGTAGCAACAGGAGTCAAGGCTTGAGGCCACCCTTCGATCAAGTTTCGATAGTCTACAGCAACTACGGCTAATTTTTTTTCTAGAACTTCCTCTTTAGAACCCTCTTCTTTTGCTAAAGAATTATTTTTTTCTTCTGACCCAGAAGTGGTTTCGTTGTTTTCGTTGTTTTCGTTGTTTTCTACAATCAACCAAGATTCGTCTATCTCTTCCTTTTCCTTTTCGGTATTTTCTACTAGCTCTGTTTTATTTTCCTCCGAAGTAGTTTCTTCGGTGGTTTCGTTTTCAGCTAGGTAGTTTTCTTCCTCCGAAGTAGTTTCTTCGGTGGTTTCGTTTTCAGCTAGGTAGTTTTCTTCCTCCGGAGTAGTTTCTTCGGTGGTTTCGTTTTC
>JAJDCR010000163.1 GCA_029260735.1 Planctomycetota bacterium
AGGGCGAGGCTCCTGCCGAGCAGGGATTGTGTCTAGATTACAACACCAAAAGCAAAGCACAACCCCTGCTCGGCAGGAGCCTCGCCCTCCAGGGCACATGGTGCTAAGCTAAGTTTAATCACAACAATGTTTTATTTGAAAATGTTTTTGGTTACAAAAAATATCCGATCTAAGACTTGCCAATTCCAATAACACCAACTCCAACTCTTGCTCCGGCTGCTCCGGTCGGTTGGCTAGTTAAATCATCTTCCCCAGCATGGATAATAATAGCTCGGCCAATAATGGAGTGATTTCCACTGAGCTTGATGACGGAATCAGTAAATTCAAAGGTGGCTTTCCCCTCTGCGTCTGCTTCAATGTTGCCTAAATCGCCGACATGACGTTCTTCTGAACTTGGACTGCCATGTTTTGTTCCAGCAGGATTAAAGTGGCCTCCGGTACATTTTCCATCACCGCAGTTGCAGTCGCCAAACTCATGGACATGAAAACCGTGCTTTCCAGGAGTAAGCCCCATGACACTTCCTTGGATTTTGACTTTATCGCCATCTTGAGTAAAAGTGATGGTTCCATTAACTTTTTCGTTGCCAGCAGTTCCTTTGATGACACAGGTGGCAATTTTTGAGGATGAGGCTGCGGCGGACTTATTTTCTTTGCCTATGCCAATAACTCCTGTTGCTACTCTGGCTCCGGCAGCTCCGGTCGGCTGGCTAGTGAGGTCATCTTCACCCGCATGAACGACAATGGCTCGGCCGATAATAGAATTTTCTCCGGAAAGTTGAATGACTTTATCTTTCCATGAGAGTGAAGCTTTCCCATTGGCGTCGGCAACAATGTTTCCTAAATCGCCAGCATGACGTTCTTCTGAGTCCGGTGCTCCGTGTTTTGTTCCGGCAGGATTGAAGTGGCCTCCTGTGCATTTTCCGTCAGCGCAGTTACAGTCCCCAAATTCGTGAATATGAAAACCGTGTTTTCCTTCACTTAAGCCTTCCATTTTTGCTTCGACGAGAACATAGCCTTTCATTTGAGTAAAATGGACGACTCCGGTAACTTTTTCGTTACCGGCAGTTCCTCGTAAAACGCAGATAGCGATCCCTTTTTTTGTGTCCTCAGATTTTAGACTCTTGTCACTGTTTTCTGAGGATTGGCGGTCGCAAGCTAAAGATACAAAAAGTAAACTAAAGAGGGTTAACAAGGATGAAATTTTCCAGAAATTCTTTCGATTCATAACTAAAATTCCTTTGGCAATAGATTTTCATATTTATCTGAACAAGAAACGGTTCTAAATTTCAGTGAATTGTAGATGAATTTGCTTTTTTGTCAAGAAAATCACGAAAAAACGAGCTAGACAAAGGGAGAAGAATGTGTCAAAATCTGTTTACCCGTTGATCTAAGTATGACTTCTTGTAAATGAGTAATTCATTAGATAGGATTTTGATATGAGACAAAAATTTTCCTCTACCTTTAGGCCCCTTTTTATTTTGGCTTTGCTTTTTTCCCTGATATCTTTTCCTTTGTTGGGCGAAGAGAAAAAATACCAAGTAACGGGGAAAGAAAAAAGGCTGGTTCGGATAGTTACTTTTTTAATGCAGCGTTTGCATTATTCTAAGCCTGCTATTAATGATGAGGTTTCCGAAGCCCTTTTTAAAGACTATTTGGAGTATTTAGATCCTCATAAATACTATTTTTTAGCGAAAGATGTGCAAAACTTTGCCCGGGATAAGAAAAAGCTAGATAATATGCTCGAAATGGGTAACTTAGACTTTGTTTTTCGTGTCTACCAAGTTTATTTAGCTCGACTAAAAGAGAGAGCTGATTTTGTTGCTGAGAGAATTAAAGAGCCTTTTGATTTTGTCCAAGAAGAAAATATGGTGCTAGATCGAAGCGACGAATCTTGGGTAAAAAATATTGATGAGCTCAACGAGCTTTGGCGGAAGCGAATTAAAAACCAACTTCTACAAGAGAAGCTCAGATTTTTAGCAGAAAAAGAAAAAGCAGAAAAAGCGAAAAAAGAAGTAGAAGAAAACTCTGAAGGGCAAACTCAAGTCGAAAAAAGCGAAGAAGAGTTACTCAGTGATGCCCAAGAAAAAATAGCAAAAAGGTTTCGAAAGCAATACGACTTTGTTAAAGCTAGTGATGAAAATGATATTATCGAAAACTATCTTTCTACCTTCACTCGCATTTTTGACCCTCACTCTAGCTATATGAATTCTCGAACCTTGGAGACCTTTCAAATTGCAATGAAACTGTCTTTACAAGGTATTGGTGCTGTTTTGACTTCGGAAGATGGTTATCCAAAAATTGTTAGTCTTATTTCAAAGGGGCCTGCTGACAAACAAGGTCAGTTAAAAGCAGGTTACTTAATTGTGGCGGTTGCTCAAGAAGGGGAAGCCTCTGAAAATGTGATAGACATGCCTCTTAACCAAGTTGTCGAAAAGATACGTGGAAAAAAAGGAACCAAGGTATACCTGACAGTTCAGAAAAACCTCCAAGATGTTCCTTTTGAAATTGTTATCACTCGAGATGAAGTAAAATTAGAAGAACAGGCCGCTCAAAGTGAAATTGAAATGGTCCAAGTTGACGGCAAAGAGAAAAAGATAGGAATTATCAAACTACCTTCTTTTTATACCGACTTTGAAGCCGTTTATCTGAAAGACCCTAATGCTCGTAGTACTGTTAAGGATGTTAAAAAAATTCTGAAAAAAATGGTTTCAGAAGACAAAATATCTGGCTTGGTGGTGGACTTACGTTACAATTCTGGAGGTAGCCTTGAAGAGGTCATAGATTTGGCAGGCTTGTTCATTCCTTCTGGCCCTGTAGTCCAAATCAAAAATGAGAAAAAAATTGAAGTGCGCGAAGATAATGACAAGGGCTTTGCTTATGATGTTCCCCTTATTGTGCTAGTCAATATATTTAGCGCTTCTGCTTCTGAAATTTTTGCTGGTGTGATCCAAGACTATGGACGAGGGGTTGTTATAGGGTCTCAAACCCATGGCAAAGGAACAGTCCAAAATCTTTTAGACTTAAAAAGAGTCATTCAAACAAAAGACGATCTAGGGGCAATTAAGTATACTATGGCAAAATTTTACAGGGTGACAGGAGCCTCTACTCAGCAAAAAGGTGTTATGCCAGATATTACGTTGCCATCATTCAATAGCATTGAAGATTATGGAGAAGCTAGTTTAAAACATGTTATTCCCTGGGATGAAATTAGAAAACTGACTATCAAAACTTCGGCTCAAGATGTCGGACCTTGCTTGAAAATTCTGCGGGAAAGACACAATAAGAGAATGAAAAAAAACAAAGATTTTCAACTGCTAGACAAGTACATTGAAAAATGGAACGAGAGAAGGAAGGAAAAAATGGTTTCTCTCAATATTGTTGAACGTAAAAAAAGACAAGAAGAAGAAAATCTTTGGTATAAAAATATTGAAAAGATGTTAGGACAGCAAGAGACTAAAGAAGAAGAGGAGGAAAAAAAAGACATTTATATGGAAGAAACTATCCATGTATTAAAAGACCTCTTGAGTCTCAAAAAGTAGAAGAAGGTTTTTAGTAAAAGAATATTTTTAGTTTTTCTAGTAGATAAAGAGGCAAGATTCCCTATACTTTTAGGGGATCTTGTCTTTTTGTATGTTAGGGGATGAGGAGAAAATTTATTGCTTTGAGAGGAGAAGGGGACTAGGGATTCTGATAGAATTTTTGTCAGAAAATAGAGGTTCAATCGCTCTCTAGATATAGGGACGTGCGATGAGCCCTTTATGAGCGTCTGCAACGTCTAATAAAAGATGTAAGATTTTATTTAAACAGCAAGCAAACTTACCTCCACTTTAGAGAAAAAATATTATGGCAAAAAAACGCAATGAAGATCCTTATAGCTCTGCTCGGAAAAATAAACGTGACACGAAACTGCGTCGTATTATTGCTCTCGAAGCAGCTAAGATGATGTACCAAGGAAGTGAATCAGAGTACTATACTGCCAAACGCAAAGCAGCGCGGCAAATAGGTGTGGGAAAACAAGCTTCTCGCTCTGATCTTCCTTCTAATGCAGAAGTGCGAGATAGCATTTTACGACAGGCTTCTCTCCTTGAGGGGGAAAAGCGCTTGGAGAACCTTCAACAAATGAGAGTCTATGCCTACTGGTTGATGGAACAACTCATGGATTTTTCTCCTAAATTGATTGGTAGTACTCTCACTGGCCATATTCGCAAAAACTCAGATATAGACTTACATGTTTTTAGCAATTCTTTGACCTTACTTACCCAAACTTTAGATCAACTTTTAGTTCCTTATGAAATAGAAAAAAAGAGAGTTATAAAACATAACCAAGAGCGTTATTTTACTCACATCCATTTTCATGGTCGTTTTGAAGTAGAGTTAACTGTGTACACTTTAGACTATGTTAGCTACGGCTTTAAGTGTTCGATCACAGGGAAAACTATGGAAAATGCTAGTTTAAAGCAGCTTTTTCAGTTGCTTCAAAATGAGTACCCTGAAATGGATTTGGCTGAGGAGATGGTGGCCTGGGACGATAAATTAGATAGCTATGATCTTTTTCCCGCCTACTTAAATCCTTTGGAAGGTTTGGATGGGGGTAAGCATCATCCTGAAGGTGATCTTCTTTATCATAGTCTACAAGTGTTTGAGTTAGCTCGAGAAGAGGGATACGCGCATGATGTTGAATTTCTGCAAGCTGCTCTTCTCCATGATATAGGGAAATCTATTGATAAAAAGCACCATGCTATTGTGGGTGCTGAAATATTGGAAGGTTTAGTTTCGCCGAGGGTCATATTTTTAATTCGCTATCATATGGATATGTTAGATCTGCAGCGAGGACAGCTTGGGCACCGTAAGACGATTCGGTTGCGACAAAGCGAGTACTGGGATGATCTAATAGCTTTGCGTGATTTTGATAATAGAGGTCGGATTCGAGGAATGATAGTCGATTCAGTGGGAGAGGTGATAAGTTATTTGAAAAATTTAGAAAGAGTCGGATACCCCTGTTAGATATATTGTTTTAGTTTTTGGTAAAAAAATTTCTCTTCTTGGAAAATCTAGTTTGCTAATTATGAATTTTAATTGTACTATAACTAATGGGAACTTAGGGTTACTTGGGAAGTGGAAGTAAAATTTCTAAATTTTGCTATTGTGTATTTTATTTGGTTTTTTTTTGCTAAAATAAAACCAAAAGTAATAATTACTAGAATTCATCCTCATTTTTTAAAGGATGAATGCTATCATGAAAACCCTAAACATCCATTATTGAATGGTAGTAAATGAGGCTACAAAGATGAGTAGATCAAAAGAAGCTGAAGAAATTGCGAGAGGAATAAAAGAAGGCTTATCCTTGAAGAAAATGAAACAAAAAGATTTGGCCGCTATTATGGGCAAATCCAATGCTTTAGTTTCAGAATGGATTAGTGGAAGAAAAATTCCTCGAGGGGATGATTTAATTCGTATTATCAACTTGCTAGAAATCTCTCATTTGTTTTTTGAAAACAAATCAAAGAAAGAAGAAACCGGAGAGAAAACTCGTAAAATTCGAAAACTTCAGAAAGAAATGGTTTCCCTTCAAAAACGTTTTGATGATATTGAAAAGAAAATCGCACAATAAATTTTCTTGAGAGAACAGCTTTTCAAACTAAGCTATAGATCATGGCAAATTTTTACTTTGCCGTGATCTATAGCTTTTTTTATTGTACACACTCTTTTCCTGAGGAATATGCCTGTCAACTACCCTACACCTCTCGTAATTTAAATATTGAGCTTACCTTTATTCATCAGGATTCTTCCATTGACTGAAATACTAGGAGACATCGAAACTAAATCCCAATGAAGAGATGACTTGTTGATCCCACCGTACATTGTGTTATGACCGATGGCTATGTGGATGGAGCCGACAACTTTTTCATCCAAAAGGGTATTGCCCATAGTCCGAGGAACATGGGGATTGATTCCAATCCCTAGCTCAGCAATACTGTCTTTATCTCCTGTATGTTTTTTGAGAATACTATCAAAAGTATCTTTTCCTTCTTTTGCATCAAAGTGAGTAATCTTGCCTTTTTCAAAGGTAACATGAAGATCTTTAATCCAGACTCCATCGGCGAAAACACTTTGAAAATAGGCACTTCCTTCAGCACTTTTTTCTAAAGGGGAGCAGTAGACTTCTCCGCAGGGTAGATTCTTCGTTAAATCGCCAGCCGCCATCAAGTCGTCTGTAAAGCAACCTGTATCAATCCAAATAGGACGCTCTCCTATTGAGAGAGACAAAACAGAGCCATCAGCTGAGGTAATAACTACATCCTGGGCTCCCTTTAGCTTATTCTTGATTTTTTCAGCATTTTCTGTCAATTGATCCAAGTCAACCCAAAATGCTTTCCAGTAGAGTTCCTCAAACTCGGCTAAAGAAAAACCATAAATTTCTGCTTTGGGAAGAGTGGGCCACTCCATTCCAATGTATCGAGCTTTTTGGTTGCGACGTTTTCGTTTACTATTGATGATTTGTAACTTAGCAATATCGCGCTTTTTTTCTATAACAGGATCATAGACAGGATAGATGATAAGTTCGGCATTGATAGAATCTTCCAATTCTTTCAATGCCGGGTGAACTTCGCCTAAGTACTCATCTGGGATATCATTGACAAATGAAACCGAGTTTAAGTCATCCATTATATTGACAATAGGATGGGCTCCTACCTTACGAATTTCCAGCGAAATTTTCTGAAGCAAAGGATAGTGATGAACCCCGCCGCTGACTCGAACAATTTCTTTTTGCTGAACTCGCAAACATTTACGAACAATATGAAAAGCGAGTGAGTTTATTTTGGGAATTTGAGGAAAGTGAATGTTATTCTTTGGCATAAATTTTCCTATTATGCTGGGGCTTGTGTTTTGGAGCCTACTTGACTATAGAGTTCTTCCACAATATCTTGGTATTTATTGGTAATGAATTTGCGTTTTATTTTCATAGTAGGAGTTAGCTCTCCTGTTTCAACGGAAAAATTTTGGGGAAGTAGAGAAAACTTCTTAATTGTTTGATAACGAGCTAAATTAGCATTAACATCCTTCTCTATTTTTTCTTGGAGATAGGCTATAAATTTTTTGTTATGAGTTAAATCAGACAGAGAGGACACTTCCCAACGCTTACAAATAGGCTTTTCCAGTTCATCGTTAATGGTTAGTAAAGCGCTGAGGAAAGGCTTGCTATCCCCTAAAACAATGGCATAGCCAACTTCCTCAATGGACATCAGTTTTTGCTCAATAGGAGTAGGAGCAATGTTTTTTCCTCCAGCTGTAATCAAAAGATCTTTTTTTCGATCAGTGATACGTAGATTACCTTGGCTGTCAAACTCCCCAATATCTCCTGTGTGTAGCCAGCCACCTTCCCATAACTCGGCCGTTCTTTCGTCATCGTACAAGTAACCTTGGGTCATATTGGGACCTTGAACAAGGATTTCTCCGTCTTCTGCAATTTTGATGTTTAGATTCTCCAGTGGTTTCCCGACGGTTCCAAAGGAAGTTTCTCCAGGATAAGTTGTTGCGATAATTCCCGCTGTTTCACTCATTCCGTAGACTTCATAAACAACGATTCCAATGGATGAGAAAAAATTCAGAACTTGAGAATCGATGGGGGCCGCTCCGGTAACGGCGATATCTAGCTTGTCGAGACCTATTGTGCGCTTAATTTTTTGCAATAAAAAACGATTGGCAATTTTACGGGACAGTGGCCGGTAAGGTTTTTTTGTTTCCAATTCTTTTTGAAAACAGGCCTTTTCCGTTTTTAAACACCAGTTGACAAATTTTCGTTGGAGTCCTTTTCTTTGGTTAATGCGTGCTTCCATCGCCGCTTGAAATTTTTCCCAAATACGAGGTACGCCCATAAAAACATTGGGGCGAACTTCTGGTAAATAGTCTTTAACCTTATGAATTTCAGGACAGAAAAAAACTTCTCCCCCTGTTTCTAGTTGAGCGAGGTTTGTTACCACTTGTTCAGCAATGTGGCAGAGAGGCAAATAGGAAATAATTCGAGTGGGCCTTAAATGGAATCGTTTTACAGTCATTTCAACTGTAGCAGACAGATTGGCGTGAGTTAAAATAACTGCTTTAGGATTCCCTGTGGTTCCTGAAGTGTAAATCAAAAGAGCAACGTCTTCTGAGGTTAAAGCATTCATTCTTTCTTCTAGAATTTGTTTTTCTTTTTCTGCTCCCAGTTGGAGAAACTCTTCAAAAGTTATTGTCCACTCCAAGTCACGATTGGGAACATCGTCTAATAAAATAACTTTTTTAACCTGAAGATTATTCTTTTCTTCCCAAAGTTTATCATATTGTTCTTGATTTTCAGCAATAACAATGGTGGCTTTCGCATGATTTATAATAAAGGCTACCTGGTCAGGACTACAAGTAACATAAACAGGAGCAGGAATTCCTTGGGCAGCGTTAATTCCAAATTGAGAAATTAACCACTCCATTCGGTTTGAGGAAATAATGGCAACGCTGTCATTAGGTTGATGCCCGAGAGCAATTAATCCTTGAGCAGCTTTTTGGACGCGAGTGTAGTATTCTTTCCAGCTAATAGAGTGCCAGCCATCTTTTTGACGAGTGTATAAAGCAGGACTTTCCGGTTGTTCGGTAGCCCAATGTTTTACTTTATTTACCAGTATTTTACTTTTCATATTTTTTAATTTTCTAGTTTCAGAGCTTACCTGCTTTTAGAGCTAATTTTGTTATTGGATTTTTAAAATAAATTGCTTAGGAAAGCGACTTAGAAAGTTATTATTTTTTTACGAGACTTAAATTATAGGATAAGTTCTTCTTTTTGACAAAGCATTTTTCTTTAGTTTACCCTTTAGTTAGAGCTAGTTTCTTTTGTTGTTAAATCATCATAACGCCGCATTACCTTAGCAATGGTCTCTGTGTTTTCCTCGGGAGTTTTTACTTGGAGAGAATAGCTCTCTGGCATTTCAACGTAGTATTGGAATATATTTTTAATCTTTTTCTCGTTACTTTTATCCAATATCCAGGTTCCGAGAAAATTAGACCCTACGTGTAAAAAAAGAACAGTCCCTTGTATTTCGACTTTTCGGATAGAAATAAAGAACTCGCTGAGTTTTTCTCCTGATTTCCAAAGATGTTGGACAAAATCTGACCATTTATCTGGAAGTTGGGCAAAGTTAAACTCTTTTTTTTCCTTTTTTATAGGAGGGCGAGAAGGGGGAGGAGTAATGCCTTCAGGAGGAGGAAGTTTTTTGGAGAGGCTGACTAAACCCCAGAGAACAATTTTTTTGTCCAGGTAGTAATCTCCTACGCAAGCAGGACAACCTTCTTGGCAACTACAGTTTCCTACTAGCCGGATCGCTCCTTGGAGAACTTCTAGAGCAAAGTCAAAAGCTTTTTCGCAGAAACCTAAGCCTCCAGGATACAAATCATAAAGGAGAAGATAAGATTTTTTTTGCGAACTTTGCTCTTCTACAGTATGAAAAAAAGTTGTGCTAACGTCTTCTCGTGTTCCCATGGTTTTAATGCGAACAGCACAGAGTAGAGCATGTTGTAAACCTCGGTAAAAATTAAATGCTCCGTGGTGGTCAAAAACCTGAGCAGTACTTTCGGGTATTCGATACCAAATTCCTTCGGTTTCCAATTTTTGTGCAAGAGAGAGCTTAATGGACTCATAACCAAGATTCTGGTGGTTATGAAACTGGACCATTTTGTAGGCAGGAATAGTTTCTCGAATTCGGACATCACCAAAAAAAACTTCGCTTCGAGGAAGAGTTTCTTCGCGGAAGATTTTTATAATAGATACGTCTGTTTCCACAAAAGGAACTGTAAAGTAGTCCATGTCAACAGGAAAAACATAGGCTACTCGGTTGATTAGATCTAATTCTTCGACCATGTACTGCATACTGTCGTGAATATAAATAGCTTTAGGATAAACTTCATGAAAGGCTTGAGATTCATCCATTTCCGTGATCATTTGGCCTGTTTCCTGGTTGATAATCTTATAGGTGTTCTGAGAAATATTTCTCAGATTAAAGTCTCCGGCCGGATATTCGGGGCCTACCCAATGGAAGCTGCCGTACTCATTTTTTAATTCTCGCGCTTGTATAAGAACAGGAATAATCTCACCTAGATCGGGGAAAACTACGCTGTCTTCTAAGCTTAGAGGTAGTTCTGCCGCTGCTGCGCGAACATGGGCGAGTTGAATAAATAGGTTGTTTTTGTCAATAACGGCACTTTCTAATCCTGATTGCAGAAGATAGTCTGGGTCTAAGGCAATATACTGGTCGCGAGAGTTGACGTCTAGAATTAATATCCCGATTCCTTTTTTGCCTCGGCGACCAACGCGCCCTATTTGTTGCCAAAAAGAAGCTTTTGTTTCGGGAAAACCACAAATAATAGCGAGTTCAAAGTCTCCCACATCAATTCCTAATTCGAGCGCTTTGGTTGCGATAACTCCTACTAAGTCTCCTTGGGCTAGCTTTTTTTCAATAGCCTTACGTTCTTTTCTTGTGTAGCCTCCTCTATATCCAGCTACTTTATGCGAAAGATCTCGTCCCAAACTAGGTTGCTCCGGTAAGTTACTCAGCTTGTCACGAGCTTCTTTTAGGACAACCTCTACTCCCCGACGGCTTCGGCAAAAAGTGATGAAGCGACAACGGGCTTCTACTAAATGAGAGATAAGCTCAGATGCCTCTTCTTCGGGTTTTTTACGAAAAGGAGAGTCTTCGACAAAAGGGGGTTGCCAAAGAAAAATTTCTTTGGCTGTTTGGGGAGAGCTATCTTCATGAATATGAACAAATTTTTCGTGGCAGAGGTTTTCTGCTAACTCGACAGGATTAGCGATAGTGGCAGAACTAAGTAAAAATTGAGGCTGAGAACGATAGTAGCGACAAATACGGCGCACTCGACGCAAAATATTAGACATATGCGAACCAAAAGCTCCTCGGTAAACATGCAATTCGTCTAAAACAATGAAACGTAGCTGAGCAAAAATTCCATGAAACCCTGCTGTTGAGTGATTCGGAATAAAAGATCCGTTGAGCATCTCGGGATTACTTAGGATAATATTGGCTTGCTTGCGGATTCTACTTCGTTCGTTGGGAGGAGTATCTCCGTCGTAAACTCCCGCTTGAATTCTATTCTCTCCAAAATAGTCTAAAATTGGTTGGAGAGCTCGGTATTGATCTTGAGCGAGTGCTTTTGTGGGATAAAAAAAGAAAGCTCTTGTACTGGGATCAGAAAGGATTTTTTGGACAACAGGAAGAAGAAAAGAAAGAGTTTTCCCACTAGCGGTTGAAGTTGTTATAACAGTATTAGAACCCTTCCAGGCTTCCTCAAACATCTTAGCTTGGTGTAAGTAAAGCTCTTCTAAACCTACGTGCCTTAGAAAGGCCTGTAATTCAGGGTGGAGTTCCTGAGGAAATGGCGTAAAAGTCCCTCGGCGAGCGGGTAGCTTAAATTGGGCTTTGATTTTATGTTGAAATTTTTCGAGATCAGGCTTTGTTGACATTTAGTCTCCTCATCGAGAGTAGAGGTCACTTAAGGAGTTTAGATAGGCTTTAGAGTGCATCTTGATTTTAGCAAAAGCTCTTCTTGCTTTCCATATTTTTCATAAGCTGCCCACTTGTAAAAATAAGAATTTTTGCTAAAATAGGGCGTGTCTTCATTCCGCTTGTTTTTTGTATTTCCTGAGCAGTAGTAAGAAAACTATTTGAACTTAGTATTGCTAAGGCTTGAAAAAAGCGGAATGAAAACACGCCCTTGCGGTAAAATGAACAAAAACAAAAACAAGGAGAAAAAATGTTAAAGTCTTTTTTGAGAAAGCTATACCGAAAATTCGGTAAGCGCAAAGTCGGCAAAATGGCAAAATGGACACTTGTAGTAGTATCTCTTCTTTTAGCCTACTATGCAGTTGTTAAGAGTGACCTTAGAATCAAAGATCTAACACGCCGAGAGATGGCTTACCAGAAAGTATATCTGAGTGGAAGTGATATTGTCTTAGAATCTCAAGGGGTTCCTTATTATATTGATAGTGGTCTCTTTGGAGGAAGTTCTTTTACGAAAAACTTTTTCCGCCACTTTCATGGAGCCGAAAGTTGTACGGTTTGGACAGAGAACATCAATGCCACTCAGATACTAGGGTTTGCCACAGCAAACGGCGGAATTGTCCCAGATAAGGGAGTTCAGCAAGCGAATAATTATCGGCGTTATAAGATATGGCTTTTAGGTGCTCTCTGGCTTGGATGCATAGCTCTTTGGGTAAAGAGTTCCTAGGGAAAACTCCTTGCCAAATCATTCTCTCAACCTCCTCAATCCATATCAAAAACAAGCTGTTTTAGCCGTAGGAGATACTATCCTTGTTAATTCTGCGGTGGGAAGCGGCAAAACGACTGTCCTCATCCAAAAGATTATCCATTTATGTGAAGTGGAAAAGGTAGCCCCTGAAAGTCTAGTTATTTTGACTTTCACGAAAAAAGCAGCACGGGAAATTCAAGACCGTCTTCCCTCTGCTTGGCGAAAAAAATTACGCTACCACGGGACTTTTCACAGCGTTGCTTCTCGTATTTTGCGGGAAAGAATTGATTTATCCTCCTCTGAATACGATGCTCATTTTTCTATTCTAGACGAAGAGCAAAGTGACCAAATTGTCGCTCGTTTTCAAAGCAAAAAAGAACAACGAATTAAGTACCAAGATCTATTTGGATCTTTCCCTTCTCAACCCAAGCTTCGGCAAAGACTCATTCAACTTCGCCAGGATTATCGGCAATACAAACAAGAAAATAATCTGATGGATTTTGCTGATTTAATCACTACCTTGGATCGTTTTTTAGAAACCCAATCTCTATCCTTTTCTTGGGTAATCGTGGATGAATTTCAAGATACCGACCGCTCTCAAGCTCAGGTTTTAAAAAAATTGCAATCGTACGGAGCTAAGTTATTTGCTGTCGGAGACCCTAACCAAACGATATACTCTTGGCGAGGAAGCCAAGCCAATATTTTTGCTGAATTTCAGAGAGGGAACTACCAAGAAATGGAACTCCCCCTCAATTATCGCTCTACCTCTACTATCCTAGAAGGAGCTCGAAGCCTTCTTCTCGAAGGAGAGTTACTCGTGGCCTCCCGCCCAGGAGGAAACCGTATCATTGTGAAGGAGCACTATAGCTCACTGCACGAGGCCCTCTACTTGGCCCAAAAAATGAAACATACTCATCAGAGTAGCCAAATACCCTACTCTGAAATGGCCGTTCTCTATCGTCGAAAAAGCCAAGCGGAAATTCTCAGTAAGGTTTTTCGAGAAGAAGAAGTTCCTTTTCTCGTCCGGCGAAAAATGAAGCTTCTCGATATTCCCGTTTTAGCTTGGTTTGAGCAAGTCTTAAAAGCAGCTCTTAATCCTCGAAATCAAAAAGCCCGCCAAGAGCTTCTCCACCACCCTATCTATAATTTGAAAACCCCTTCTTCCCCAGAAAATCCTTTGCTTAACGCCTGGAATAGTTTTTTCGCCTTTTGCAACCAAGCCCGTAAAGCCTCTGAAATTTGGGAATACTTCTCTCTGAATAACTATCTTTCTCCGACCTCACTAAGTTTCGTCCAAGAACAAGAATATATTTATGCTTTTCTGGAAGAACTTCTTTCTCGTTGCAGCGAAGAAACTTTCTCCATAGATTTTCCCCAAAGAATAGAAGATAGCGACTACGACCTAAACACTATTTGCCAAAAAGTAGAAGGCTACAGTGAAGCAGGAGTGAATTTTTTAACCCTCCATAGCTCAAAAGGACTCGAGTTTCGCTATGTTTTCATCGTCACCGCAAACGAAGGAAATCTTCCTCTCTTAGTCAAAAACCAGAACTTAGACGAAGAAAAGCGTCTTTTTTTTGTTGGACTAACCCGAGCAAAAGACCAAGCCGAAGTGTCTTACGTCAAAAAAACAGATCTTTATGGAACAAAGCCCAAGCCCTCTCCCTACCTAAAACTACTTCCTCCGTCCGTGGTTGATTGGCAAGTGCTAGAGCAAAGTACGAGTGAAATAAAGGAGTTGGTACAGCAAGTCCGCCAAAAAATGACGTCTCTCAAAGAAGAAGAAAGTGCGAGAAAAGCTCGTCACCCGAAGTACGGAACCGGTGTGGTGGTTGAAGAAAACGAAGACATGATTCTAGTGAATTTTCCCGAGTATGGAGAGAAATCTTTTTCCCAGGTGTTTTGCCCTTTGCAGTTTGATGATTGAATTTGAAATGTAAAATATCTTGATATTGGTGATGTGTTTTTATATTTTTTTTGAATTTTAAAGAAATTTTTAGTACTCTAAGGACTAGAGGATAGATAATTCTAAAAATAAGAAAAGGGAAGAAAAAATGAAAAACTCTTTAATCGGGATATTACTTTTCCTGAGTTTATTTATATCCTCGGGAAAATTATTGGCATACTCTATCACTACTTTTGGCCCGGATGTATTCACTACCGATACTGCGGCCATGGATGCCATACTAGGAGTGAGCGGTTTAATCGAAGACTTCGAGGACACTACTTTGATTCCAGGTTTGAGTGTCAATAACTTGAACATATCAACCCGAGCTTTTTACGAATGGGACGGAAGCCGCGTGCATCATACACAATTTAGCACGGACGTTTTCACTATCGCAGGGGGAACGGATTTTTTTGCTGTGTCTCTATCTAGCTCTGTTCCGAGTTTTGGTGGGGGGCAGATTCTCATTAATGGCAATTTTCTGACAGCATTTAGTAGCCTACCTAATTTTGTCTCTGTTGATATCGGACGCAATGTTTATATCAAAATACGCCAAGAGTCAGGAGATGCCGCAATTAATACAGTCACCTTTGAAAGAACACTTAACTCTGCCGACGACTATGGCTATGACCACTTAGCCCTCAATGAGACGAGTGCTGCTATTCCGGAGCCTCACTTTATCGGAATACTAGGGTTTGCTTTTTTGACTTTGATTTTGGGAAGGCACTTTCGCTGCCTAGCGTAATCGCTAGGCAGTTTTCGATAAACTTTACTTTCTCTTACGCACTATTTATACGATACCTGAAAAACATGCATTTAGTTTAGGCTCATATTTTATAAGGTTTAGTTGCGCCAAGCACCAGTAGCATTAAGTTAAGCTGTAGCCTTTGTATTTTTTCTCCTCTACGGTGGATTTTGAATAGAAAAGAATTTCACGCAAAGACGCAAAGAAAAGCAAAGGAAGATCTAAAAAATCTTTATGTTGATGAAATTCTTCGAGTTTATCTTTTGCCTGGATTCTTTTTCTCCTTGGTGTCTTTGCGGCTTTGCGTGAAATTCTTTTCTTTCTTCAACTTTAAGGCGCACTCTTTTCACTGCACCTTAGAAATATGCAAATCCAAATGCGTGTTTTTTCTTCTTATTTTTTCTATCCTTTAGCCCTTTTTTGTTTCCGTGTGTGAGAAGCCTGTCTTACAGAAAACTATTGTCAGAAGAGAAAGTCCCAATAAGGCTAGACTAGATGGTTCAGGAACCGTACTGTCTAGGAGGGCTAGTCGATCAAAGTTAATAACATCTCCCCCGTTTGAAGCTAAAGGCTGGAAACGAACCTCTGTGATGGCAGAGTCTCCTGATTGCTGATCGATTCGAATGTAAACTTCTTTGGCATTGTCAATAGGCCGATTATAGTTAGGCAAGTCTTTCAGAATTCCCAAAAGCTCTCCGTTAACAAAAACTTCAACTTGGCTTTCCACATCACCTATTCCCACCCCAAAGCTAGCTGCTCCCGGCGCGTAGAGAAAAGTAATTTCATTTCCCCCGACTAAATTAGGACCAAAGTTAGTCGCCCCGTCCCAATTGTTATTAGGGGTATTTGTTCTCAATACCGAGCTAATTTGACTTGAGCTTGGATTGCTAATATTTTGGAACTGGACAGATAACCCGTCGATTAGAGTATTGTCCTCGAAGTTTTCCAGCGTATATCCTGTAATTCCTACGGCAGCGTCTAAGCTGGCAAGCTGAGAAGCATTACTGCCGGAGAAAACTACCTGTGGATCAAAACTAGTGATTGTGTAGCCGTAGCTAAAAGAGCACAGAGCGCTCAGTAAAGTGAATAAGCAAAAGTATTTTTTCATTTTATTTCTCTTAAATTTAGTAACTTGTAAATAGCTATGTTGATAAAAGCGTGAAACCTTCATTGTTAGCAGCTTTTTTATCAAAAGCGACCTCTATTTGCACCTTCTTTTATCGCATCGTTCAATTCATCTTCGCTTAAAGAGGAAAGAACGTCTTTTTTCAAATACTTTGTTAATATTCCAATCTTTGGAGCTTTCGTCTCAGATGATTTTTCGTTTTCCGTAGAGATAACTGTAACTTGTTGTCCCTCTTGTAACCCGATTTTATCAAGGATTGATTTTTGTAAAATTATTTTGCCATCTAGAGTGTATTTACCTGTAATTTCCATTTTTAGTACTCCTCCAAGGTTATTTTGATATTTACAGAGTACGGTATTTTTTTTCACAATTCAATGAAATTTTACTTCTCCGCAATTCCCAAATCAAAGAGCACTCTTTGAGCGATGGCTTCTTGGCAAATCGGACAGAAGTTTCCTCCGCGGTCCATGATACAGCTTAAGCCGGGCTTATGGCTTTTCCCTAGAGGAGCGGTTTGGGCGTAGCCTCCTTTATAGGCTCCGTAGTTTCCTTTTGTCCATTGGAAAGAAGGTGTGGGGATAGGAGTTTTACTAGAGACGAACTTCTTCCATTTTAATTTGTTCGGGTCGTTTAGAAAGGTGATATTCTGCGACCAGGGCTCTTTGATTCCAGGAGCAAAGGCCAGCTCGGTTTTGCCTCCTGAGTTGTACTCTTCGTTCAGTCCAAAGTAGTGGCCTAATTCGTGCATTAGCAGATAGGTAAAGCTGCTACTTTGAGCTGGTATGGCGGTATGCTCTTTAAAGTTTCCCACTCCCCAGTAAAGGTTGCTATCAACTAAAACAATGGGGTAGTCGTAGGGAACCATTCCTATGCCTGCACGGTAACGAGATTCTCGGGTGGGGTAGACGATGTGATACCAGCGTCCAAAGTTATGCCAGTAAGGGTAGTAAAGGCCCAAGAACGAATTGCGCTCGGGAACAGGAGTTCCTAAAACTTTGGCTTTGCCTAGAGCGGTGGCCGAAGGAGCAAAAACACCTCGGAATTCTAAGTGCTCGATCATGGGGAGTTTTTTCTCGCTCAGGCGTTGGACAACGCGAGGAGCGTCTTGCCAGAATTGATCGCGACGGTGGGCTAAATACCCTTCAGCATAGACGTTAACAAAAAGTTTAGGAGATTTTGTGGCCGCTTTGAGTAAACGCACTTCTAGGTTTTCTTGGCGTTCGTAAGCGAGAGCTAATCGAGAGAGTTTTTTAGGATCAATTGTTTGGCGTATAACCTCTTCGAGTTTTCCGCTTATGGGATTTTCGGCTTCCATGCAAAATTCTACTGGCTCTGAGACGAGTGGAAAGCGAAAGGTGAAAGCGCGGGTCAAAAAACGGTACTCTTGTCCTGTGCCTAGCGAGCTAAAAGCTAAAGATTTTCCTGTTTTAGGCTCTTGCAGGAAACCATGATAGCTTCCTAGTTTATCGCGGTGCTTCGAACGATCTAAAAGAGCTTGGCTTCCTGATTTTTCAATGACAGCATAGGAAAATTCATAGCTATCGGTTTCCATCTTCCACTTTACTTCCACTCGAATAGCATCGCGTGATGTTGCTTTGATTTCCTCTTGGCTGATCTTGGGAGCTAGGGCAAAAGGAGCTAAGATAGGGGCTGTGTCATTCGGGTTTTCATAAACGGCTTTTTGTTTGGGGTAAGGGTTGGCCCAAAGTAGAGATATAGAGCCTACGAGGAGTAAGTAAATCAAATGTTTTTGGAACATAACTGATCTCCGGTTTTGTATAATTACAAAAGAGTTTTTTCGAGTTCTTCTTGGAAACCTTGAAAAAATTTTCCGACATGCCATCCGTCCATAAGAGCATGGTGAACTTCGACAGAAACAGGCAAAAGTATTTTCTCTTCATTGGTGACAGGAGAGAAATATTTGCCGAACATAATTTTAGGGATAGAGTCTTCTTGGCCAAATCGACGAGCGTGTGAAACGCTCGTAAAAGAAACCCAAGGTAAAATAGAGTAGTGAATGAGATCTTCACGATTTTCTTGAGGATCTAATATGGGGGAATCCTCATGCTTAGTAAGCATTTCTTGCCAGTTTTTTTGAAATCTTTTGAAGTCTTCCGAGAAAGAAAAATAACAAAAGCTAAAGGTTTCATCTTTGTTGAAAATGGTCGATCCACCATGTAAAAGAGGATAGATCACCACTTTGTCTTGGCGAATACGATAGCGAAATTCTGGAATTCTGTTGGCTACTTGTAATGATAAATAAAGAAGAGCAACCGAGAAAGATACTTTGTTTTCTCGGCAGTGCCTTTTGAGAGAAGTTACCTCAACGTTAACACAAAGGTTAAAAAAAGGTTGCTCGTATTTCCGAAAAAAATGGAAATGTTTTTTTCGGTTCCAGTTTTCGATATCTAAGTATTCAGGAGTATTCATAAAAACCTAACGAATATATTTTTGAGCAAAACCTCGGATATGATGCCCTCGTAAAACATGAAACTTGCGAAGTTTGCGAATGGTCGAAGCCGAGAAATTGCTGAGTGGGATATAAACTAGATGCTTGCCTTCTTCGTTTGCCATTTTTTTCATATTAACAGTGGGTTTTTTAGTCGATACCATGGCTACATAGCGAGAGTGAGAGTAGCGTAGAGCCGCCATAACGAGAGTATCTTCTAAGGTACCTATATTTTGAAAACGAGGGTTAGTCCAAATATCAGGAATATTAATGGGAGGATAAATGAATAAAGCTCCTCCATAGTAAGCTCTGCCGATTCCAGGCCCAATAGTGTCTTCCTTGTAGTCTGTGGCATAGAAACAAAGAGTTGATTCATTATCATGCTCTGCTAGCCATGTACTGCGCCAAGGATATTTTTCGTAGTCACTATCAAAAATGAAAAGGACTGCTCCGACCTCGCCTTTTACCGCGGGGATTTCTTTAACATAAATCTCTGAAGTATGCCATTGTCGGAGAGTTTCGCGCATATCCAAGCCATCTTTCATGCTGGAAGTAAATTTTTCGACTCGGGCTTGGTCTTCTCCCAGAAGACCCATGGCTTTTTTTCGAACATGGGCGGTAAATTTTTCGATAATCTCGTCTTCAGGAGGCCAAGAGCAATCTGTTTGTCCATCGCCCCAGTGCTTTTTCCATTTTTCTTTTTTCTCTTTCCTCGGACGTTTTTCGAGTTTGATGCTTTTTAAGGAAAACTCTGGTATATCAAAACGGTTATGCATTTTGTTTAAGCCTAAGCCCTCCATCCATCCCTCATCTAAACCCATTCGTAAGGTGGGGTAGGAAGTAAAGGGATCTATGAAAGGGTAGAACTTTGCCATTTCAACAGTGCGAGCTCCAAAACCACTTCCTCCGATTCCCTGTGCTGCTACGACTAAATCGTACATGCTGGGAGTCAATCGATGCTCAATGAGGCATAAATTTCTGAGATAAGTGAGCATCGTTTGCATAGAGCCGGGAGTTAATTTTTCCAGTTCTTCGGGAAAATCTCTTCCGTACTCTCGGCGCGTTTCTAAGAGTAGTTCCTTTAGCCCATCGGTTTTGTCAAAGCTCTTCATGTCTAAGCTCTGTCGATTTTTTTCATAGAGATAGGTTAGGTAAGGAGTTTCGCCTGTTAAAAGATAGATTCCATCAGGATGTACAGAATAGATTTGAGCTTTTTCGGCAATTTTTCCTTGGTTTTTCTGGGGCTTTGTTTTGGCATAAAAGTGACGACGGATTCCTTCTAGGTGGGCCATTCCACAAACGAAAAGAACTTTTTCGAAACGTTCGTCTAGATCTCTCAGTTGCTTAGCCATCCATTGTTCTCTCTCGTCTTGGGTGTTACCCTGCGATGAGAAAGACAAAAAGGGAAGAACTCCTTGGTAGTATTTTTTTAAGCCTAACTTTTGAATAGCATACTCATCGGGGAGGTCAGGGCTTTTTATGCTTTTGGTCGAAACTTCCAAGTCGATAAATTCAATGGGAAGACGTTCTTGTATTCCCAGGCGAATAGCCTCCATAATCCCCTCGCCTGGCTCTACGGGAACATAGCAGTACTCTGGGCCTTCTTTGTAAACAACGGCTGTAATAAAAGGGAGGTACTCTACCGCCTGGGAAACACCTTCATAGAGCGACGAGGGTAATTCTACCGCTATACACTGATAGCTGTTTTCCAAAAAGAGGCGGCGAACTTCTTGCGCAAAAATAGAGCGTCCGTGGATAATGGGAACACATTGGATATGCTTTCCCATAGAAAGGATGTCTGTAGTGATTAATTCACTCATAAAATTACTCTTCCTGACTCAAGGCACAGCGAAACCCTAAGTCGTATCTTTTTGTATGAGGGAAAAGAGCATCTTGGTAAGAAGCTTCTGCGTAAGAAGCAGGGTAAGAGAAGCTTCCTCCTTTAACCACATAGTTTTCGGGAAAATTTTCCGGTATGCTTTGAGTCCACTCCCAGATATTCCCAGCCATATTAAAGACTCCGCTAGCTGTTTTTCCTTTGGCATACGAATCTACTGGTTGGTATCGTGTTGTGTTGATGTTCGCTTTGTTTTTAATGTAGTTTTTTCCCCAAGGAAATTCAGAATCCGGGGCTTCTTTTACGACATAAACCCATTCTTCTTCTGTGCATAATCTTTTTCCTGCCCAAAGAGCATAAAGGCTGGCATCATACCAATTGACTTGAACCACCGGATAGTCCAGAGTGTTTTCTTTGGGGGCTTCCCCATGCCAATGTTGAGGAGCAGGGGACTTTGTTTCTTGGCAAAAGGCAAAGTATTGCTGATTGCTAACTTCAAATTTATCAATCCAAAAACCTTTAATTTCACTATTCCCCTCAATAAAAACCATATTATCAGTCGAGGGAGGAAGAGGATTTTCTACTTGAAGTTCCTTCTTGATTTTTTCATAATTCTCTCTGGCTAATTCAGGAGGAGGAATTTTTTTTGGCTTAGGAGTGATAACAACAGGTTCTGGTGTTTTTTCCTTCCATTTTTCAACTAAATTGAGAATGGAGTCTTGGAAGTAAAATGAACCCGCACCAAGAACAATAAGAAAAAGTACCATTTTGAAAAGCATTCTGAAAGGCCGTTTCTTTTGCACTTTTTGTTCTAGGTTTTTTACATGATCTTGAATGGGAGCAGAAGAAACTGATGAAATAGATGACATCTTGGAGCTATTATGAGGCTCCGTTTGGGGAAGAGCTGGTACACTGGTTTGGGTTACCGAAGGAGTAGAGTCCTCTAATGAAATAGCAATCGTTTCTGCATTGCTGATAGCTTGAGGATCTTCTTGTTCATGGACTTTTCTTTTGGAAGAGGAAATATTCGGAGACATGGTTCGCTCGCCAGAAGAAATTGTCAAAGGAGCTTCTCCTCGCAGCAACCTCTTTAAGTCAACAATCAATTCTTGAGTTGTCTGATAACGATCTTCCCGAGACTTTGCCATCATGGTTGAGATTACTTGGCAAGTATCTTTTTGTAAGCCTGACTGACGCATGCTTTCTGCAGGAATTTGAGAATTAATGTGTTGATTGATTATATTTATCGCCGTAGTGCCCTTGTAAGGAACTTCCCCGATTAGAATATGATAGAATGTGATCCCTAAAGAGTATATATCTGCACGGATATCAATTTCATCTCCTGCTGATTGCTCTGGAGACATGTAATGAGGAGTTCCTACAACAATCCCTTGGCTTGTTAGCATAACATCTTGTTCAATATTCTTGGCCAATCCGAGGTCACAGAGTTTAGGAATAGTGTCGTTGAGAAGCATGATGTTTTCAGGTTTGATATCTCTATGAATAAGACTTTTTTCTTCGGCGTATTTGAGAGCGTCTGCGATGGCAAGAATAACCCTAATTCCTTCTGGTTCGTCTAGCCGACCGCGTTTTTTTACGAGCTGTTTTAACGATAGTCCAGAGATGTACTCCATGGCAAAGTAGTAAAGTCCATTGGATTCTCCAAAATCTATCCCTCGAACAATATGGTCATGAGATAGTTCACAGGAAATTTTAGCTTCTCGCATAAAGCGGCGAATGTATTCGCTATTTTTGGTGAACTGAGGAAACATGATTTTAAGAGCAACTTCACGTCCGACACTGTCTTGCATCGCTTTGTAGACTGCTCCTAAGCCCCCTTGTCCCAACTTGGAAAGGATGGTATAGCCGCGAACTAAATGAACATCTTCTTTATCAAGAAGTTGATAAATAGCATTTGCTTGTTTTTGTGATAGAATCCCTTTGTCCAACATGATACTGCTAAGAGGTTTAGGGATGTTGACCTCTCGATAGTTTTCGAGCATCAACCAACATTCTTCTATTTCTTCTTCCGTTGCCATTTTATTTTTTAAGACAAGCTCTTTAAATTTTATATCGTCAGGTGTCGACATTTACTTACTCTCCACGTATTGTTTTTCCTACCTATTTTTTTATAAAGCCTAAAACCAAGAATCTGAATCTTCTACTTCCATGCCATCAAGAACCATCGTACGTGTTCCTACAGGAGCGGGAATATAAAATGGACGTAAAAGAATAGATTGAGCTCCTCGGGCCAAAAGATCAACCCAATGGAACTTACTTGTGATAGTTACAGCAACTTTGTGAGTATCTACAGATGTTGTTGGACTACTTAGAGTTTCCTCTACTGAGGCTTCGTAAAGGGGACCCAAATCCCAAAGATAAACGGCATGATTCGTTAAGTTAAATTTTTCACCTAAGTAATTGTTGACATTAGACAACTCTACTTCCCCTACGTTGGAGCTGTTTTGTTTGAACTCCATGATTTGACAGCCGACGCACGTGAAACAAAAAAGAAATATAAGTATTTTTTGCATTTTTCTTACCCTAACCGAAAGAGAACTACTTAACTGTTACGCCATAGATTTTTACATTGCGGGGAACGTAAACGCCAAAACTTATATATAAGTATAAGCTATTCATGAAGGTCTGCTCTTCTCGAATACGCAAATTGGTAAGTCCGTTGGGGGCTCCGTTGTTCATAGCAATATCTGTTATGTTGATGACATTGACTTCAGGAGAAAACCCAAAAGCGTAAAAATCAGCATCCATTTCATAAAAAAAATCTTCTATCGGCTCTTGGGAAGGTTTCATCGTAATAAGAGGATAAGGGTCTGCGACGTATTTTATTTCCTGACACCCTAACGAGAAAATAAAAAAGAAGAAAAAAATAAGTGTAATTGGTCTTTTCATAAGAGAATTTAGCCTTAAATCAACTCTAGGAGCAGAGAAAAGCGCCTAAAGAATTTTTCGAAGAGATTATTGCAATTTTTCAAGCTATTAAAATAACATTTTTGAAAAAAAAGTCAAGAAACTGCGATTTTCTGACTCCAGATTATCTTGTTATTTTTGCGACCAATTTATTTTCGGTAATTTTCTGCTTTCGAAGTGGGTTTAAGGATATATCAAATAAGCAAGTTTTTGCCGATGAAAAAATCAGCTAATCTAGACACTTCCCCTCTCTCCCTTTTATTTATTGACTTTTTTCATAAAATGAAAATCTTTTTTTATCCTGGCACAGCCCTTGCTTTTCTTTTTAGTAGACAACGAAAAATTTTTAGACAGTTTGGTCTAAGAGGAACAGTCTTTAACTTTAGAAGGAGAGAGCTATGGGACAAACTGCGAAGATAAAAATCCAAAAAAGAAATCCCGAGCGTTTTCGGTCGAATCCCGGAAAGAAGAGCTTAGTCGAAATACGACAAAAAGTTCTCCAAGGAGAGAGGCTGAGTCGGGAAGATGGTATAACTCTGTATAATTGCTCAGATCTTGTTGGAATTGGACACTTAGCCAATTTAGTTCGAGAACGTTTACACGGAGACAAGACTTACTTTAATCAGAATTTTCATATGAATGCAACCAATGTTTGCGAAGCAAATTGTTTATTTTGCTCTTTTGCTCGAATTCAGCCAGGAGATGAGCAAGCTTTCACTTTTAGTTTGGAGCAATCAAAAAAGTTTATTGAAGCACGTTACCACCCCGAAGTTACCGAAATTCACATCGTCAATGGTTTGCACCAAGGCTTGGCGTTTGACTACTACACTTCTCTTTTAGAGATGATTCGAGAGAACTTTCCTAATTTGCATATCAAAGCTTTTACTGCTGTTGAGATCCAGTATTTTTCAGAGAAATATAATATGTCCATTGAGGAAGTTCTCACACGTCTGATGAAAGCTGGTCTTATGTCTATGCCCGGAGGAGGAGCGGAGATTCTAGGAAATAGAGTTCGTAAAAAGATATGTGCCGATAAAGTTTCGGGAGAAGACTGGCTAAAAATTCATGATATTGCTCATAAGCTAGGCTTAAAAACTAACGCTACGATGCTTTATGGACATGTCGAAAATTACGAAGAAAGAGTGGATCATCTTTTAGCCTTAAGAGAGCAGCAAGACAAAAGTAAAGGGTTTCAGGTTTTTATCCCCTTAGCCTTTCACCCAGAAGGAAACCGCATGAAAAACCTTCCTGGGCCAAGCGCTTTTGATAGTCTAAGAACCTACGCCATTTCTCGACTTCTCTTGGATAATTTTCCTCATATCAAGGCTTATTGGGCGATGCTTGGAGTTCATCTTGCTCAACTCGCTTTGAGTTTTGGAGCTAACGACGTTGATGGAACAGTCGTTTCGGAAAAGATTTACCGCATGGCAGGAAATAAAGGTCCTGAGATGTTAACAAAGGAGCAACTCATCCAATTGATTGAAGAAACTGGCCGCAAAGCGATAGAGCGCGATACCGTCTACAACACGATTGGAGAGGAATAGATATCATGAAAACAAAAATAGCAATATCTGGTTTTCTAAACAGCCTACCTTTGCGCTATGGCTTAGAAAAAGAGCCTGAAGTTGAATTAATAACGGTTTCTCCTAGCGAAGCAGCGACGGGTCTATCAGAAGGGATTTACGATATTGGTTTTATTCCATTGGCTGCCTATGCCGAAGATGGTCGTCTTGAAGCTCTGGAAGGGCCCTGTGTTTCTAGTCGAGGGAGTGTTGCTTCTGTCGTGCTAGTTTCCCATTTTCCTCCTCAGTTTTGGCAAAAGTTACTACTCGATTCAGCAAGTCGAAGTTCCGCTCTTTTAGCCGATATGTACTTTCACTATAGCCCATATACTAAGCCTCAAAAGAAAAGAGTTGCCACTTGTAAAATTCAAGAAGAGTTGAATAAAACACCCCATGGAGCCGCTCTTTTAATTGGAGATATTGCTCTACAAGAGAAGCACAGTTATCCTTATGTTATTGATCTAGGAGAGTTTTATGAAGACAAATTTGAGCGCCCTTTTGTTTATGCTCTTTGGGCTGCTTTACCAGGAGAGTTTACTTCTAAACTTCAAGAAATCCTTCGGCGATGTTTTCGTCGAGGCTTAGCCGCCAGAGAAGAGATTGCTAAAAAATGGGCTTTAGAAAATGATTACTCTGATTTGTCCACTTGTTTGGATTATCTTCAACATAATATCCACTATACTTTCGATGAAGAGGTGCGAGAAAGCGCTAATCAGTACTTAGCTCTACTTCATGTTCTAGGGAAAGCCCCGGCGACGGAAGTTTCTTTTTGCCCACTTTCTCCTAAAAAAGAAATACTTTCTCTTGGCAAGCCTAGCCGTACTATAGACTCTATTCTCAGTGATGGAGCACAAGGAGTAAGACTTTCTGCAAAAGATGGCATCCGTCTTTTTAAAGAAGCCCCTTTAGCAGAACTGGGGCGGGCCGCTCATGCCCGTAGACTGTCTCTCTCTGACCCAAAGATAGTTACTTATATTATTGAACGAAATATTAACTACACTAACGTTTGTAATATTTATTGTCGCTTTTGTGCATTCTACCGTCGTCCTGGGCATAAAGAAGGCTACACATTGAGTAAATCTGAGATTGCCGAAAAAACCCAAGTTCTCGCGGCAGCAGGAGGAACCCAAGTCCTTCTCCAAGGAGGGTTAAACCCTGACTTAGATATAAATTGGTACGAAGACCTTTTTCTGTGGTTTGAGCAGACTTTTCCTCAAATCCGTCTACATGCTCTTTCTCCTGATGAAATCTGGCACCTGACAAGCATGCACAATTTATCGACAACTGAGGTTTTGGAAAGATTGCGCTTTGCTGGCTTACAAAGTATACCGGGAGCAGGAGCAGAGATTCTCGTAGATGCTGTTCGCTGGAGAATAGCTCGGCTAAAAACGAAAAGCGAAGAATGGCTAGATATTATGAGGCAAGCTCATTGGCTAGGAATTCGTAGTTCTGTAACCATGATGTTTGGCGTAAAAGAATTTTTCTCTGATAGAATTCAACATCTCATCAAGGTACGTAATCTGCAAGATGAAACGGGTGGATTCACCGCTTTTATTTGTTGGCCTTATCAACAAGGTAATTTGAAACTAGAAAAGGGAGATACGAGCAAAGAAGCTTATCTTCGAACTCAAGCTGTTTCTCGCTTAATGTTAGATAATATCTCGCATATTCAGTCATCCTGGGTAACAATGGGCCCAGAGGTGGGAGAGGAAGCACTCTATTTTGGAGCCAATGATTTTGGATCTGTTATGTTTGAAGAAAATGTTGTTAGTGCTGCCGGCACAACTTTTCAAATTCAAGTAGAGGAAATTGAAAATCGAATTAGACGAGCAGGCTTTATTCCGGCCAGGCGAGGTCCACTCTACCAGCCGATTTTAGAAAAAACAGTTGCGTTTGGCTAAGAGAAATATGGGCTTAAAACAGTTCTATTTGAGTTCTATTTGAATTTTATTGGAATAGAGGAGAAAAAATGACCGCGATTAAAAATCAACAACAAACACTTCGAGTAGCTTACACTAGTGATCCTGATGACGCTTTTGCTTGGTGGGCAATTATTCAAGGAAAAGTCAGTCTGGGAGACTATACTATCGATAACTACGCTTGGCATATTCAAAAAATCAATGAGTTTTGTGAAAAGGGCTTCTTTGATGTGGCCGCCGTTTCTTCTGCTGCTTGGCCTTACTTAGAAAAAGATTATTTTCTACTTTCGGTCGGAGCTTCTGTCGGGCGAGGTTATGGCCCTGTTTTAGCTAGCACGAAGATCCAAAGTCCTGAAGAGCTTGCGGGCAAAGTTGTCGCTATTCCTGGGGAAAAAACGACGGGTGGACTCCTTTTGAAGCTATTTTATCCTGAGGTCAAAACGGTTTGTCTTCCTTTTGATCAAATAGCTCTGGCTATTCTGGATGGAGTTGTCGATGCCGGAGTTCTTATTCATGAAGAGCTTCTGAACTGGGGACATAAGGGATTACAGACAGTTAAATGCTTAGGGGCTAAATGGCAAGAAGAGACCGGATTACCTATTCCTGTGGGAGTGAACATTGTCCACCGTCGGCTGGAAGAATTTGTCGCCCGGAATATCGCTTCGACAATAAGAGAAAGCATGATTTATGCTAAAAAATACCAAGAAGAAGCTTTTCGTTGGGCATTGGGATACTCTTGCCAAGAAAAGGCAGGAATAGCCTCAACCTTTATTGATATGTTTGCCAATGAAGATACTTTAGGTTTAGATTCTGACTGTGTAGAAGCTTTGAGACTTCTTTATGATATGGCGTATAAAAAAGGACTGATTCCTTCTCTTCCTAAGGTTCATCCAGTCACTCCTTGGGACGTTTAAGAGGAGAAAAAATAATGCAAGATATTGTTTTAGACAAATCAGCTCGTTTTTTCTATCGACACAAAAAAGCTCCCATGTGTCAGGTAGATCAAGGAGCTTTACAGGGACTACGTCATCGAACCGTGATTGATCATAGGACAGGAGCCGAAGCTTTGGCTCTTTGGCAAGAAGAGCACCTCGGAGGTTTTTTAGTTCCTCCTCATCGGCATGATTGCGAAGAAATTATTACGGTCTTAGAAGGAAAAATCGAAGCGAACCTAGAAAATAAAAAATTTGTGGTTGGCCCAGGAGAAAGCTTTCTCATACCAGTTTGGGCTTTACATGGTTTTTCTGTTATCAGCGAAACGCCTGTACGTTTACTCGCTATTTTTTCCTCCCCTAATCCAAAAATTTTTCGAGAGGATGGAGAAGCTTCCTCGCCTCCCTGGGAAGGGGGGAGCAGTCATCACTTAGAAGCCTAGGCCAAAATAACCGAATTATATATCATCTTTAGTAAAACCTTTAGAAAAATCTCTAGCAAAGACCTAAATCAACCTCAGAATGAGGTTGATTTTTTTATTTAAAATCTTCCTTTTTGAGATCAAGCTTTTTCATCTTGTCAAAAAGAGTTCGGGGAGATACATCCAAAACTTCTGTCGCTAGTTTTAGATTTCCTTTGACTTCCCGGAGAACATGAGAGATAAATTGGGCTTCAAATGTAGCCGTAGCGTCACGTAAGGACTGCATAGTCTGATTTTCCAACTCGTCTATGGGCTCTGTCAAAGATACATTTTTCATATCCCCCCACTGAGAAATTTCTCTTCCTTGGGAACGAATAACTAAAGCCTCTACTTCATTCTTAAGCTCCCTAATATTACCTGGCCAAAGTTGCGTTTGCATTTTTTGAATGACCAAAGGAGAAATAACCATATCTCCCTTTCGATAACGAATACAAGCTTCTTGGAGAAAATGATTGACGAGAAGAGGGATATCTTCAGGACGTTTTCGTAGAGGAGGTAATGGAATAGAGAGCATCCCTAAACGATGAAAAAGATCGCGTCGAAATTTGCCTTCTTCGATCAGTGTCTGAATATCTTGATTGGTGGCAGCAACCACTCTTACATCGACGGGGATTTGTTTATTACTTCCCAAGCGGGTGACCATTTTTTCTTCTAGAACACGTAGCAAGATAGCCTGAAGATGAATGGGGAGACTATCGACTTCGTCCAGAAAAATGGTTCCTCCAGATGCATATTCAAATTTACCTTGGTGAGAACTAGCAGCACCAGTAAAAGCCCCTTTATCATGACCAAAAAGCTCTGAGTGGATGATTGACTCAGGAAGGGCGGCCATGTTTAGGGCGACAAAGTTCTTATTTTTTCGCTCAGATGCTTCGTGAAGAGCTTTGGCTACGAGCTCCTTACCAGTTCCTGTTTCTCCCATGACCAAAACGGAGCTTTCGATGGGAGCGTAGTCTTTGATTTGTTTTTTGACTTCTTGGGTTTGAGGCGAGCTTCCTAAAATCCCCCAGCTCTCGTCTTTTTCTCGGAAAATCATTTCAATTTGTCGCTGGAGTCTTCGAGTGGTATGAATTAACTCTGCTTTCTCGACCGCTCGAGCAATAGAGGCAAGAATAGAACTTTTTTCAAAGGGTTTTTCTTGAAAATCATAAGCTCCTTTTTTCATAGCCTCTACCGCAGTGGCTATGTCACCGTGTCCAGTAATCATTACTACTGGGCCACGACTTTTCTTTTTGGAAATTTCCTTAAGTAGGTCTAAACCAGATATTCCGGGCATTCTTACATCTATAACAAAGCAGGAAAATTTATGTAAAGCATCGGATTCGAGAAGCTTTTCTCCCCGCTCAAAAGTCATCGTTTCATAGTTGCGTAAATTTAGCATTTGTGATAATGAGTCACGAACGGTGGGATCATCATCGACGATAGCTATTTTTGGCCACCTATTCATTTTTACTCTCCTTCTCTAATCTGGGTAAGGTGATGGTAAAGCGCGTGCCTTTGCCTAACTCACTTTCCGCAGAAATCTGTCCGCCGTGCTCTTTCACGATACGAAAGCTAATGGAAAGCCCTAGACCTGTCCCTTTTCCGACCTCCTTGGTTGTAAAAAAAGGATCAAAAAGCCGATTTGCCGTGTCACTATCAAAGCCACTCCCTTGATCTTCTATTTCAATTAGCACTTCATTATTAGAAGAAACTTTTGTTTGTACATAGATTTGCTTACTCTTTTTTGAAGTAGAGGCGTCAATGGCATTGCATATTAAGTTCGTAAAAACTTGCTCTATTTGGATTTGGTTTCCTTTAACAAGGGGAATATTTTCGCCAAAGTTAAACACGACTTCCATGTCGTAGCGTTTCAGCTGGATATCTAGAAATTGAACCGTTTTTTTGATAATAGGATTCAAGTTTAGTTCAGAGTGTTCCCCTTCTCCTCTTCGGGCAAAAGCTTTTAGGTGTTGGCTGATTTTCTTTGCTCGGCGCACTTGTTCGATTACTTTCTCTATATTTTTCTGAATCGAATCATGATCATCTGGCCTAAGTTCAAGAAAATCTAGGGCGGTTTCAGCGTAGTTCATGATACCTGTGAGAGGCTGATTGATTTCATGGGTGATTCCTGCCATCATTTCGCCAAGAGAAGCAAGACGGGCAGCATGAAGAAGCTCTGCATCTTTTCTACGAATTTCTTCGGCCGACTTGGCTAGTTGAGCAAAGTATTTTGCCTCTTGAGCCAACTTAATATTTTTCCTTTGTTCTCGATAAAAGGCATGTAGACCTAGTCCCAAAATTAAAATTACCATGAGGACTAAAATAGAAAGATTGAACTCATGTCGCTTGATTGGCTCCGCAATTTCGTCGTAGTCCATCGTAATGTTAATAGACCAAAGTTCCTCTCCAAACTCAACAGGAGAGAAGGCAATAATGTCTTCACTTGGGGTCAGGATAAGCCCTTTTGTTTTGGTAACTTTATAAAGCCCGATACCTTGCTCTCCTTGGGAAATTTTTCGCCAGATCTCCTGAAAAGACCCCTGCTCTTGGAGAGGAGTATCTTTGAAAGTAACTTCCTGAATATTTTTTCCCATATACTTTTCATTCGAGTGATTAATAATACTTCCATCCGCACAATTGATAATTTGGGTGTAAACTTCTTTTTCGAGATTTACAAAATTAACGATATTCCCCAAACTTTCTAAGTAAACAAGTGCCCGAACTACTCCGACAAATGTTCCTTGGTCAAAAACAGGATAGGAGATGGCGATGCTGAGGTAGCCTGAAGAAGTTTTTACACGACGCATACAGTTTTTTTTATGGGCTATTGCGAACTGAACAGAAGGTTTGTCAGCATAGTTTTCGCCTTTCCAGCTAGGCTTAAAAGGAACTCTAACTTGGACGTAGCCTTTCTCATTAAGTAGGTAGACCGCACTAACAGAAGCTCCGAATTCTCGAAAAACTTCTTTACTCGATAAATACCAGCTTTGCAGAAAAGGAACCTCTGCTTTCTTCTCTTGGATAGACTTGGCAATGATAGGATTGAGAGTAAGTCCATTCATTTCACTATTGATACTAGCGATAAAGCCTTTCAGATTTTTTCCCAGACTTTTGGCTAAGGTTAAAAGTTGTTTTTGGTTTTGAGTAATGGAGTTTTTTTCAAATTGCCGGTGCATGGTATGTGCAATAACGGCCAAGGATATAATCGTTAAAGGAATTAGTAGCCAGATAGCAAGAACAGATCGGGACATTGTAACCTCTACTTTTTTGATAGACAGTTTTCTAAAGAGAACGGCAAAAACAGTCCGATCTCCATCGCTTTTTTGAGCATAAACCGTAGAGCTCTCTCTCCTTCTTGGTCTAACCAAACACTACACTGGTTAACATAAAGAGTGATGTGGTTGCTAATGACATCTTCATCTAAAGATTGGGCATGTTCTTTTAAATAAGGATAAATCTCGTGACGATGAGAATAGCCATACTCAATACTCTGAGAAAGGGCTTTTTCTATAGAGGCTATTTTCTCATTTCCTAAAGATCTCTTCGCGACAATGACCCCTAAAGGAAGGGGGAGTTGATAGCGTTCTTCCCAAGTTTTTCCAAGATCTTGAACCAATTGGAGTCCAAGACTTTCGTAAGTAAAACGTCCTTCGTGAATGACTACTCCATAATCAACTTCGCCTCTTTGGATCGCAGGCATAATCTCATGAAAAATATAAGGAATTGTTGTGAAATTTTTTCCGACCAAGGTTTGGAAAAGAAAATTAGCAGTTGTAAGTTCCCCTGGAATAGCAATGCAAGAAGAGTCTTTGGGCTTAGATTTTGATCGACCAAGAAGTAAAGGTCCACAATTATAACCAAGAGCAGCTCCTGCTCTTAAAATAACATAGTCCTTAGCGATTTGTCCATAGCAAGAACAAGAAATTTTGCTTACATCAAAGGTTCCTTCTAAAGCTTTTGCATTTAGAGCTTCTATGTCGAGTAACTCCACTTCTAAATCCACTTCTAAATCTAAACCTAAGGGGATCTTTTTATGAGTCAAACCATAAAACATAAAAGTATCATTAGGGCAAGGCGAGTAGGCCATTTTTATTGGGGTGCTCATAAAAATCCTTTCCTAAGTGGAAGTAATGTTCTAATAGGGAAATAATAACTTCTTGACTATGGCGAGCAGAGAGAGAAAAATTCCATTGACTTTTATCTCGTTGTCCTGCCACATTGCTAACCGAGCGAATTTCCAAAAAAGGGAGATTGTGCAAAAGAGAAACTTGGGCGGCGGCGGCTCCCTCCATATTTTCTCCGGCCGCTTGAAAGCGTTCTTGAAGCAGGCGAGCATGAGAGAAGCATCCACTGACTGTAGAAGTCGAAAGCATTTTTTCCTTTGTTAGACCAAAGTTAGAGAAAGAAAGATCTTTCCAGATACTTTCTTGGGGAACTTGGCAAGGAAATCGATTGTAAAAAGACTTCCCGGCTCGCTCTACAATGGCAAAAGGAAACAAACTGGGAGATTTCCAGCCTTCGCTTTGAGAAATTCCTAAGTCTCCATTGATTTCCTCCTCGGCAATAAGGACGTCACCGATCTGGATTTCCTCGCGATAGCTACCACAGCTACCAATCATCCAAACACTTTGGTAAGATCCTTCTTTTAAACAAGAGCTTAGAGTATGGGCTGTGTTGATCATGCCCACTCCGGTTAAGACTACATCAATAAGATTTTCATCTAGGGTAAATCTTGCTTGGTTGTTCTGCCATTTTCCTCGAAAGCGATTAACTAGGTCTTCTATTTCCGGTTTTATGGCAGCCAAAATAAGGAGATGAGACATATTATCACCTTGATAAAGCTTTATTCATGATTTCTTTGAGGACTGAAACAGATTTCTCTAGCTCTTCTTTGGGAATAATTAAAGGGGGAAGAAAACTCAAAACGTTTCTTTCAGGTCCTGTTTTTCCTAAAAGAATGCCTTGGTCTTTGAGGTCTTCTAGTATTTGATCTGTTAGGTCACTTGCATTTCGACTTGCATGGTCTTTTAGCTCGACTCCCCACATTAAACCTAGTCCGCGCACTTGAGCGATATGCTCAGGAAAATGAGAAGAAAGTTCGTTTAGGAGGTTCCCTAAAAATTGACCTTTTTCAGCAGCCATTTCTGCTATATTATCGCGCTGGATGATCTCTAAGAACTTCTGAGCCGCTTCTGCGGTTACTGGATTCCCCCCAAAAGTGGATGCTCCTGGACGAGTGTAGGAGGAGGCAATCTCAGGAGTTGTCGAAAAAAAACCTATCGGCGTTCCTCCTCCTAGGGCTTTTCCTCCGCAAACTATGTCAGGAGTAATTCCGTAATGCTCAAAGCCAAATTTTTTTCCTGTTCGCCCAAAGCCTGTTTGCGTTTCATCGACAATGAATAAACCTCCTTGGGCTTTTATTAAACTGTGAATTTCTTGGAAAAAGGCCGGAGAAAAAAATCGAATCCCCCCATTGCCTTGGACAGGCTCAGCAACAAAAGCTGCGATTTTTCCAGCTTTGCTTTCCAGAGTTTTCTTAAAAGAAGCCAAACAGTTTTCCTCAGAATTCTCTAGATTGTTTTCCTCTGAGAGTGGATTATAGTGAGGAGCAGGAATATGGGTAATTCCTCCCACTGGCTTTGGATCTGTCCGCCAAAAAGAAAGACCGGTTAGACTCATTCCTAACTTAGTTCGCCCATGAAGCCCTCCACTGAGAGCAATAAACTCGGAGCTTTTTGTGTGCAAAGTTGCAAGTAAGCAGGCTCCTTCTACTGCCTCCGTTCCGCTCGCACAAAAAAAAGATTTACTTAAATCCCCCGGTAAATACTGTGCTAAAGCCTCGGCTAAATTGACAATCGATTGGTTAAGGTAAATCGTCGTTGTGTGCTGTAAAGTAGAAACTTGATCGCAAATTGTTTTGACCAGTTCAGGGTGGCAATGTCCTAAAGCATGAACAGAAACTCCTGCAAATAAATCTAGGTATTTCCGCCCTTCATTGTCATAAACAAATACTCCCTTTCCTCGGACGATCTGAGGAGGATTTTGATAGAAATGATACAAGCAAGGGAGGAGGTACTCTTTCTTTTTTGCTAGTATTTTTTCGGGGCCAATCCAAGTTGTAGTCATGGGAGGAACCTTTCTTGTTTTTTATTGTTGCAGTGACTCACGCTCAGAGAAATTTGATTAGCAGAAAAATTTTAACATCTTCTTTTGCGAATCTTTGCTCCTTTGCGTGAACTTTTTTCTTTTTTCACATTTGATGTCAATTGGACAACTACTCAAAAAATGAGCGAACGATTAGTGATGAAAGATATTTTTTCTATTCGTCTGTTCGTCTGTTCGTCTGTTCGTCTGTTCGTCTGTTCGTCTGTTCGTCTGTTCGTCTGTTCGTCTGTTCGTCTGTTCGTCTGTTCGTCTGTTCGTCTGTTCGTCTGTTCGTCTGTTCGTCTGTTCGTCTGTTCGAAAACCCCAGAAAAAATCTGGGGTTTTCTACTCATCATTTATTTTCAAAATAAACAGCGTTTTGCTCCCACCATTTTTTCCATTCCAAGGGATCTCCGAGGTCTTTATAAATGGGGATTAAGGTTAGGCGAGATAGATTGCGAGAGGCTGCTTCGGCAACTAACTCATCTTCATCTTCAACTGCTTTACAAAGAGGTTTGATAACTGAGCTGTCGCGAATTTCTGCTAAAGCTTTCACGGCGTAGTAGCGAACCTCTTCATCTTCATCTTCCAGAAGAGCAACAATTTCTTCTTTTGCTGGTATAGGGTCTAGTTTTTGCAAAGCAATTAATGTCTCAATCGCTTGGTCAGGAGAGAGGTTTTCGGGAGAGTTTTTTCTTTTCTGGGCCAGTTTTTTTAAGCCATCTACGAGCTCAAGCTCTCCACTATTCCCAGCCTCGACAAGCTCATCTAAGGTTACTTGCGAGTTTCCTTCTTTGATCATGGAGTAGCTATTGCAGGCCGTCAAAGCACTAGCCATTAGTAATATAATAATACGAACTATATTCATTACTTCCCTTCCGTAATTAGATTAAGAAAATGTTGGGCAATAATGTTTTCAGGATTGATTTTAAGGGCTTTGCGTAAGTATATTCCAGCTCTTTCAGCTCTTTCTTTCTTGATGTAAGAGCGTCCGAGCAAGGTTAAAGTGCTATCATCCTCTTGCAAACGTAGAGATTTTTTACAGGTTTTGATCGCTTTGTCTACATCTCCTCCTGAAATGGGGGGATTGTAGTAGAACATCTTCGCTTGTGCTGTATGAGCGAAGTGATTTTTTTCATCTGCTTTAATTGCTGCTAGCACATCGGCAAGAGCCTTGGGGCCATTGGAAAAACCTGTCATCATTCCGACAATAGTATGAGAGTATAGCTCTCCTCGGACTCGAAAACCTTCTGACCAAGGCTCTTTTTCCAAAAAAGGAGTTATAGTGTCAATGGCATTTTGAGCCATTTGGGCGGTTCCTGTACGACTAATGCTCTTTCCCTCTGCTTCGGGAAGCTCTCGGCGAAGAAATCTCTCGACATTGGCTTGGGCTAAAGTTATTCGAGCGAACCAGTAAATTGATTTTGAACTGGGGTTCTGTTTGCTGAAGGTTTCCAATTTTTCTCGTACGAGACTAATTTTTGGAATAGAGTGAGAACCTTCTATCTTTTTTGCTTCTTGAATAAGACTGTCTAATCCATCGGCGAAAAGAAGTGAGGTCGATAAAATAAAAAATAAAAATAAACGCATATCTATCTCCTTTAGAAAGAATGGTTACTTTTGGGATACATCGCAAAAATAAGAACTCCCCTTGTAGGGAGTGGTAATACTATTTAAATTCATTGTTTTCGAAGAAATCCAGTCTACTAGTTTCTCCTCTTGTCCTCGAAAAAAATGATCGGCTTCCTTAAGAGTATCTATAGCCAGAGAAGAGGGAATATTCTCTTGGCTCAGAAAGTCTTTTCCAGCACAAAGACAAAAAGAAGAATCGTCTTCGAGAAGGGAGCAAGGAGGGTATTTTGAAAAAGGCGGAGCTATGAGCAAGGTAAGGTCTTTCTTAAGATTATCCTTTAGCATAGTCAAATAAGCTCCCAAGGAGTAACCAACGATTAAGAGGGGAAGCTTTTCTCGAACACTATTTTTTAGATAGTTATAAGCGGCATCGATATCTTCTAGAAAAGGCTTCACGCATTGTTTTTCTTCGAGTTCATCATAGTAATCATAGACATCTTTATTCGATGGTAAGTTGATTTGGCTCTCTGCAGAACCATGGTAATCAAAACGCAAAGTAAGAGCAGGAATTTTTGCTAAAGCGCGGACAATCGCCAGAACAACGTTATTTTGCATATCTCCCCCTAGTAAGGGATGAGCACCGACAATAAGAGCTTGGCACATTGGTTTACTCTCTGGGTAATCGAGAAGACCAGATAAACGCTCTTTTCGTGAATTTTCAAAGTGAACTTGTTCTTGCCACATGGTCTTTCCTTTTCAATAAAGTCCTTTGCGTATTTTAAAAACGGAGCTTAAAGGCCCTACTTCTTGCAGAAAAATTTCTTTTCCAAAAGAAGAGCGAATGGCTTGGTCACGTTCTAGCAAGTTAAGGTAGAGAATACTTTCATCTAGACGATGCAAAACAACCTGTCCTTTTTCTCCTTCCCTTGCGAGCTGACCTGGAACTCCTTGCCCTTTTTCATTGAGTTTTAGCACGGAAAAATGAACTCGTGATGAGGAAACACAGTAACCTGGAGATTTTTCTCGTGGATAAAAAACTCCTGCTAAAGAGTTACCATAACCAATTAGAAAGTGAGCCTGAGGAAAAGATCTTTGCCATCTTTCCCACTGATTTTTATCGACGGCCATTCCCGCTAACTGTATTCCCTGAATCCCCTTTCGTTTGTCCTCCTCTAAGTTCTCTCCTAACCAATCTAAAATGGGAGGAGTGCAGAAAAGAACAGCTACTTTGACTTTGCGAAATAAAGAAAGGGCTTGCTCTCCTAAATGATTCAAATATCGCTCTGCTCCCATCGAAGTGGGAGGCAATTTTTTAGCCCAGCGGGGATCAAAGTCGATCATATAGGGCTCTTGGCCAGATGTTTTAAGTGAGCACAAACGGGCTGCTCTTCCCACTGCGTGAGGGCCTGTCGGCCCTAAGTAAAGCCAGGGCCCTTGGGCAGGAAAACCTTCCTCTACTGCTCGAAGAAACGGGGTAACAAAGGCTGCCTCGAATTCTCGGGGAGTAAAGTAAGTCAAAATAGGCTCTCCCGTACTTCCTCCTGACTCTACTGGAATTTTTTCTTGAGAAAAACTCTGAGGTAGAAAATCATTGGGAGGAGTTTCTCGGATAGTTTTCAAACTGAGCTCTCCCAATTTCCAAAAATCATTTTCTTCCTTAACTTCCTGAAAAACATCTAGGCCCATTTCTTTCACCCGACGAAGCCAAAAAGGACTGCCTTCGCTGGAATGGAAATGAATATCTCTGATTTTGCGCCAATGATTTTTATCCATGAACAGCAACCTCATAAGGGTAACGAGAGAAAAATTTTCTTAGAACATTGGCGATCTTCAGACCACTTTCGACATCTCCTGATATTTCTGTTTTTCCGGCAAAAAAAGCATGACGAGGATCAAGATTGCCAGAAATAATCGATTCGAAGGTTTCTTCTGGTAGTTCGTAAGAAAAATCAATGGATGTATCGGTACCCTCTTTTTTCTCCAAAGAAAGAAGTACTCCTTTTTCAATTCGCAAAAACCAAGAGTTTTCCTTTTGGTTTTGTAAACGGATAGCAAAAAAACTGTTTACTCTGTTTATACCTGGAAGCATCTCCTGGTTTAAAAAACGGGGGAGAAACTCTTCAAAATAAGGATGAGATTTTTTGGGGGCACAGTCAACTACGGCAGGTGCTTTCCCCCATTTGTCTTTATTGCCATACTCAACTATTTTAAGAAAATACTCGGCATTAACTTCAGGAATATCTATACCCCACTGACGGATTAAACGTAAACTGGCACTTTGTTCAAATTTAGGCTCACTTTCCAGGTAAGGTCTGTATATTTGAATGCTTCGAGCAAAGAGTTTTTCCATATTGTGAGCAAAAGATGTCATCTCTCCCATGGGAATAAGCTCTAGGCCTTCCATATTCAAGGCTTTCATTACCCACTCAATGGTCTCCTGATTTGTCGGAACTCTTTCGGGCAGCAAATAAATTGTTCGGATAGAATCGGCCGGACGGACTAAGGATTCTGCAAGCGTTTGGGCGATATAATCCACTGGCAAAAGGTGTTTTTTCTCATTCTTGTTCCCTTCGATGCGAAGAGGAAATTGCCAAGTAGAGTCCAGAGGGATTTGCTTTCGTTTCCGTTTTTGCTCATGTATTTTACAAAGCATTTTGATAAAGACGTAGTAGCCACTGTAGCGTAAACTTGTGCCATTTTGGTCGCCCATGACAATGCCTGGTCGGTAGATCGTTGTTGAAATACTACTTTCTTGGGCAAAGCGGTGGCAGAGTTTTTCTGTCTCGACTTTACTGGCTTCATAAGCGTTATTAAACTCTTGTCCTTGGTCCAGTGTTTGTTCGCAGTAAATTTGGCGATACTTGCCTGCAACATAGGCTGTACTCATATAATGGAAAGAAGAAACAGAATCCTTTTTGTGTTCCTTGGCGACAAGATGAAGGACATTCTTTGTTCCTTCGACATTGGCTTGCCAAACTTTTTCCTTATCTTTTTCTGAAAAAGAGAGTTCCGCGGCCAAATGAAGAAAATGATCCACTTTCCTGGGCAATTGAATTTCTTTAACCGAGTTAAGGTCTCCTGATATAACTTGGTAGTTGGTAAGAGTAGTGCCTATCTTTTGGAAGATAGACTTTACTCTGTCTTCAGGATTTTCACCTCGGACGAGAAGCATTAAAAAAAAGTCTCTCTCCATCAATTCCTTGGCAACAAAAGCCCCGACTTGTCCAGTAACGCCAGTCATAAAAATAGTTTTCTGCATGTTTCTGTCCTTATCTAGAATGCGTTTTTACAACGCTTTTCCTAAAGAGCTGTTTAACTCTGCTAGAGTAGAAATGCCTTCCATCCGAAGGAGTTCTTTTCCTTGTGAGCTAAATAAAATGAGAGTCGGAGTTAGACTGACTCTTTGAGCGGCAACAAGTTTTCGCTCTTCCTCCTGAAATAGGTCAATAACAACAAAATTCCAATTTGATAAAGCTTTTTGGCTTTTATTGTCTTTCAAAACAGTTTCTTTGAATTTATGGCAACCAATGCAGAACTTATGAGTAACTAAAACAGCAAAAGGTTTTTCTTGGCCATATTTTTCTAAAAATGAAGTAGACAGAACCGAAGGGGAGTATTCTTTGTTCGATTCATCTGCCGTCTCCTCCGAGAATCCCTCTTCTAAACTCTCCTCTTCGTCTGCGATATTTGTCTCCAAAATGGCATGAGGAAGTCGGAGGTAGTCCATCAATAGATTGGGTTGTTGCCACTTTGCCTCATCCCAGTGAATATTTACTTTATCTAAGTGACGAGGCCAACCTGGATATTCTAAAGAAGTGAAAATGAGCTCTTCTTTCCAACGTCTTCCTCCCCAGACTAAACCTTCGTCATTAAACATACTTCCCGTTTTTCCATCGTAGCGGGGAATTTGATTTAATTTTTCATAGTCAACTAATTGATATTTTTTTTGATCAATATTTTCTAAATTAACTTCTCCTGAGCTCAAAATGGTTTGGCAGAAATGTTGTCCTTTTGAGATGCAAAGAACAGGTCGTTCTCCCTCTTTTAGAGAAACTAAACCACGAATAACCCAGTCGCTTTTGCTTTCATGCTTTTTTTCTAAAACGTATTTCTTATGAGGAAGAGAACGCTGGAATTCTTTTTTGGCCCAGATTTCTAGTTTTTCTGAAGCAAATACTCCGTAGAAGCAACCACAGCTTTGAGTCGATTCATAAAGAACAGGACTGCCATTTGCACCCAAAGTAATGCGAAGAATATGCCCATCAATATTTCCCTGCTCCACTGTCCCAACCGGGCGAGTCGGATACCACAGAGCGTAAACTAACTGTTTTACTTTTTGATCATAGACAGAAGTATGCTCAATCCGACAAAAAACCCGCGGTTCTTTGGTATTAATTTTGACGAGCTCTTCCTCTTCTAAATAAGGGTTTCCAATGGCATCTGCCCCGTAGTCATATTCTGTCTTCTCTCTCTCCTGAAATCCTTGAACAAGAATAGGAGCATATCGCAATAAGTCGGGGTCTTGTTCCTCACTCGACTCTAAATCAATTCGATAAGCAACAGGAACGCCTTCTACAATTTTAGAAAGATTCTTTATATCTTCTGGGGAGTAATTCGAACGGGGCTGGGTTTCTACCCAGCTTTGGGCAAAATAAGAACAGCCCGAAGTTAAAAGCATCGCACTAAACAAAAGCAAGCTTCGTAGGATAAAATTCATAACTAGACCTTTCATAAACAAGAACAATTATCTCTAAAGCAAGTGAGGTACCAATTGCAGGAAAAAAATAAAATATTATTATAAGTCTATTTGTAATTTTATGTTATGTTTTTTTGGGACAGAAAGAAAAATTTCCTCAAGGAAAGAGAAGTGGCAAGATTCTGCAAGTGAATAAGAGGATAGAAATGGGGATCGGCGAGAGCTTGCCGTTTTTTGTTTTTCTCGGTCTGACGCAGTACTAGCAGCGTGTCGACATCCGAGTTGAATATTTTTTTGGAGAGTTTGAATTGATTTTGATATACTATTTTGAAATGAGGACGCGCCTCGCTTTGAAAGAAACAGACATATATCCTAGGTGAAAAACAATGACTAAGCAAATTACTTATGTTCTGGCCGGACACGCTCGCAGTGGAACTTCTACTCTAGTAGATAGGCTTATTAATACGGGCATAGCGGGAGCACCAAGAGAGTATATACCTAAGGAGAGAGACTTAGGTCCTAATCGTAGAGAAATTATAGCCGAAACATTAAAGAGTAAAACTTTTAGCCAAGAAGGTTCTAAGTATCCAGTGCTAGGGGTTAAAGTTTTAACGAATGATTTATTTAAAGCAGGCAATACTTTGGACATGGATGTTCATGAATTACTTATGCAGCGCGCAGCAATAGTTTATATGCGAAGAAGAGATGTAGCTAAGCAAGCTGTTAGCTTACATTTCGCAAGATCAACGATGCTATGGCATAGTAACTCTTCCAAACTCAAAGGCATACCTGATGATGATTCCAATATTCAATACAATTATGAACTTATCCTAAGTTATATAAATTTTTACTATAGCAGTCATTTCGATTGGCTAGATTATTTCGAAGATAATGGTCTTTCTACTTTGGATTTAGTTTATGAAGATTGGATTTCTGATCCAGATAAAACGGTTAGTGAAATACTTAAATACATTGGCCAAGATTCAAAACCTCAAGCTCTAAGTAAAGTGGTTAGACAAAGGCAAGTTAGTAGCAATAAAGATCAGTTTATCGAGCGTTTCCTGGAAGACTTTAAGAAAGATACGGGCGATGACTTTTACTCAAGCCAATACATATTTTAACGAAGATTAAAGACATTGATCATATCCAGTATGAGATAAAGGAGATTATTGTGAAAAAATTGTGGTTACTTCTCAGCTTTTTACTTTTGCTACCTATTGGCGCAAATGCAGAATTAATTGTGACATTAGATAATCTTGGTGGAGGGAATGCAAGATTTACTTTTAGCGGCAGTGATGTTGTTGGTGGGGGAGCAAGTTTTTTTGAAGAGAACGTTGTTTTTAGTGCTAACTCGTGGTCAGCTCCGAGTAATCACTACACCACTATCAATGCTACAAGATTTGATAGTGTGACAGGCACAGCGCAAATAGATGTTGATGGAGTTTTTAGAAACATTGATAGGGTATTTCTTGATACCGATGCTGATACTGGTTTTTCAGAAGATGAGTTTGGCGTAGGTGTCGATGTTTCTGACTTAGCGTTTAGCGCAGGGCAAACAGTAACCTGGAGTGGCTTTATGGATATAACAGGGCTTACTGATTATGCTAGCGATTTCATTGTTGGAACTTATAGCTATAATGAATGGCAAGAAGGAGCGGCGGTGACAGGATTTGAAATGACACTTATAGTTAACTCCTCTGCTGTTCCCGAACCTTCAACATATTTGCTTTTCTTAATTGCTTCGTTGGGTGGAATGATTTATAGGCGTTTTCTATATGGTTTAGTCGCGCCAGCACCAGTAGCATTAAGTTAAGCTGTAGCCTTTGTATTTTTTCCCCTCCGCGGTGGATTTTGAGTAGAAAAGAATTTCACGCAAAGGCGCAAAGAAAAGCAAAGGAAGATCTAAAAAATCTTTATGTTTATGAAATTCTCTGAATTTATCTTTTGTCTTCATTCTTGTTCTCCTTGGCGTCTTTGCGCCTTTGCGTGAAATTCTTTTCTTTCTTCAACTTTAAGACGCATTCAGTACCTTAAAAACAAGCAAATCCAAATGCGTGTTTTTCACTCTTATTTTCCTAGCCTTTAGCTTTTTTTCGTTACTATGTGTAAGATGCCTGTAGTAATAATAAATCCATAGGAAATTAAGAATTTATTTATTAGAAACTACTTATAAAATAATTACGCTAGCCAATGCCATCTTAATAGCCATTTCATTTCTCCCTAGTCGGCAGGAGCCAAATTAGAAATTAAATTAACCAACTCACCGAACGGAGCCACAGAGCATTGTAGCGGACTAGGGCGGGCCTCAATACTTTCTCTTAAAAATAGCTCACTCTCTCCTCAAAGCTTAGCCAAGCAAAAAAAATTTTCCCGACCTTCCGGAAGCGGAAATGCTCTGTGGTGGAGTGAGCCTTCCTTAGTAAATGAGACTATGCCTAATATCCCTCCTAAGCTATTGGATTTCAATTTCTATAATAGAGAAAATAAACCACTAGTTCTCGGAGAACCTTCACTCCCATCATATTTCTCTTAAAATTTATAATCTCGGATGAGCCTCCTTTCATAGGCTTAGCAAAATACGTTTTTTCCCTCCCGTGTAAATCTGTATTCTTGAACCTTCTCTTTGGGGCACTAAACTTGTCTATCGATTTTTTCTCTCTATGGACAGGTGCCATGTAAATGTCTTTTGAGGTAATTTCTTCTTTTTGTTTAATTTGATATTTTTTTGGAAAATTTGAGTTGATTTTGATATACTTTTAATGAGGACACACTCTAACTTAATCAATATTTATCATTTTTCTTTTGCTGAAGGAATGGGGCTATGAAAATTTCATATTTACTCGTTTGTCTATTTACAGTTTCACTATGCCTAAATGCCACACCTATTGCTGTCAATAATGCTGGATTTGAAGCTAATGTGCTGAACAATGGTTCATCTATACAGAGTATAAGTGGCTGGAGTTTTTCAGGCGTAGCAGGTTCTTTTAATCCAACAAGTGCCCACTATCCAGGAGATGTTATTCCCGAGGGTAACAATGTTGCTTTTAGCAATGCGCCAACGATTTCTCAAATCCTTTCGACTGCTCTTACGGCTAATACCACATATACATTATTGGTCGATATCGGTCGGAGGCTAGACAATCCAGCAATTAACTATTCTGTTCAACTTTTGGCAGGAGGTACATTGCTGGCAGAAGAAAACTCTCTCTCTTTTAATGCAGGACAGTTCAAAACCTCAAATGTTACCCATGTCACTTCTGCTAACCCTACCCAACTAGGACAGCAATTAGAGATTAGGCTTGTTAAATTTGCCGGCGGACAAGTAAACTTTGATAATGTTCGTTTAGATGCAAGCACTACCACTGTTCCAGAACCTGGTTCATTTTTCTTATTAGCGCTTGGGTTTTTTATGGCGGGTTCTTTGCGTAGCTCTAGGACAAAATTTTCGAGCTAAAGCAATTATATTAAAAAACTGTAACTTTACAGAGCTAAGATTGTACTGGAAAAATAAAGCTACCAAAAGCGAGAAAAAACAGAATATAGGTGCTTGGCTCGGGTATTGTTACAGCAATATCGAAGACTCTAATTTTGTCGATTTCTCCATCAAAATCATCCGCGTTGACTCCCCGAGTTCCCTTCCGCCAATGGTAAGAGTTTCGCCGTTGGCAACACTCCCGTATCACGCCTCACAAACAAATTGTAAATGAAAATAAATTGTCTATCTTATTTCTTTGAATCATCGTGAACCTTTTCCCTATTTAAGATGTATTGAATCACTTCCTTTGGTGTCTTTTTTGACACTTTTCGTGGTATTTTTAGTTTGTTGGATGACAAATCTATAGCTTCTAAATAAGTCAGGTTTTCTAGTTCTGGAGGGAAAGACTTTAGTTGGTTCCAACATAAATCTAGCTCCTCAAGGATAGAGAGTTGTCCCAGAGCAGGAGGTAAGGCTTTAAAAACGGGGAATTATTCAGGATCGTCCGTTTGATGAAAAATTATGCCGTGATGCTTCTCTTGAAGATTTGGATGACACTGCAATCAGGGAATTTGTTTATGAGGCTAGAGACAAGCGTCAATTCCCATTTAAGACGAAAACGCCAATAACTGATGTACTCACTCATTTAGGGGTTTTGCGCCAAAATCAACCTACAAATGCAGCGATTCTACTCTTTGGACGCAATCCACAACAATTTATTCCATGTGCAGAATTAAGATGTATGCACTTTCATGGTGTTGAAGTTCAGAGACCAGCACCCTTTTATCGAATTTTTAAGGGTTCTCTTTTTTCACTGGTAGATCAGGCCGCAAACTTTGTACTTTCAGTCACAAACTTGAGTGTTGGAACTCGAAAAACAGGAGCACAAGTATCTACTGTTAGCGAGATACCACCAGATGTGATCAGGGAAGCTATTGTTAATGCCGTAGCACATCGCGACTATACTTCGAATGCTGCTATACAAATAGCAGTATTTGCTGATCGTATCGAAATATGGAATCCTGGCAAACTATCTCCACCACTTACACTGGATAGTTTGCGCAAACCACACCGCTCTATCGCACGAAATCATCGCATTTGTGAACCCCTTTTTCTCGCTGGTTATATTGAAAAGTATGGAACTGGTACACTAATGATGATTAACAAAAGTATTGAATATGGCTTACCAGAGCCAGTTTTTCAACAACATAATGGTGAGTTTGTTGCCATTATTGGCCGGGATTGGTTGACGCAAAAAATTATTTCGACATTTAAGCTCAATGAGCGACAACATCAAGTGCTCAATTATATGAAAACTGCGGGACAAATTTCCAACCAAGAGTACCAAGGGCTAACTCACGCAACAGGAAAAACAGCCACACGTGATTTGAAAAATATGATTTCTCAAGGTATCATTGAGCGAATTGGAACAAAAGGGCCAGGTGTATTTTATGTGCTATCTTACAAAAGGGACATAAAGAGGACATTAAAGACACTCCCATCAAAGCGTTCAAAGTCAAGCTTAAGAAAGTCACCGACCAAGTCACCGACCAAGTCACCGACCAAGTCACCGACCAAGTCACCGACCAAGTCACCGACCAAGTCACCGACCAAGTCACCGACCAAATTGAGTAAGTCGATGGAGCTAGTTGTACATGCTCTAGAACAAGAGGAGAAGTCTTCCACTCAGCTTAGAGAAATTCTTGGAATCAAACATCCTCATACTTTTCGTAAAAACTATTTGAATCCAGCTTTGAATTCTGAATTCATAGAACAAACTATTCCAGATAAACCAAGAAGTAGATTGCAGAAGTACCGTATTACCAGTAAAGGCAAGGAATGGCTAGCAGGAAAAGTTTAATAAGACCTCGATAATTAAAGACTCGTATGCAAAATACGAAAGCCTGTTTTCACAAGAATCTCCTGAAGTAAAATAGGCTTTTCTCTAGACAGCTTAATCGCTTTTCGTTATGGTAGCAACGGTAAAATACTAAACTTTTTCTAGTTGTTTTGCGAGGGTGAAAACTTGGCTACACCGGCACAATTGATGGCTTATTTGGAAGAATGCTACCGGGCGGATAATCGGGAGTTGACCATTTTTAATCTCTATTCTAAGAAGGTAGAGAATCTCTATTTCTTGCCTGATAGCGAACAGTTGCTTGCCGATAGGTTAGATAAAATGGCCCTTGATCCGGCAATGGCAAAACCAGCTCACCAGGCGGCTCTTCTCTATAAGAAGGATAAGAGTCTTGTCTATGCCGCTTTTATGATTGCAGGACGCTTGGAGAAGCACCCTCGATTGCCCAAACGTATTTGCTCACCTCTGCTCTTTTATCCAGCAACGATTAGCCAAGGTGAGGAGTACTTTTATCTACATGTGGATTTTACCCGCCGCCGTATCAACTTTCCTTTGTTGTCAGCACTACTGGATGTCGATGAGAGTGACAATGATCGCTTGGATGATTTGGTTGCACAAATCCCAGAGCCTCCCTTTCGCACAGCAGAAATCTATAGTTTTGCTTCTGCTTTGAAAGATTTCTTACCTCAATTAAATATCGAGGAGCTTTATCATTATCCGCGTCTGAGTAAAGAAAGTAAGATAAAAAGAAAACTGCATCCTTTAGCCGGAGAGGGCTTAACGTGTTTTCCAGCGACGGCCATGGCTCTGCTACGTAACTCTGTCAATACTCGCGGAGTGCTCTCTGAGCTTCACAAAATGGTCGAGATGAGTGAAAAGGGAGAGTTGTCGGCACCTTTGCGTTGTTTATTGGAAAAAGAAACAAGCATTGAGTTGTCTGCTGATTCTGTTAAAACTCATGTTCCCGTGATTTTGAGCGCTTCTCAGCAAAAGATTTTACAAGCAGGGGCGAGCTATCCTTTAACTTTGGCAGTGGGGCCACCTGGAACAGGAAAGTCCTACACTATTGCTGCTCTGGCTCTCGACCATGTCAGTCGAGGAGAAACGGTTCTGATTGCTTCTCGGATGAACCATGCTGTCGATGTGGTCGGAGATAAGATTGAAGACATCTTAGGACAAAAAAGCTACGCCATACGCGGTGGACGCAAGGAGTATATGCGAGAGCTTAAGGGGTTTCTCAAGCAAATTCTCTCTGCTCTGTTTGAGATTGACGACGAAGAGTTTGCCGAGGAAAAATTGCAGTGCTTGCGCAATAAATTGGAAAACCTGAATAACACGATTGCTGACTTTGAAACTCGCTTCGATAAGCTCAGTGATTGGGAGGAAAGCTGGGGGAAATTACAAGAGCCCGCGGAGCTTGGTATTTTTTCTGATTTAATCCGTCGTTTTCAACTGTATTGTCTGGACAAAAAAATAACAGGATCTCTTCCTCAATGGCAATTGATGGAGCTCTATCAGCAAGCTTTACAAGACCGAGTGATCTATCAAAAAGAAATCTTGCAGTATCAAATTCGTTTACAAATCCAGAAAACATTGGAGAAACATCGGCGAGATCTTGTCAAGTTTCGACGTTCTATAAGTGTGCGTAGTAATCTCAAACAAGAGAAATTATTTGGAGAAATAGACCGAGATATTTTACTGAAAACTTTTCCTGTGTGGATGGTAAACTTAGCAGATATCAACGAAATTTTACCTCTCATACCCGAATTATTTGATGTCGCGATTATTGATGAAGCCACTCAGTGTGATATCGCTAGTTGTATGCCCGTACTTATGCGAGCTCGTCGGGTCGTCATTACCGGAGACCCTCAGCAATTGCGGCATATCTCATTTTTGTCACATGAGCGTCGCGACAGAATCGCTACTCGGTATGAGTTAAATGAAGACCAAAGCTATAGTTTTGACTACCGCGAAAAAAGTTTTTTAGATTTAGTGCAGGAGAGTATTACTAGTCAGAAGCAGGTTCATTTTCTGGATGAGCACTACCGGAGTATGCCTCAAATTATTGCTTTCAGCAATCGCCACTTCTATCATGATCGACTAAAAATTATGACCCAACGCCCAGATACCACAATCCAGCAATGTTTATATCTAAAGCAAATCTCAGGAGAAAGGAATAAGGACGGGTTTAACGATCAAGAAGCTCAAGCTCTTGTGGATGATGTTTGTTCTTGGGTAGCGAAGGAAGCTTACTTACCTAAAAATCATTGCCATTCTCTAGGAATTCTTTCTCCCTTTCGTAGCCAAGTTGAGCACATCTTTCGCCTACTAAGCGAAAAATTACCCTTGCACGCTTTTGATCGCCATGAATTGATGGTGGGAACAGCTCATACTTTCCAAGGAGAAGAGCGCGATATTATGTTTCTCTCCCTTGCTTTAGATGCTAAGTCCCACTTCCAAGCCTTTCGTTTTCTGTGCAAAAATGACGTTTTTAATGTTTCTATCACCCGCGCTCGCCACAAACAATACGTCTACTGCTCTGTGCCTCAGAGTGTCCCTTACGGAGAACTTTTGCGCCACTATCTCGAATTTATCCAGCAACCCCTCCAAAACACAGACGATTCTCGTTTATACCACGACCGTTTTCTCAACGAAGTAAGCAAAGCTCTTCAGGAAAAAGGATTCACTACTTGGTCAGCCTATCCTGTGGCAGGTTTTACCATTGATTTAATGGTGGAAAAAGAAGGCAGGGCGATGGGAATAGACCTTATTGGCTACCCAGGGCACTTCGTAGAAGCAATTCACTTAGAGCGCTACCGTATTTTCCAAAGAGCCGGGCTAAAACTCTTTCCCCTCCCCTACTCCCTTTGGCAGAAGGACGAAGAATTGTGTTTGAAAGCAATATTGGAGTGGCAGTCTTCGTAAAGTTCATTTTCAGTTGAACTTTACAGATTTTCGAAGTATGAGTCGAGAAAATCGACTCGACGTTTAATCCATGATTCCATATAATCGATTTCTGTATTGCTATAATTTTGCGCTCGACCAGCGAGAGCCTCTCTTATATATACTCCATTTCGCTCTAAATATTCATAATTATTTCTAAACTGCTTCACCAGATAGAGTGTATCTAATTTATTTTTTCTTAGTTCACTCCATCTTTTTTTTACGCTGTTTCTAAAATCAGGAAAGTTTATAAGTCTCTCATATAACGGACTAGATATTACTTTATTAACAACATTATCTCTTTCTCCAAGCCAACTGTTACCAAATGAGCCATCCATATCCCAGGGGATAAAAAAGTACAAAGAAGATCTATCATATTTTCCTATGTATGAATTTGTTCCTGAAAAATCTAAGTTTGATGATAAATTGTATAAAACATAGAGGTCAACTATATTTTCCATTTCTATTTTGGAAGAGATGTCCTTATTAAATTCAGATTGTGTCGCATTTACAACAAAATCGACAAAACTATGTAGATTGGTCCAGTCAACTTTACCGATATCTTTGGGGTATTTAGCTTCATAACCACTCCATGTCAAAGAATTATTGTCAAAATTGTCGACTTTAGAGTAAAGCGTCCCGTTTGCTTTGTGACTAACTTTGTATAACTCTCCTTCCATTTGTGATTTGTATTTTTTTATGCCGAGCTGTTTTCGATCAATTTTTTCGCCTAGATAATATATCCCTTTATATTTTCCGTTGAGAAATAAATCGCAATATTTTCGATCGATTCCTGTCTTTGCATTCTTGCCCTGGTGCTGAACTCTTCCTATATCGAGCCAAATGGCATGGGATGTAAAATCTCTAATCCGAATAGGTTCATTCCACAGTCCATCTAGCATCCAATCGTCATCGCTGCGCATTTTTAGAAGAGATTTTTTTTCTGTATCATTTCCTTCCTCATTTTTCCAAAGCTCTATGTTGTATGACTTTTTAGGAAATTTTCTCGACGTATGACCTCTAATTTTCAGTCCTGCAAAATAGAATAACGCTTTTTCTCCTTTTTCCAGTATACACAGTTTACTTCTGGCGGTATCTTTCCCTTTTATTTTCCCTGTTTTTATATCTAAAATAGGAAGCTCAGTGTGGAACATTCGGAAAACTTCTCCCTGAAAATTAACCGCATATTTTTTTCCAATGGAGAGCTTTGTATCTGTTGAATCTACATGGAAAACATAGTTTTCTATTTTTAATATTCCATTGTTTATGGCGATGGATTTTCCGTTATATACAATTATTTTATTGGGCAAATCGAAACCAAAAGGATACAAGTTAAGTTGTTTAGATGAACTTGATTTTTTCTCACTGTATTCTAGTAAAATAAATATTGCTAGGAGAGTAAGTACTATTATCGGTATAAATTTATTTTTTTTCATAAAGTCCACTTAGTTATCACTTTTTTTGGTTTCTCGAATTTGGATTTTCTTGATAATGATTCTTTATCTTTTGTTTTTCTTCATAACTCACGGTTCGCTCATTTTTATGTTAGTTTCACAAATTATCAGCTTAAAATTTTAAAACAAATATAAAAAGTAGTCAGTAGCCAGTAGTCAGCATAAAAAGGCATAGCTTTACGAGGTATTTTCTTCAACTACTGGCTACTGAATGCTGACTACTGGCTACCCTGTAGCATTTAATTTATCTACGTTTTTTGATTTTCACAACTACTCAAAAAATGAGCGAACGATCAGTCATAACTTTACAGATTTTCGAAGTATGAGTCGAGAAAATCGACTCGGCGTTTAATCCATGATTCAATATAATCAATCTCTGTATTGCTATAATTTTGCGCTTGGCCAGTGAGAGCTTCTCTTATGTATACTCCATTTCGATCTAAATATTCATAATTGTCTTTAAACTGCTTTACAAGATAGAGTGTGTTTAATTTGCTTTTTCTTAGCTCGCTCCATCTTTCTTTTACTCCACTTTTGAAATCAGAAAAATGGAGAAGTCTGTCAAATAGTAGATTTGATAGTAAGTCATCAACAACATCATTTCTTTCTCCATCCCAATTATTGCCAAAGGAACCATCCATATCCCAAGGGAGGAAAAAATACAAAGAAGATTTGCTATATTTTCCCGTGTATAAATTTTTTCCTGAAATATTTGAATTTGATAAATTGCGAAAAATGTAATAGTCCATCATATTTTCTAAATCTAGTTTAGAAGAAACTTCCTTATTAAAATCAACGGGTGTGCTATTTACAATAAAGTCTATAAAACCGTGTAGATTAGTCCAATCAACTTTACCGATATCTTTAGGATACTTTGGTTCATAACCACTCCATATTAAAGACTTATTGTCAAAACTATCGACTTTAGTGTAAGTTGTCCCATTAGCATATTTATAACTTTTATATAACTCCCCTTCCATTTGGGTTTTATATTTTTTTAAACCTAGCTGTTTTCTGTCAATTTTTTCGCTGAGATAATACAGCCCTTTATATTTCCCGTTCAGAAAAAAATCACAATATTTTCGGGCAATCCCTATTTTTGCATCCGTACTTTTATCTTGGACTCTTCCTATTTCGAGCCAAATGCTTTGCGATGTAAAATCTCTAATTCTAATAGGTTCATTCCACATTCCATCTAAGATCCAGTCATCATCACTTCGCATTCCCAAAAGAGATTTTTTTTCTGTATCACTACCTTGCTCATCTTTCCATAGTTCTATGTTGTATGATTTTTTAGGGAATTTTCGAGACGTAGTTCCTCTAATTTTTAGTCTTGCAAAAGAGAAGAAAGCTTTCTCTCCTTTTTCCAGTAAACACAATTTACTTTGAGAGTATTTCCTTTTTATTTTACCCGTTTTTATATCTAAAATAGGAAGCTCTGTGTAGAACATTCGGAAAATCTCTCCCTGAAAATTAACTGTGTATTTTTTTCCCATAGAAAGCTTTGTATCTGTTGAATCTATATGAAAAACATAATTTTCTATTTTTAATATTCCGCTGTTTATGGCAATTGATTTTCCGTTGTATACAATTATTTTATTTTTCAAATCAAAACCAAAAGGATAAAAGTTAGGTTCTTTAGATAAACTTGATTTTTTCTCACTGTATTCTAGTAAAATAAATATTGCTAGGAGAGTAAGTATTATTATTGGTATAAATTTGTTTTTTTTCATAAAGTCCACTTAGTTATTGCTTTTTTTTGGTTTCTCGAATTTGGATTTTCTTGATAATGATTCTTTATCTTTTGTTTTTCTTCATACGCACTATTTATACGATACCTGAAAAACATGCATTTAATCTAGGCCCATATTTTATAAGGTTTAGTCGTGCCAGGCACCAGTAGCATTAAGTTAAGCTGTAGCCTTTATATTTTTTTCCCCTCCGCGGTGGATTTTGAATAGAAAAGAATTTCACGCAAAGGCGCAAAGAAAAGCAAAGGAAGATGTAAAGAATCTTTATGTTGATGAAATTCTCCGAATTTATCTCTTGCCTGGATTTTTTTTCTCCTTGGCGCCTTTGCGTGAAATTCTTTTCTTTCTTTAACTTTAAGACGGACTCTTTCACTGCACCTTGAAAATATGCAAATCCAAA
>JAJDCR010000164.1 GCA_029260735.1 Planctomycetota bacterium
TCATCCCAATAAGTATCTAATGCTCAGTGCCGGACAGTTTATTTCTACCAAAGGTCATTGTGAGAGCTTTGGAGAGGGAGGAGACGGTTATATTCCCGGAGAAGGAGTGGGTGCTGTTCTTCTCAAACGTTTGTCAGAAGCAGTGCAGGATAGGGATCATATTTATGGAGTCATCTTAGGCAGTGCGATCAATCACGGAGGAAAAACCAACGGTTACACTGTTCCTAATCCTAAAGCCCAACGTAGTGCCATTGCAAGCGCACTCTCTGAATCAAAGATTGATCCAAGGTGGATTAGTTATTTAGAAGCTCATGGCACAGGGACTAAACTAGGAGACCCGATTGAAGTTACTGCTCTCAGCCAAGCCTTCGCCATCTATACTCAAGAAAAGAGATTTTGCCGCCTTGGCTCCGCTAAATCCAATATTGGTCATTGTGAAGCAGCTGCTGGTATTGCTGGCTTAACCAAGATCCTTCTGCAGATGAAGTACGAAAAAATTGTGCCCTCACTTCATTCCTCTAAGTTAAATCCAAGCATTGATTTTGAAAACACTCCTTTTGTCGTGAACCAAGAGCTGAGGACTTGGGATCGTCCGCTTATAGAAGGAAAAGAAATTCCTCGAATTGCTGGTATTTCTTCTTTTGGAGCAGGAGGAAGCAACGCTCATTTAATTATTAGGGAATATCATGATTCGGCCAAAGTATTGGTAACTAATAATGCTGTTTCTAGTTCTCCTGTAATTGTTCCCTTCTCTGCAAGAACTAAAGAACAGTTAAAGCAATCGGTAAGAAATTTAGCGGAGTTTAGTAAAGAACATCCTTTGGATCTAGTTAACCTATCCTATACAATGCAAATAGGACGCGAGGCTATGGAAGAGCGACTAGGTTTTATCGTTACTTCTCTTTCAGAGCTAGAAGCAAAAATGGAAGATTTTTTAGCCGGAAGTCAAGATATCGAAGAAATGTATCTTGGGCAAGTCAAAGGTAACAAAGAAACCATAGCATTATTTCGGGTCAATCAAGAATTTCAAGAAACAATAAACAATTGGACAAAGCAGAGGAAACTTTCGAAAATTCTTGATTTATGGGTAAAAGGCTTGGATTTAGATTGGAATCAACTCTATGGAGTCCCCTTACATTCTTCGAATGTGGGGGAGGCCCAAGTGAAACCAAAACGTATCAGTTTACCCACTTATCCTTTTGCAAAAGAGAAATACTGGATTACAGAAACCCAGAGTAGTACGGTCGTTCCCAAATCAGGATCAAGTTTATCGACGACTCATCCACTGTTACATGAAAATACTTCCGGTTTAGCAGAACTGAGAGCTTCGAAAGCAAAAAATTCCATAGAAGCTCCAACCCTTAGCTTGTATCAGGAGTGCTGGGGAAAGGTATCAGCAACAAGCCGATCATCCTTAGTTTATGAGCAGATTGTCTATATTGGTATTGATGATAAAATTCAAAAAAATCTAAAAAAACATATGATACAAGAAGGAAAAACGTGGTATTGGGTGATGCAGCTTAGTGATGGACTAGAAGAGATAAGCATAGCCGCGGAGAAGAGCGAAAGAGTGGTCATTATCTATCGTCCAGGAGTAGGACGAAAACGCGCAGGTATTGAGGATATATTTAAGCTACTAAATGTCTGCAAATCGAAGATAAAACAACTGATTTTGGTAGGAAGTTATCAGTCAGCTTATGATCAATCCTGGATTGGCTATGAGCGGTCGATGGGCATAGCAATACCTAATTTGCAAGTGACTGTCCTATACGATGCCTTAACAGCAGAGGCCATAGAAGAGTGCATAGGTAGAGTAGGCGTATATCGCTACGAGAAAGAAGTACATCAACAATTATCATTTGAATCATTGGCCTATGAATCAGCAAGAAAAGTCCCGCTAAAAGAGGAAGGAACATACCTGATTACCGGAGGGATGGGTGGTTTAGGTCAATTATTTGCTACTCATTTAGCACAAGAATACTATGCCCATCTTATTTTATTGGGACGCTCTAAGAAAAACACCAAACACGAGCTTGCTCTAGATAAACTAATGAAAGCAGGAGCTAGTTCGGTTCGCTATGAAGCAATCGATATAAGAGATGAAGAAAAGTTGCACTCATTAGCAAGAGAAATTGAATCGAGCGAAGAGAAAATAGTGGGTGTAATTCATGCGGCAGGAATAGAGGGAGAAAAGCAAATTACAGATGCAAGTTGGGCAGAATTTGATCATGTTTTGTCAGCCAACATAGAAGGTACCAATGCAGTGAACAGCGCATTTAAGGGATGTGAGTGGATCTGCTACTTTTCATCTTCATCAGCCATATTAGGAGATTTTGGTAGCTGTTCGTATGCCATAGGGAAACGGTATCAAATGGCGCTAAGTACGATACAAACGCAAGGAGAACATTCCCGGCATATCGCTATTAATTGGCCCTTATGGAAAGAGGGGGGAATGGGTGGTAGCAATGAAGAGTCGACGGAACTATATCTTAATAGCAGTGGCCAATCGTGGTTAAGAGCACAAGAAGGGATTGCAGCCTTTGAAACGATCATCAGTAAAAGATATTCGCAGGTCTTGGTGATGATAGGAGAAACGACTCGTATCAAAGGTGTTTTAGAACGAAAATACAGACCTGAATGGATGGCTGCAGCAACACAAAAAACAACGCGCAAGCAAGAAAAGGTTACTGGACTACTTTGGCGAGCAGAGTTGAGCGCAATGAGCATTCTTGAATCTGTCAAACAAGACGTCAAGGCAATGATGGAGCGTTTATTGAAACTGCCTGTAGCACAGTTAGATGATGATGCGAATTTCGCTGATTTTGGATTTGATTCGATTAATCTGGTAGAATTTGCTCGGGAATTAAGTAATGTTTATGAGATAGATCTAATGCCAGCGGTATTCTTTAATCATACGACCCTGTCCCAATTGAGTGAGCATTTGGTAAATACATACCCTGCCTTGCTCGCAGAACTATACCAAGCTCCAACAAGAGAAAAGGATCTTCTGCTTCTTCCTATGGATGTAAGTCCAAGAGCTGAACGAATGAAGCGAAAAAGAGGAAAACGACTTGGCCTCTCTGGAGGACAAGAAAACGAAGCAATAGCAATTGTAGGAGTAAGTGGCCGTTTTCCCGGTGCCCAAACAGTAGATGCCTTGTGGGAACTCTTGGTTTCAGAAGAGCCGTCTGTGAAAGAAATCCCTGAATCACGATGGGGAAGGGCGAGTGCATATTATGATGAACTCGGTCAAAGCTCTAGCAAATCACACTCTAAATGGGCAGGAATGCTAAGGGGAATAGATGAATTTGATCCCCTATTTTTTGAAATATCTCCTCGCGAAGCAGAGTACATGGCACCAGAAGAACGCTTATTCTTGATGGAAGCCTATCATGCACTAGAAAATGCTGGACTGAATCCTAAGGCTCTTAGTAAAGAAAAAGTGGGTGTATTTGTGGGCATGGAAGAAAGCGGGTACCCATTCTTACTACAAGAAGCTGAAAGAGGTGATGCCCATGCAATAGGGTTGGGAGTGACCAGCCGTGGTGCGGCGATGATATCGTCACGACTATCCTACTTCCTGAACTTTAGAGGTCCCACTGTAGCAACAAATACAGCCTGTTCCTCTGGTTTAGTGGCTTTTCATCAAACATGTATAAGTTTGCAAACAAAAGAAAGTGATATAGGGTTAGCAGTAGGAGTTGCACTACTCCCCAGTTCAATGAGCTATGTGATGATGAGTCAGGCTGGAATGCTTTCGATTGATGGAAAATGCCATACCTTTTCCAAAGATGCCAACGGAATAGTTTGTGGGGAGGCCGTGGTTGTTCTTGTACTCAAACGGCTAAGTGAGGCCCAAGAAGCCAGAGATCACATATATGCGACAGTAAAAGGCAGTGGGATTAATTTTGATGGAAAGACAAATGGAGTAACAGCCCCTAGTGGTGAGGCACAAGCCGCACTGATTAGAGATATCTATGAACGTGCAAAAATCGATGTTGAGAAATTAGATTATATTGTGACCCATGGAACAGGTACAAAATTAGGAGATTCTATAGAGGTTAATGCATTAAGAGATGTATTCAAAGATAAAACAAATAAACAGCAGTACTGTGCCTTAACCAGCAATAAGCCGAACTTGGGTCATACGTTAGCGGCATCGGGATTAGTGAGTGTGGTGAATCTTCTCTTAGCGATGAAACATAAGATAATTCCAGCCAGTCTGCATTGTGAGGAAGAAAATGACTATATCGATTGGAAAGAAAGTCCCTTTTATGTGAATAAAGCCAGAAAAGCATGGGTGTGTGGTGAAAATGAAAAACGATTAGGTGCGGTGAGTTCATTTGGACGTAGTGGCACCAATGCCCATGTGGTCTTCGAAGAATATAAGGATAGTTTCCCTAAGAATAGATGTGAACAAGATAGTGAAAACCAACTCAAACACGGTGGATTACTAGTCGTTTCAGCAAAAACACGAAGCCAATTAAGTCGTTATATAGAGAATGTATATAGCTATATTCAAAATCAGAAAAAAATCGATTTAGCAGGGGTATTGTACACATTTCAAGTAGGACGAGAAGAAATGAAGCATCGCTTAGCGATGGTTGTTTATGATAGAGAACAATTGCTGAGCAATTTAAAATCGGCGATAGAGGGTAAATCATCCGCTCTTATTTTTGAAGGAGTTAGCAATAAAAAACAAGGATTATGGATCGGTGAGACAGAAGAAGGAAAAGTATTTATCAAAGAGCTAATCAAAAAACATAAATTCGATCAAATTGCTCAATTGTGGGTTAATGGAACTAGCATCGACTGGGAAACATGCTACGAGCTTGAAAGTGTCAAGCGTTTGAATGAGATCCCGACCTATCCTTTTGCGAAAGAAAAATACTGGATTACAGAAACTCAAGGTAGTTCCTTTGCTTCAAAATCTAAGATTCATCCCATGTTTCCAGAAACCCCTTCTCCTTTATGGGAAGAAAAAATAAAAGAAATAGTAAAATGGGAATTTTTAAGAGCAAACCAAAGTGATGTTATGGCAGATAAAATTTCTTTGGGTGTGGATGAAAAAATAGAATTGTTTTTACAACAGGTAATTGCTCAGCAAATTCAGAAACCTATGGATCAAATTCAAAAAGAAGCCTCTTTTTTTGAACTGGAATTGAGTTCTTCTGGGATAGTGGCTTTGGTCAAAGAACTGGAAACAATTCTTGGTCAAGAATTGTCCCCCACTTTATTATTTGAATATATTTCCATAACTGATTTAGCAAAATACCTCAAAGAAAACTACTATTCTCAATTTGAAGCCATTCTTGTTATAAAAAATAACGAAGCAGAAATAGAAGACAAAGCTTTATCCAAAACAGAAGAAGAGGCAGGATCTCAGACAGTTCATTCTAAAGAAAGAAAATATCAATTAAGCAATACCGATAACAAAAAATACCTTTCTAAAGGACAAGAAGGGTTATGGGCATGGCAAAAAATTTATCCAAAAGTGAGCGCTTATAACTGCCCTATTTGTTTTAAACTCTTTGGGGAAGAGAATCTTGTTTTATTGGAAAAAGCTTCTCAGCTTTTAATGAAACAGTACCCTATTTTGCAAAGCATGGTGCAAGAAGTGGCTGGGCGAGCCCATCGAATACTAGACGCTTCCCAACCTGTTCTCATTAAGAAAGAAGATATTTCTCTGCTTAAACCTGCTCAAATCATTGCGTTTTTACAGGAAAAAGCGAAAGAGCCTTTTTTCTTTGAAAAAGAACCTTTATTTAGAATACATCTCCTAAAATGCTCGGAAAAAGAAAGCATTGTTCTCTTTACGGTTCATCATATTATTTTTGATGGTAGCTCTGTCCTTCCCTTATTAAAAACTTTTTTTGGTTTTTATGAGGAATTATTAAGAGGAAAAACCCCTTCCCTCTTTTCTTTTACGAGAACTTATGATGATTTTGTCACAGCCCAGAAAATGATCTTGCAGGGCAAAGAAGGAGAACGACGTTTATCCTATTGGAAAGAACAACTCAAATGTTCTAGGTTCCCTCTAGAGCTTCCCACCGATTTCCCTCGTCCGCCCCAACAAAGTTTTGAGGGAACAACCTGCCAATATGTATTTGAGGCAGAGTTTGCTGCTCAAATAAGACAGTTCTCTAAAGAAAACTCCAGCTATCTATCTACTTTATTTTTGGCCGTTTTTAAGCTGCTTCTCCACGGTTATACGGGACAAGAAGAAATTATTGTGGGAATGCCTTTTGATGAGAGAGAAGAGAAAGAGGATCAATCGCTCATTGGCTTCTTTGTCAACATGATTCCTCTTCGCAGTGTTTTTACCCAAAAAACTTCTTTTATCTCGTTCCTAAAGGATTTGCAAAATACTATTATCGAAGGAATGGCTCACTCTTATCCTTTTGGAACTCTTCTGGAAAAGCTAAAAGTTCCTATCTATCCTAATCATAGCCCTATTTTTCAAGCAGCATTTCTCTATCAAAATTTTTCCGGAAGTAAAGAGTTGGAGTATTTAAATCATCAATATGAAGATTTTTCTTTTGAGATGATCCCCGAAATTTCCCAAGAAGGAGAGTATGAAATTGCTTTGGAAGTCTTTGAACAAGAAAAACAGTTTATTTTAAATCTAAAATATAATCCCAAACTCTATAAAGAAGCTACCATCCATCAATTTTTCGAAAATTACTGTAATCTGTTTCAAAAAATTCTCTCACAACCAAATGAAATCCTTGCAAAATACTGCGCCCCCTGGGGAAAAGAGCGAGACGAGCTTCTTTATGGACTAAATCAAACGAAAGCAGAGTATCCTAGAGCGAAATGTATCCATCAGTTGTTTGAAAAGCAGGTGTATGAAACCCCTGAGAATATTGCCATTGAATACAAAGATAAATCATTAACATACAAGGAGTTAGATGAAAGGTCGACCCAACTGGGAATATATTTGCAAGAAAAAGGGCTAAAACCAGATGATCTAGTAGGAATTTATCTGGATCGATCTTTTGAGATGATCATAGGAATATTGGGAATATTAAAAGCTGGCTGTGCCTACTTACCAATAGATACAAGTTCTCCTCAACAAAGAATCAGGTATATGGTGGAAGATAGCCGTATAAAAGTTTTGCTGACTCAAGTGGCTTTGCAGAAAAAGATCCGTCACTCAATAGAGAAATCTATTGATCTAGTGGTTTTAGATAGCGAAATGAAAGATATAAAAAGTAAGTCGAAGGGAAAATCTTTAGCCAGAAAAGTAAAGCCACAGCATTTAGTTTATGTGATTTATACCTCGGGGAGCACAGGAAAACCAAAAGGAGTATGCATAGAACACCAAGGTCTAGTTAACCGGATTATATGGATGCAAAAAAAATATGAGTTACTCAAAACAGATAAAATTTTCCAGAAAACCCCTTATAGTTTTGATGTAAGTGGATGGGAGTTCCATTGGCCTTTAGTTGTAGGGGCGACACTTGTTTTTGCAAAACCGCAGGAGCACAAGGACCCTAGATATATAATTAAATCCATAAATCGATACAGAATTACTCACATTCATTTTGTTCCTTCTTTACTGAAAGTTTTCCTTCAAGAGGTTTCTAAAAACGATTGTAAAAGTCTAAAGAAGATTTTTTGCAGTGGAGAAGTTTTAGAACAAAAAGAAGTAAATCAATTATATCAAAAAATGAAGAAGACAAGCGTTTTTAATTTGTATGGCCCCACCGAAGCCTCTATTGATGTTACGAGCTTTGATTGTAAAGAGAACCAAGAAGACAAAAATGTTCCGATTGGAAAACCTATCTCAAATATCCAAATCTATATATTAGACAAAGATTTTAATCTTGTGCCCGTAGGCGTAGTGGGAGAATTATACATTGCAGGAGATGGCCTTGCCAGAGGCTACTTAAATCGTCTTGATTTGACCAAAGAAAAATTTATAGACAACCCCTTCTCTAGTGAGAAGGGTGCTCGGATGTACAAAACTGGAGATTTAGCGAGATGGTTACCAAATAGGAACATTGAATTTTTGGGAAGAGTAGATTTTCAAGTAAAGCTAAGAGGATTTCGCATTGAATTAGAAGAAATCGAAAGTGTACTCAACTCTCACCCTCAGATTAAAGAATCACTGGTCGTTCTACAAGAAAAACCAATACCTCGTCTCATTGCCTACTATATCCCCTCTGTAAGAGAAAAAGAGAGTTTAAAACTAAACAAGTTTTTAGAAGACTCTTTACCAAAGTACATGATTCCTTCCTTTTACGTCCCCCTCGATCAATTTCCTCTGACTCGAAATGGAAAAATGGATCGCAAATTTCTAGCAGTGCAAAAAATTGAAGTGAGACAAGATAGTCAAAAAGATTCTTCAGAGCTCTTACCTTTACTAGTAGAAACGGAAGAAGTCATTCTCAGTTTATGGCGAGAAGTGCTAGAAATACAAGTAATTGGAATCCATGATCGTTTCTTTGAAGTCGGAGGGGATTCTATTTTAACGATAGTTTTGGCGAGAAAAATTGAAGAAAGATTTTCTGTCAAATTTTTGCCCGCCGCTTTGTTCAAGCACAATACGATACACTCTATTAGTGAATACATCATAGAAAATAGTCAGGGCCAAGAAAAAAAACCAAGACTTGCTCCTCAGATATCATCAGCAAGAGTAGAGGAATCTCTGGAAAAATACTCTAAACATCCTAGTTATTATAAAGATAGCCTAGCGATCATAGGAATGTCCTGCCATTTCCCAGGGGCAGCTAATCATGGAGAATTTTGGGAAAATCTTAGAGGAGGAAAAGAGAGCGTTCATTTCTTATCGAAAGAAGAGCAGAAAAACTCTTTGCTGCCACAAAGAATTCTCGATAATCCGAAGTATATCAGTATAAAAACAGGGATAGAGGAAAAAAATCTATTTGATCCTAGCTTCTTTAACATTTCACCAAGCAATGCGATGTTAATGGATCCGCAATTTCGCATGCTATTGATGCACTCTTGGCAAGCGATCGAGGACGCAGGCTATGATTCTGGTAATATTCCCAAAACGAGTGTTTTTATATCCGCAAGCAATAATTTTTATGGCTCTCTTTCTCAAGTCCCCTCACAAAATCAAGTAATGGAAAACTCGGAAGAATACGTGTCTTGGATTTTGGCCCAAGGGGGAACCATTCCCACCATGATCTCTTACCAACTAGGGTTTACAGGGCAAAGTGTTTTTCTACACTCGAACTGTTCTTCTTCTCTAAGTGCCTTGCACTCTGCTTACCATAGCTTGCAATCGCAAGAAGCAAATTATGCTCTCGTAGGAGCCGCTAGTCTCTCCGCTTCATTAAACCTAGGATACATACACCAGGCAGGATTGAATTTCTCTAGCGATGGCCATTGTAGAACCTTTGATGCTGATGCTGATGGAATGATTGGAGGAGAGGGAGTAGGTGTCATTTTACTCAAGCGAGCAGTAGATGCGCTTAACGATGGAGACCACATATATTCTCTTATCCGTGGTATTGGAATCAATAATGATGGCTCTGACAAAGCAGGATTTTATGCCCCTAGTGTCAAAGGACAATCTTCTCTTATTCAGGAGGTACTGGAAAAAACCCATATTCATCCTGAGTCTATTGGATACTTGGAAGCGCATGGCACAGGAACAGCCTTAGGAGACCCCATTGAGTTGATGGCCTTATCAGAAGCCTATCAAAAGCATACAAGGAAAAAACAGTTTTGTGGGATTGGATCGGTAAAGCCGAATATCGGACATTTAGATGCGGTATCCGGTTTGGCCGGATGTATCAAAGTCGCTTTGAGCTTATATCACGGAGAACTTCCTCCTTCTATCAATTATACAAGTCCCAATCCTCAAATTGATTTTGAAAATTCTCCTTTTTATGTCAACCAAGATCTAAAAGAATGGAAAGAAGAGAGCGTACCTAGGCGAGCGGCTCTGAGTTCTTTTGGTATCGGAGGAACCAACACTCATGCTATTTTAGAAGAATATAAAAGACCTTTAAAGCAAGAGATCCCGAGTAAGATTACAGCAAGTCCAAGGCCTTACTTGATCCCCTTATCTGCGAAAAAAGAAAGCAATTTAAAAGAGTACGCTCAAAAATTCATAGCATTTTTAGAAGCGTGGCAAAGCCAAGGAGAAAAACAAACAAAAGAACAAGAGCAAGAACAATTACACGCTCTAGCCTATACTTTACAAATCGGTAGAAAAGTAATGGAATACCGAGTAGCATTTCTCGCTCATACAAGGGATGAGTTTCTCACTCAATTGCGATTTTTTATAGAAGACAAAAAAGAAGAGGCTTATTTTTTGGGAAATCATCGCCTTCAGCGAGATATCTCCATATTAGAGGAAGATGAAGATGATAAAGAGTTAATTTTGCAATGGATACAAAAGAGAAAGCTCAAGAAATTGGCTAAATTGTGGGTTAATGGAACAAAAATAGACTGGAAATTACTCTACCCTAAAACCACTCCAAAGCGAATGAGTCTCCCGACTTATCCTTTTGCTCAAGAAAGATACTGGATCGAAGGAGTTCAAGACAAAATAGTTTCTTCAAAATCAAAATACTCCTTAGAAACTCCTACTCTTAGTTTATACCAAGAGTTCTGGAAAAACATATCCCCTATAAGCCCATCTCTTAAGGAAGAAAAACTTGCCCAAGATGTTCTCTACATTGGCAAAGATGATAAAGTTCAAAGGAACCTAAAAAAAAGGGTTAGAGAGCAAAACAAATCATGGAATTCCGTAGAAAAAATTCACGAGGGACTGCAAACGATAGCTTGCGACAAGAATAAAGCCAGAAAAATAGTCGTTATCTATCGCCCTAAAACAGAACGAGGGCGTGCTAGTATTCAAGATATATTTGGATTATTAAAGACCTACAACTCTAGAGTAGAGCAACTGATTTTGGTGGGCACTTACACCTCTGCTTACGACCAGTCATGGATTGGCTATGAACGTTCTGGAAGCTTGGCTATACCTAATCTGAAAATGACTATTCTCTACGATGCCCCAACGGCGAAAGCCATAGAGAAGTGTATGGGTAAAGGAGGGATATACCGCTATGATAAAGGTATTGAGAAACAACTATTTATTGAATCCGTAAAATATCCACGGGCAAAAGAAATTTCTTCCCAAGAGGGAGGAGTCTATGTCATTACAGGAGGAATGGGTGGTTTAGGATTTTTGTTTGCGGAATATTTAGCTCAAAATCACGCTTGTCTTATTTTACTAGGGCGTTCGAAAAAAAATCATAGACACGATCTTGCTCTAAATAAATTAAGGAAAAGAGGAGCCAAGTCAGCCTCTTATGAATCCATCGATATTACCCACAAAGAAAAGTTACAGTCATTGGCAAGAGAAATTCAATCGAAGAAAGGACAAATAACGGGCGTGATTCACGCGGCAGGACTGGGGGAAAAAAAGCAAATTACAAATATGAAGTGGTCAGAGTTTGATTGCGTACTATTGGCTAATATAGAAGGAACCAATGCTGTCAATAGTGCCTTCCACCAATGTGAGTGGATCTGTTATTTCACCTCCTCCTCAGCAATACTAGGAGACTTTGGTAGCTGCTCCTATGCCATAGGGAAACGATATCAAATGGCGGTAAGTACATTGCAAGAAGAAAGTAGACAACCTAGGTATATCGCAATTAATTGGCCTTTGTGGAAAGAGGGAGGAATGGGGTTTAGCGATGAACCAGCACAACTATACCTTCAGAGCAGTGGACAATCATGGTTAGAGTCCCAGCAAGGGCTGGCCGTCTTTGAATCGATTATCCGAGAAGGATATTCACAAACTTTGGTCATGAGGGGAAAGACCACTCGCATAAGGGAATTTTTAGAACGAAAATACAAGCCCGAGTGGGGGAGAAAAATGGCAGAAGAAGGAAAGAAGCAACCCAAAGAACAGGTGGCAGGATTACAGCTTTCAGAGATCAGAGGACAGAGCATTCTGAACTGTGCCAAGCAAGACGTTAAAGCCATAACTGAGCGTCTTCTTAAAGTGCCTGTAGAAGAGCTAGACGAAGATGCTAACTTAGCAGACTTTGGATTCGACTCTATTAGTTTAGCTCAATTTGCCCAAGAATTGAATGAGATTTATCAAATAGAAGTTACTCCGACGGTGTTCTTTAGCTATACGACATTATCTACTCTAAGTATTTACCTGGCAAATACATATGCCACTCAAATAAATCGACTATACCAAGAGCCTAGAAGAGAAAATAGAACTAAAGATTTTTCTAGTCCTCCTTTTTCTTCTCTTAGTCTTAATCCAAAAATCGAAAAGATGAAGCGACCAAGAGAGCTTGCATTTTCAGGAGTACCAGAGAACGAAGCTATAGCAATTGTCGGGATGAGTGGGAAATTCCCAGGAGCTCAAAAAGTAAGCGAGTTATGGAATATTTTGCTGGCAAAGGAATCGTCGGTCAAAGAAATACCTGAGTCTCGGTGGGGAGTGTCTGGGACTTATTATGATCCTAGTGGACAATGCTCTACTAAATCACATTCTAAATGGGCTGGAATGCTAGAAAAAATCGATCGATTTGATCCCTTATTTTTTGATATATCACCGCGAGAAGCTGAGTATATGCCACCGGAAGAACGCTTATTTTTAATGGAAGCCTACCATGCTCTAGAGGATGCCGGACTAAATCCTAAGGCTCTTAGTAAAGAAAAAGTAGGTGTCTTTGTGGGAATGGAAGAAAGTGAATATCTAATAACAAGAGCAATCATAGCAAACAGAACAAAAGGTTTGGGCATAACCAGTAGTGGCATCGCAATGATATCATCGCGGCTGTCCTACTTTCTGAACTTTAGAGGTCCCACTGTGGCAACAAATACAGCTTGCTCTTCTGGTTTAGTAGCTTTTCATCAGGCATGCATGAGCTTACGAGCACAAGAAAGTGATTTAGCTTTAGCAGGAGGAATTGCCCTTCTAACCTCTTCCCAGAGCTATGTGATGATGAGCGAAGCTGGAATGCTTTCACTAGATGGAAAATGTCATACATTCTCCCAAGATGCCAATGGGATTGTTTGTGGAGAGTCGGTCGTTGTCCTTGTACTTAAGCGGTTAAGTGATGCCAGAGTAGATGGGAACCATATCTATGGTACAGTGAGAGGAAGCGGTATTAATTTTGATGGAAAAACAAATGGAGTAACTGCTCCTAATGGCGAGGCTCAAGCAGAGTTAATTCAAGATGTCTATGAACGTGAGAATATCAATGTTGAAAAACTAGGCTATATTGTAACCCATGGAACAGGCACAAAACTAGGGGATCCCGTTGAAGTTAATGCCTTAAAAAATGCTTTCCAAAATAAAACAAATAAGCAGCAGTATTGCGCCTTAACAAGCAATAAACCGAATTTGGGTCATACTTTAGCTGCATCAGGACTGGTGAATTTAGTCAATCTACTTTGTGCCATAAAACATAAAATGATTCCGGCAAGTCTGTATTGTGAAGAAGAGAACCACTATATCGACTGGAAAGAAAGTCCATTTTATGTGAATAAAACGAGTAAGGCATGGACGTGCGAAGAGGAAGAAAATCGACTAGGAGCTGTCAGTTCGTTTGGGCGAAGTGGAACCAATGCCCACGTAGTTATCGAAGAATATAAAAAAAATTCTCTTAAGAAAGAATACAAAAAAGAGAAAAAGATAAGCAAAGATGGTGGCTTACTTGTTGTATCCGCGAAAACGGCAGACCAATTGAGTCTCTATGTCGAGAACATATACAACTACATTCAAGACAATAAAGCCATTTCCTTAGCAGAGTTACTCTACACCTTTCAAGTAGGGCGAGAGGAAATGAAGCATCGGCTAGCGATTGTTGTTCACGATAAAAAACAATTGTTAATCGACTTGAACTTGCTGAGGGAGGGAAAATCGTCCTCCCTTGTTTTTCAAGGAGTGGTTGATAAAAAGCAAGGGCTTAATATTAGTAAGACAGAAAAAGGAAAAGAATTTATCCAGCAGCTAATCAATAGTGATGAACTTCATCAAATTGCCAAGTTATGGGTAAACGGAACTAGCATCGATTGGAAAACATCCTATGAACCTCAGAGTTGGAATCGATTGAGTGAGCTGCCGACCTATCCTTTTGCAGAAAAAAGATATTGGATTTCAAAATCAGAACATGAATTTTCTCCTAAAAATATTGGGATTTCAGGGGATGCCAAAATACTTCATTCCCTACTCCATGAAAATACTTCTGATTTATTCCCCTTAGACTGGAATCATCTTTCCAGGTGTCAGGAACTTAAACCAAAGAAAATTAGTTTACCCATCTATCCTTTTGCCAAAGAAAAATACTGGATTTCAAGATCAAAATATGAATTTTCTCCTAAAAATATTGGGATTTCAGGGGATGCCAAAATACTTCATTCCCTACTCCATGAAAATACTGATGATTTATTCCCCTTAGACTGGAATCATCTTTCTAGGTGTCAGGAACTTAAACCAAAGAAAATTAGTTTACCCATCTATCCTTTTGCCAAAGAAAAATACTGGATTTCAAGATCAAAACATGAATTTTCTCCTAAAAATATTGGGATTTCAGGGGATGCCAAAATACTTCATTCCCTACTCCAT